>JAJDEH010000199.1 GCA_029259935.1 Planctomycetota bacterium
CAGCACGGGCCGGCCGTCGGGCGTATGGTATTCGTGCCGATGGTCGATTCCGATGGCGCGGTAAAAACTGGCTGCCGCGTCATCCGGCGAATACGAATCGCCCACCGGTTCCGACCCGGTTTTGTCCGTTTCGCCGATCACTTGGCCGCCGCGGATGCCGCCGCCGGCGTACAGCATGCTCATTGCCCGCGCCCAGTGATCGCGGCCGGCTCCTTTATCGTTGATCTTTGGCGTGCGGCCGAATTCGCCGGTACACCAGACCACCGTGTTATCCAGCAGGCCTCGGTCGTGCAGATCGGCAAGCAGCGCGGCCAGTCCTTGATCCCAGGGCGGCAGCAGCGTGTTTTTCAGATCGCGAAAGTTGTTTTCGTGCGTGTCCCAACCGCCGTTGTAAATCGACACGCAGCGCGTGCCCGCTTCGACCAACCGGCGGGCCAGCAAGCAAGACTGGCCAAAGGAATGACGTCCGTATTGGTCGCGGATGGCCGGCTTCTCGCTGTCGATATCAAACGCTTTGCGGACTGTCTTGGATTGCAGGATGTCGAACGCCTTTTGGTACGACTTGTCCATGCCGTCGACTTCTTGATTGGCGATGTCCGCGCCGCGAAATCGGGTATCGACCCGATTGAGCAACTGGCGACGGGCTTCGACCTGTTGCAAAGTTAATCCCTCGGGAGTGGCCAGGGCCCGCACGCTGTATTGTTTTGCATTGGGGTCGCCCAGCGCCGTGAAGGGACCGTGCGCAACTCCTAGATAGCCGGACGAATAGCTCGCGGAGTTACTGCCGCCGCTGGGCAGAAGAACATACTGCGGAACTCCACGCGGCGATTGATGCTGCTCGGAGACCACGGCACCGTAATCGGGGTACTCCAATGACGGAATCTTGCGATTACCCGTCTGCAAGTAGCGTTGGCCCGGGCTGTGCGCGCCTTGAGTATGGGAGACGTTGCGAATCACGGTGTACTTGTCGGCCTGCTTGGCCAAGTAGGGCATGTGCTCGCAAACTCGCAGTTCGGGCAGGTTCGTGGCGATCGACTCGAACTCGCCCTTCATCTCGCCCGCGTCCGGTTTCATGTCCCACGAATCCATATGCGACTGGCCGCCGGTGAGGAAAATAAAGATGGCGTTCTTGCCGCTGGTGGCGACTTCTTCCTTGGCATCGAGTTGGAGCATGGTGGCGAGGTTGAGCCCAAATGCGCCCGCCACGCCGGCCTGGAGCATGTCGCGTCGTGTGATTCGATCGCAGTATTTATTCATGGGATTGCCTTCCAAATGAGGATCGGCGAGCGGTAGGCGTTAGCCTTCCGGTTTCGAGGTGTTAGGTTTGCGGTTTCAATGCAAGTCTGTCTGACTTGAGTTGTTATTTGGGTGGTGGACCGGCCAGTTTCGTTGAGGATTACCGGGAAGCTAACGCTTCCCGCTCGCCGGCTGTTTCATCAATGATTGAACACAAATTCCCGAACGTTCAACAAAGTCCACAGGACGTCTTTCATTCCCGCGGCCCGCGACGGAGCCGCGCTGACATACTCAAGCTGCATCCGCAGTTCCTCATCGGTGGGAAAGCGGGACAATGCCGCCAAGTACAGTTCGGCGATCAATTCTCGATCGTCGTCGATCGATTTCAGCAGTTGCGGCAGACGCCCCTTGGCATCGTCAAGTTTTGTCAGAACTTCCTGGTCGTTAATCAAATAAAGTGCTTGGGCCACCGATGGTTCGTTGGACCGTTCGCAGTCGCATGTCTTCTCGCGGTCGGGGCGACCAAAGATTTTCATCGGATAGCCGCCGCGCGTCGAACCGTACCGCAACGAAGGCATCGCCTGCCCCACCGCGCGGTGCGGGTAGTCTTTCGGCAAACGGCCGAAATTATTGGCCACGCCCGTGACGTCGGCGATGGCGTCGATCAATACTTCGGCGGGCATCCGCCGCAATTGCGAGTGTGAGAAGTTTCTCTTGTCGAGCCGATTTGAATCGTTCGGCTCCCACGACAACTGATACGTGCGGCTGTTCAGAATCAGTCGATGAACGTGTTGGATGTCGAACTTGTGGTCGACCAATTCCTTCGCCAGCCAACCGAGCAGTTGCGGATTGGAAGGCGGATTGCCCTGATTGAAGTCATCCGGCGGGTCAACGATTCCGGTGCCGAAATAATGATGCCACAAACGGTTCACAAACGCCGGCGCGAAGAAGGGGTTGTCGGGCGCACGCATCCAATTCCACAACTCGACGCGAGCATCGGGACCGCCTTCCACATAAGGCACTTCCGGCCCACCCAGCAGTTTTGGGGGCGTCTTGCGAACCGTGCCCACATAGCGCCACGTCACGCCGGGCTCGACCGATTCGACCCCGTATCCGCGACCGCCTCCCTTCTTCCGTTCTTCACCCGTCGCCGGATCGCAGAACTTGACCATCATGAACAACGATTTGAACTGCTCGAAGTCTCGCTGCGTCCAGCGGTCGAACGGATGGTTGTGGCACTGGGCGCATTCGAGCCGCAATCCAAGAAACGAGTTCGCGGTTTGCAACACCATGGTTTCCGGATTGCGGCGTTCGACGTTGCTCCAATACAGTTCATTCGTTCTCCGCCGCGCGTAGATGTGGTCGTCATCGTAGTTGTAGCGCCCGGATGCCTTGTGCAGGATCGTTTCGGCTTCGGCTAGAAAGTCTTCACGCGGACGGCCTTCCAAACTGGTCGCGCAGACAAAACCGTAGACGATTTCGTCATACGGCACATTACGCGCCAACTTGTCTTCGATCCACTGTTGCCACAGCCAGTTCGACAGCATGGCCTTGTTGTTGATGTACTTGCTGTTGCCGGTCCAATCCGAGAACTTCATGCCCCAGTACCGCGCGTAGCCGGGTTGCTCCAGCAGATGATCGATCAGCTTGACTCGTTTGTCCGGCGATTGATCGTTCAAGAACGTGCGAGTTTCCTCGGCGGTGGGCAACATGCCGATAACGTCCAGGTAAACACGGCGAATGAAATCCGCGTCGCTGCACAATTCGGACGGGTGAATGTTTAGCTTGCGCAGCTTGGCCCCCACGAACTCGTCGATCTTGTTATGCGGGAAGGTGACCGGGAACGGCTGTCCGCTGTCGGCCGCGGGAACGAGTACCTGAGTGCTGGCGACTCCGCCGGAATATCGAGCAACGATTGCCGTGTCGCCTTTGCGCATGACGGTGATTTCGCCCTCGGACGTGACAGTGGCGACACTTTCATCATTGCTGGAGAAGACGGTCAGCCCGGTCACGTCCTCCACCGATCCGTCCGTAAAGTGGGCCATCGCCCGCAGCGAAGCTTTTTGATCCGCGCTGCTAAAGATGACTTCCGAGGGCGAGACTTCGAAACGGGTGATTTTCACCGCACCGGCCGGATCATACTTCGCGCCGTCGGCAATCCACTGTCGGAACATGCGATGTTGCCAACTGTCGACCTTCATTCGCTGGCCGCCTTCGTGCTCGTCTTCATTCGTGGGCTTCCACAGAACGAGGCTGTCATCGGGCTGGTCGACGCTCAATCGCACGCCGTCGTCGTCACTTTCGAGCAGTTCCTTCAAGTCTTCGCCCGGTTCAAATCCGAACAAGCTCAAACGGAACCCACTCTGCCCTTGAAACGAACCATGGCACGCGCGGTTGTTACAGCCCAGTTTGGAAAACAACGGCACGACGTGACGCGTAAACTCGGGCGAGCCGCCCGAGCCGTCCATGGCCCAACGTTGCTCGGCATTTTCCACGGGCCGGGACTCGGCCGCGCCGATTGCGGAAGCCAAGAGCGAGAGGAAGGCAATCGTGGTTGCGACGAAAGTCCGCATCATTGATCCCTCGGTGTGAGAATTGCGTCGTGCGATCGGAGAACCGCCTACCGACATCGATCACCCTTTATTCTCGGTTCAAACGCCGAACGGTTCCAGATGGTTCAGTCCCAGAACTCGCCGAAGTTGGATAGCCACAAAAAACACCAAATAGCACGAAAAGGGTTGAACCGTTTGATTCTTGTGTCTGTTTGCGTTTTTGGGCCGTCGGTTCGGCGGTCGCGAATTCATTTTGGTATCGCCAAAACATGACGTAAAAGCCGGGCTTTTCTGCCTAGCTTGCCACGAATGGGGCCTCGACTTAGACTTACCTGTTTGGTCTTCTCTTAAAAAATACGGAGTTCGCCGTGTCCGGATTGTGCGTAATCGGCTTGCAATGGGGCGACGAAGCAAAGGGCAAGCTGGTTGATATTCTGACCGCCCGCCACGATATCGTCGTTCGTTTTTTGGGTGGCGCTAACGCGGGCCATACGGTGGTCGTGGGCGACCAGACCTACAAGCTGCACCATATTCCTAGCGGCATTCTGAACGCAGGCGTCATGAACGTCGTTTCGCCGGGCGTGGTCATCAATCCGCCCACCATCATTGGCGAAATCGATGGCTTGCTGGGTCGGGGCGTACGAGTCGACGACAATCTGATGATCAGCGATCGGGCCCATGTCGTCTTTCCCTGGCACATGGCGGAAGATCGGGCGATGGAAAAGGAGACCGAGACCGGCGGCCAAGAAGCGATCGGCACGACGCTGCGCGGCATCGGCCCCTGCTATCGAGATAAAGTTGGCCGCAACTTCGCCGTTCGCTTGGGCGATATGTACCGCGACGACTTTCGCGAGAAGGTCCAACACATCACCGAAATCAAACACCGGCTGCTGGCCAGCATGAACGGCAAGGCGCTGGATCCGCCGCTGGATGCCCAGCAGATTTATGACGAATATCGAGGCTACGCCGAACGGCTGAAGCCGTATGTTACCGATACCACGAACTATTTGCTCGACGCCGTGGAAGCCGACAAGAAAGTGCTTTTCGAGGGCGCTCAGGGCGCGCTGTTGGACGTCGACCACGGCACGTTTCCCTACGTCACGAGCAGCAACAGTTCGGGCGTGGGTGTTTCGGCCGGTTCCGGGATTCCACCTTGCTGGATCGACAAAGTTATCGGCGTCACCAAGTGTTATACGACGCGAGTCGGCGGCGGGCCGTTTCCAACCGAGTTGGATGACTACATCGGCCAGCACATTCGCGACAAGGGAAACGAATATGGCACGACGACCGGGCGGCCCCGCCGTTGCGGCTGGTTCGACGCCGTGGCGGTTCGCTATACGGCGCGGCTAAGTGGCGTGAACGGACTCTCGATGATGATGCTCGACGTGCTGAGCGAGTTGCCTGAAATCAATATCTGCGTGGCCTATGAACTGGATGGCGAGCGCATCGAACATTTCCCCAGTCATGCCGACGACTTGCGGAAGCTGAAACCGATTTACGAAACGTTGCCCGGCTGGCAGCAGGACGTGACGGGCGTTCGCCACCTGGCGGATTTACCGGCCAACGCGACCGGATATTTGAATCGAATCAGCGAACTTGTAGGTCGACCGGTCGAAATCGTTTCCGTTGGACCGGACCGCGACCAGACGATTTTCACCATGGAATGATTTGGAAATTCGAAATCCGAATATCGAAATCCGAAACAAATTCAAAATTGAAAATCCAAATGTTCAAAACAACCAAGTCGCAGTGTTTCTGTCATTTGAATTTTGAATTTGTTTCGGATTTCGGATTTCGATATTCGGATTTTTCCCCCTCTTCGCCCTCGGATCTTGAACTGAAACTGTCACCGCGTGTCTGAATCCGCCACCACCAACGCGACCGCGCCATTTGACGTTCCCTTGGAGCAGCGTCCTCGACATATTGCCGTCATCATGGACGGTAACGGGCGGTGGGCCAAACGGCAGAATCTGCCGCGTATCGAAGGCCATCGTCGCGGAGTCGCCAGTGTTCGCCGCACCGTTGAAGAGTGCGCCCGGCTGGATATCGGGCAACTTTCGCTCTACTGCCTGTCGAGCGAAAACTGGAAGCGGCCGCAGGAAGAGTTGGATTTTCTGATGCATCTGCTGGAACAGTACATGATCGAGGAGCGCTCGACGATCATGAAGCAGAACATCGTGGTCCGCACGATTGGCCGCCGTGCCGGCATTCCCGACCGTGTCCAGCACGAAATGGACAAGACCATCGAACTCAGTTCCGAGAATACGGGAACCTGCTTGTGCCTGGCCATCAATTACGGAGGGCGGGCCGAGATCATCGATGCCGTGCGCGAAATGATGGCCGACGTCCAGGAAGGGCACTTGTCGCCAGACGGCTTGGATGAAGTATCGATTTCCGAGCGGCTTTATACTCGTGGCATGCCCGACCCTGATTTGCTCATTCGTACGGCTGGCGAAATGCGTATCAGCAATTTTCTGCTGTGGCAGATCAGCTACGCCGAGTTGTGGGTCACCGAAAAGTGTTGGCCCGAATTTGAAGAAACGGACTTACATCAAGCCATTCGCGACTTTGCCAGTCGGGAACGCCGTTTCGGCGGCTTGAATCCGTAAAGGAGTACAGGTTTGCTGCGTTGGCGATTGCTTACTTCGGCGATTATCATCTCGATGACGCTGGCCATCATGTGGTTGGACTTCAACCGGAACTTCGAGCGGCCCGGGTTTTGGCTTGGTCCGCTGCTGTGGTTGATCGTTTTTCTGGGGACGGGCGAGATGCTCTCGATGCTGGCCGCGCAGCAGGTGCGGCCCGTGCCATGGACCGTTTACCTGGGGACCATGGCGGTCATCATTTTGGCTTGCGTGCCCGTCTATTGGAAGGACTATCCGCCCGATTGCCCGTTCGGACGTTTAGGCTGGCCGATGCTTGGGCTGGCTCTAGGAGTCGGGCTGGCCTTCACCGGCGAGATGCTCCGCTTCAAGGAACCGGGCGGAGTGATTATCAACGTCGCGGCGGCGGTGTTGACGATGTGCTATGTAGGGCTGTTGATGAGTTTCTTGGTGCCGCTGCGAGTGATGCATGATAACGCTTGGGGCTTGGCGGCTTTGATTTCCGTGCCGACCATCGTCAAGCTTTCCGACACCGGCGCGTATGCGGTGGGGCGAATGTTCGGGCGGACCAAGTTGTCGCCCCGGCTCAGTCCCGGCAAAACCGTCGAGGGCGTGATCGGCGGATTGGTTGCGGCGTGTTTGGCATCGTGGGCCTATTTTCAATTCTTGGCTCCGTGGATTGTCGGAGCTAACGCGAACATTCCGCCGATTTGGGCGTCGATTCTATATGGCTTGATTTTGGCCTTGGCCGGCATGATGGGAGACCTCGCCGAATCGCTGATCAAGCGAGATTGCGGCCGGAAGGATTCCAGCAGTTGGATGCCCGGGCTGGGCGGAACGCTGGACGTGTTCGACTCGGTCATGGTGGCGGCCCCGGCGGCTTATGTTTGTTGGTCGATCGGACTGGTTGGGCCGCCTGGACACTAACTCGCGGCCTTGTCGAAGTTCGATACTTGGGAGCTTGCCGCTAGGCAATCGTGCCCGACCGATTCCGCGCACTATCCGGTGTTGACGTCCTACGCGTACAATTAACGGTTACACGGGCAGGGGATCGCCAAGTCGGTTCTCCCACCGCCTACAACGGCGTATGTTACAAACTCGTGAGTGCCCCGCTTAGGCCGCCAAGTTCGGCGTCAAAGATTACCGCAGGGTGATAAGTACTTAACGGAGTGCGGGTTACGTGAAATCCGCAAGCTGAGACTGGTCTCCGAGCTCGAAAGTTCGGTATAGTTGTAATTAGGAAGCAATCTTGTTTACAGCAGGGGGCAACGTTCCCCTGCGGATATATGGCAGAGTCCACAATTTCACCGGTCGAACCCGACCTGATCTTACCGCTGTTCGGCGTTCAGGACCAACATCTACGCACCATTCGCGACGCGCTGAGTGTAGCGATAACGCATCGTGACGGGGAGATTCGGGTTGCCGGTGATGAACCGGCCGTCGCGCAGGCGACCGAGATCCTCGAGCGGCTCAAATCGCAGGTCGAACGGCGCGGGGTGCTGCGCGTCGAAGAAGTGCAACAGACGGTGGACCAAGTAACCGGCAACGATGCATCGTCGGCTTCGGGCACGATTGACGTCATTCAAGTAGGACGCCCCGTGCGGCCGCGAACCGACGGCCAAGCAAGATATGTCGACGCCATTCGTAAGCACGATGTGATTTTCGCCATCGGACCCGCTGGAACCGGCAAGACATATCTTGCGGTGGCAATGGCCATCGAGGCGCTCAAGCACCAGCTCATACGTAAGATCGTGCTGGTGCGACCGGCGGTCGAAGCGGGCGAGAGCCTTGGTTTCCTGCCCGGCGATCTGCAGGCCAAGATCAATCCGTATTTGAGGCCGCTGCTCGACGCGCTTCACGAAATGGTTGACTTCGATCAGGTCAAACGGCTGATGGATCAAGACGTGATTGAAGTCATCCCGCTGGCTTACATGCGCGGCCGTACGCTGAACGACGCCTTCATCATCCTGGACGAAGGCCAGAACACGACCGTTTCGCAAATGAAAATGTTTCTCACGCGGATGGGGCACGATTCGAAAATCGTTGTCTCGGGCGACGTGACTCAAGTCGACTTGCCGGCGAACGCCCGTAGTGGGCTGAACGACGCGCTGAATCGGCTGAAAGACATCAAAGGCATCGGCATTGTCAAGCTGAGCGAGAAAGATATCGTACGCCACGAGATCGTGCAAAAGATCGTCAAGGCATACGACACGCAGCCGGAAAGGCGGCACTAAGGCCATGATGTCTTCCGGCAGTTCGAAACGGCATCGATCGGAATTGACGTTGCCGCCCGGCCAATTCGCTCGGCTCGTGAGAACGCTTCGCCGCAGCGATGTACTCACCAGAATCGGGCTGTGCATTCTGGCCGCGCTACTGATGTGGCTCTGCACGATGGGCTGGCGGCCCCCGTTCGCATACCGAGAAGGCGACGTCCCCGCGCGAGATATTGTCGCCCGCGTCCAGTTCAGCCAGGATGACGAAGAAGCAACGGAGGAACTGAAAGAACGCCGCGCGGTAGAGTTTATTTCGATCTATATCAACAATCCCCAAGAATTGATTTCACTGCGACAGGGGCTCAAGGATCAGGTATCGCAGATCATTCGCTCGGAATCGTTCGAAAAGCTTGAAGCCACGGTTTGGCAAAAATTTCTTACGGATGACCAGTTGGAAGAGGCGAGCCAACAGGAAATGATGTTTCTGCGTTTCCGCGAGGCGTTCGCCACCGACCCCGAGTTGGAACGATTTGAAGAGATCCTCAAACGGGCCTTTGATGACTTCGAGAGTCACGGATTGTTGAAAGACACGAATCGCGGTTTTCTCAAAGAGACCAAGACGGCCGGCAACCCAACCCTCATTCGTGTTCACCCGGTGGGCAATCCCGAGCGATTGGAAGAAGTCGAAGTCAAGGATGTCCGAATTAGCGAAGCGATCGAGTCGTTGCGTGTCAAACTTTCCCAGGAATTCACTTCGGCGATGGTCTCCAATCAGGATGCCGAGACGGCCACCGAGCATGTGTTGTCCTGGCTGAACACCTCGCCCTTGCCAGTGACCCTGGAGTACGACAAGGAGGAAAGCGACGACGCCTGGGAATTGGAGAAGAACAGTGTGGAGATGGTAATCAAGACCATCAGCCCAGGGGAAAAACTCGCGGATGCGAGACAGTCGCTCGATAAAGACGACATTGAATTGTTAACGGCCGAGTACAACGAGCTTACGGCCAACATGACGGCTGGCGAATACCTGACCCATTTCCTCGCCGATTTCGGCATGTATATCGCGCTGTACAGTCTATGTGGTTTTTTCGTCTTCTATCGCGAACCCGAGTTGCTCGCCAATACGCGCCGTCTGGCGACTTTGTTGGTGATCGTGGCTCTGACGGTGGCTCTGACAAGCGTGATTTTCTTTCGTGGTTGGCAGATGGAACTAGTTCCATTGGTGCTGTTCAGCATGATCCTGACGATCGTCTATCGGCGCGAAATGGCGTTACTGCTGACGTCATCCGTGGTACTGCTGATTACGTTGTCACTGGGCCAGGGCATTGTCCAACTCGTGATCGCGATTGCCACCGTGTCGACGGTGATCCAATTGTTGGATCGGATTCGAAGCCGAACCAAGTTGATCTATGTTGGTTTGGGCGCGGGCGTGGTCGCCATGTTGACGACCATCGGCGTGAACATTGTCGCCAGTCAAGCCTTTGGAGCGGAGTTTTTGCCGGCCGACGCGACGCGAACGATTTGGGAGAGTCCCGAGTGGGGCCTGGTAAGAAGCGCGCTATGGACCGGATCGTGTGCTTTCTTGGCTGGAGTGCTGATGACCGGCTTGCTGCCGTTCATAGAACGTATGTTCGACGTGCAAACCGACATAAGCCTACTGGAATTGGGCGATCAGTCGCATCCGTTGTTGCAAGAACTTGTAAGGCGTGCTCCGGGTACTCACAACCATTCGATCAATGTGGCTTCGATTGGCGAGGCGGCGGCGGACGCGATCGGCGCCAACGGATTGTTGGTGCGTGTAGGCGCTTATTTTCACGACATCGGCAAGATGCTGAAGCCCGCCTACTTCATCGAAAATCAAGACCAGGGCGTCAATCGCCATGATTCGCTGGTGCCGGCGATGAGTACGCTGGTGATTATCGCCCACGTGAAGGATGGGGCCGATCTGGCCCGGCAGCACAATCTGCCCCAGTCGATTATCAACTTCATCGAGCAGCATCATGGCACGACGTTGGTCGAGTTCTTCTATCGGCAAGCCGAAAAGCAGAACGAGGAAGATCCCAACGGCGGCGCGGTCGAGGAGGCCAGTTTCCGCTATCCGGGCCCCAAGCCGCAGACCAAAGAGGCGGGCGTGATGATGTTGGCCGATGCTTGCGAAAGTGCCAGCCGGACTCTGGTCGAACCGACTCCGGCGCGCATCGAGAATCTGGTTCATGAAATCGCCATGAAGCGTTTGCTGGACGATCAATTCGACGAATGCGGCCTGACGCTCAAGGAGTTGGCGGCCGTTGAAGAGAGCCTGGTAAAGTCGTTGACCGCCGTGTATCACGGTCGTGTTTCTTATCCCGACAAACAACATTCGGCATAAAACGGTGATCGAGGTAGAACTGGCGAACAATCAGACGGATTTCTCTTTCAGAGAGCAACGCTTGGTCGCGGCCGTACGGAAGGTGCTTGAGGAAGAAGGGATTCGCAACGCCAGCGTCAGCATTGCCGTAGTGGGGACTGCCCAGATTCACCAGCTCAACCGCGACTATCTGCAACACGACTACCCAACCGACGTGCTGAGTTTTCTGTTCGGTCGGGAAGGCGATCAGTTGGAAGGCGAGATAGTCGTGTGCGCCGCGACGGCGGCCCAGGTGGTTGTCGGATCGGCCTGTTCGTTGGAGGACGAACTGTTGTTGTATGTAATTCACGGCGCGCTGCACCTGGTCGGCCACGATGACCACACCGACGAGGAGCGCGCCGCGATGCGGTCGCGTGAGCGATATTTCTTGGACCATTTTGAAGCTCGCGTCGTTCACGATGTCAACGACACCTTGGGGACCTCCGCTTCGTGTGGATCGTTGCCCGATCATCATTTAGGCGAGGATCCACCGTCTTGACCTTGGCCATGTTCATCGTGTTAGCGGCGAGCGGCCTGGCGGTCGCGGCGATTGCGGCCACGGGCGTCCGTTCGTTGCGCAACTTTTCGTCGCACGAATTGGAAGAGGTTTGTCAGCGTCACAATAAGGACGAACGATTCGACGAAATCCTGGACCAACACGACGCGGTCGCGTTAGGCGTCGAGTGTCTGCAGGTACTGGGGTGCGTGCTGTTCTTTTGCGCGGGAGCCGCTTGGTTGGTTGACCGATATGCTGGCCAGACCGGCGCGGTGAATCTGCCATGGCTGGGCATGATGACGGCCGCGTCCGTGACCGTGTTGTTACTCGCCACCAATGTCTGGATTCCGTGGACGTTTTCCAGGATCTGGGCGCCTGTCTGTCTGTGCCACGGCTGGATCTTGTGGAAGACCGCCAGCCAAGCGATGCGGCCGCTGACGGTGGGCGTCGAATTCGTCGATGCGCTGACTCGGCGGCTCGCCGGAAAACCGGAACATGAAGAACACGACGAAGAGTACTTCGAAGATGAAATTCGCACGGTGGTGACCGCCGGACACCGGGAAGGACTGCTGGAAGCGGATGCCCGCGAAATGATTGAAGGAGTCATCGATTTGGAGGATACCGATGTCTCGGAGATCATGACGCAGCGTTCCAACGTCGATGCCCTCGAAATCGGCATGCCGTGGAATGAAATCGTTCGTTTCGTCATCGAGGCGGGCCGGACTCGCTTGCCGGTCTACGAAGAGAAATTGGACAATGTCGTGGGCGTGCTGTTCGTCAAGGATCTTCTAGCGGAACTGGCCAAGCCGCCAGATGAAACCCGTCGTTCATTGCGCGAACTGCTGCGCCCGCGCTGGTCGGTCCCCGCCACCAAGGCCGTGAACGACATGCTGCAGGAGTTCCTGAACACGCGCAGCCATCTGGCAATCGTGGTCGACGAGTACGATTCGGTGGCGGGCGTCGTCACGATTGAGGACGTGTTGGAAGAGATCGTGGGCGAAATCGTTGATGAATCGGATCGGGACGAGGAGGCGGAAATTGTTCGTATCAACGACTCGACCGCCGAAGTGCAAGGGCAAGCGCATTTGGACGAGATTAATGAGGAATTGGAACTCGAAATTCAGGAGTCCGATCAATACGACACGATTGCCGGCTTGCTGCTGCACCGCTTGGGCCACATTCCCAAAGCGGGCGAGTCGATTGTCGAAAACGGCATCCGGATCGCGGTCACCGATGCGACACACCGCCGAATTAATCGCGTACTCATCGAGGTACTCAGTCACGACGAGTTGGCCAGATAAGAGATCTCTTTGCAATCGCGTATTGCAACTTGCGATGAAAATGACGGAAGTTGCCTGCCCAAAGTGATAGCAAGCGTTTGCTATCTGAATTGCCATT
Source organism: Planctomycetota bacterium (assembly GCA_029259935.1). The sequence goes on from JAJDEH010000199.1 coordinate 12,885, forward strand.
CGTGTAGCTCCGTCAAGCGTGCATAATGCGTGGCCACAACGGCCATCCATGCCGCAGTTTGAAGGAGAATACATGAACGCCCTAGTCTTTGGCGCGAAGGGTTACATTGGAAGTTCATTGATCTCGGCCCAGCCCACTTGGCAAAGTTCGTCGGTCGATATTACGGATGCCAATCAAGTGGCCCGCGAACTTGATGCGCGTCGGCCCTCGGTCGTGGTCAATTGCGCCGGTAAGACGGGTCGGCCGAATATCGATTGGTGTGAATCGCATCGTGCGGAAACGGCGCTGGCCAATGTGGCCGGGCCATTGGTATTGATGCAACAATGCCTGGCTCGCGATATCTACCTCGTTCACATGGGATCGGGCTGTATTTATCGTGGAGACAATGGCGGCCTTGGATTCGGCGAAGACGATCCGTCGAATTACTTTGGCAGCTATTATTCGCTGACGAAATATGCTGCCGACCAAGCGCTCGTCGAACATCCGGTTCTCATTCTTCGTATTCGCATGCCTTTCGACGGGTCGAATCATCCTCGCAATCTGATCAATCGATTGAAAGGCTATCGCCGTGTACTCGACGCGCGAAACTCGCTTACTTATTTGCCGGATTTTGTCCGAGCCGCTGGTTCCTTGATTGAACGACGGGCGACGGGCATCTATCACATCGTGAATCCTGGCACGATTTCGCCCCTCGACGTGATGCACCGATATCGCGACTTGGTCGACTCCAGCCACCAATTCGAATGTCTGCCACCTGAACTTCTGGGCGAGGTGGCAACCACGGGCCGCAGTAATTGCATGCTGTCTGGAGATAAACTGGCCCACGCGGGAATTCCGTTGCGTCACGTTTCCGAGGCCGTGGACGAAGCGCTGCGCGCGGTCAGTCAACTGAACAAGCAGCCAGCGACCGTTCCGATGATCGCGACTCGTTCACGCCGGAGTCCCGCGCGCAGAAAGGCCGGCTAGGAAGCGGTGCCCCGTTGGTTGGGGCTCGGAGTTCCAGGCCTTGTCGGACGTCCTAACGCACCGTTATCGAACCGATGCGGTCTTTTTCAGGCCTTGGTTCTTGGACCAGCGCAATCGATGGGGCGTTTTCTCGACGTTGCCGGCTTTGTCCTGGGCGTGAGCCGAGAGCGTGCCGTCCTTAGGCAGGTCGAGCGTAATCTGCCAATCCGTGACACCCGGTGTTGCTGTCGTCAGACGCGCCGGTTGGCCATTTACCACGACTGAGGCGATCTCGCCGTCATCGTGGGCGACGCCCGAAACGAAGAGCTTGTCTTGTTCGCGACGCATCGCCAGGATGATCGTTGCCGGCGGTAGGTCGTCGATTGGGTCGAGTACCTTGGGGAACTCGACTCCCTTAACCGACGCGACGACTGACTCGTCGCCTGTTAGTGGCGGCTCTTTGCGATACTCGTTGCCGTCGCTTAATAAATCCTTGGCCCGCGTGCTGACGATTTTGGCGTGCAGTCCCTTGCCAAAGTAGTCATGCAAATAATAGGGAACGCCCTTGGCGGTGCTGGGCGTGAGCCGCGGACCGCCACCCAGGTTCATTAGCGGCCAGCGGTCGTCACGTTGCCGGTCGACCGCCTTGACGTTGCGAAAGTGCGACTCGGCATCACCGCTGGCATTGTTGGCGCTCATTTGAATCAGCGGCATGCGACCGCCGTAGCCGAGACCAGAGAACGTCAAGCCATCGACGGTAATCGTGCCATACTGCAGACTGCGGTCGTCCAGCCCGCGATTAAAGGGCTCGGTGGAGGTGTGAGCAATATGCAGATTGCGGTAGACGTGATTCTCGAACCACGGTCGATAGATGCCGTAGGCCGCGTGATCGATGTGGACGTTTTCAACCAACATCGTCGGTAGTTCGGCCCGCAACGCGTAATGGGTTTGCCACAATTTCAAATTGCTCAATCGATGCGGGTGACGAGTATCGGGGCCAACTCCATCCGTGCCGGCGACGGCGACCGAATACAAGCCCTCGGTATGCGATTCGTTTGCCGAGAATCGCGAGATTGGAATCGTGCGAATGTCGACCTCTTCGTAGTTGCCGGCGGCGGTCCGCACGGGCAGATTGCTGTCGAAGTTGCTCCGCTTCTGGCTGTCGTAGCGATAGCCGTACTCGTCATTTTCGCACGCCACGTTGCGGGTCAGTGTGTTGCGGCCGTTGGACCACCAAAATGCTCCACCGTCGTTCGGGTCGAATGGCAACACCTGCTTGGGAAGCCGCTTGCCGCGAAAGGCCTGCACGCCCAAGTTTCGATCCAGCAGGTTGTAAACCTCGGTACCGTCTTCCATGAAGTATCCATGTCCCACGCTTTGGTAGCCGACGCAATCCCGCACAACTAAGTACTCGGTCCCGTGGATCGTAACCCAGCGATTGTGGGAATCGACAATCGCCGCCCCCATCACGCCGCTGCCACGCATCGTATCGCCGACCAAGTGGAAGTGGATCGAGTAACGACCTAGCACATTCTCTTTTCCCAAGTGGGCGAAGCGGGCGTAGCTGATGCCACCTTGGCTGAATCGGTGGTACAAGGTGTGGCCGCGCACTCCGGCGGGGTCGGCACTTTCGATGACGACGTTGCGCGACAAGTTGGCGACTTCGCTGCGGAACTCTCCCGATCCGAAATGTTCGTATTCGAGCGGTTTGTCGAGATGAAGCGTGCGGCCCTCGATCTTCGTGATTTTTCGCTTCTCCGTGCCGACGCTGTCCGGATTGTCGCGGAACGTGCGGTTTCGATATTGGTGCTTGGAACCGGTCACGATCACTTCGTCACCAACGCGCCAGCCGGTTACCTCTTCGCTCAGCATCACCGACGCGTCCTTGGGTTGGACATCGGCACCAAGCTTCACCCAAGTGCGGCTGAGCGGCGCGCCGTGCAAGTCCATCCGGGCCGAGCAACAGACGACGGCCGGAGCATCGTTCTTGTCCATCCCTTCGAGATAATGCAACCGAATCCGCGCCGTGTATTGGGCCGGAATTGGATTTTCCAACGTGCCGACTTCCAGCGTCGGCAAGTCGCCCGCCAACGGTCCTTGAGGCTCACCGGCAATGTTAACACCTTCGAAATCACACGCAAAACCGCTCTCCGAGTACTCGCTGCTTTTTTGAACTTTCAGCAAGGCGACATTCAACAGAGTATCTCGGTCGCGGGCGAAGCTTAGCTTGCCGACGACTTGGATCAGCCTTATGACTTCCTTGCCCCGGGCGTCGTACACAACACTCGTGTCAGGGCTGATGAGCACTCGGTCGCCCTTGCCGGGCAATCGCGCCGGCTGCCAGATGTTGCGATCCGACCAGTTGCCACTCTTTACCGAACGCAGACTGAACTCGACATGCTTGTGCTTACCATGGTCGTGCTGATGCGGTTTGGCGGCGCGTGTCTCGATGGCTCCAGCGACAATAAGAACCAGCATGAGCGGCGAGAACATGGCACGCCGCGAGATTTTACTCGTGTTCATGATTTGCCCTTGGGGGGGGTGGGGGGCGAGTTGAGAGTGGGCCTATTCTAGACGATTGTAAGCGCCAGTGACTAGTAAATCGCGACGATCCAGCCTTCTCTGAACTTGAAGTCCGCGTTTTCTGGCAAGTTCCTGGACGGGCGGTGTAACAAGGGGCCGCCATTCGCG
>JAJDEH010000200.1 GCA_029259935.1 Planctomycetota bacterium
GTGGCTCAGCTTGGGAACGAGCAGACGGCCGCGCGTGCGAGCGTCGGTACGCAGATCGCTGGTCACCGCCTTGGGACGTTCTAGTTTGGCTTTCACTTCCCGATTGGTCGCGTAGGCCAGCACGTTATGGCCGATCGCCTCGCAGAGCTGGATGTCTTGTTCGATCTTGGCGGCATACTCCTTCTTGCGACCCAAACGATTTAGCCCCCAATAGCACGACAGGTTGGCCGGACAGTAGATTACGCTTGTGCGGCAGCAGGCGTCCAAACCCCACAGCCAGCGCTCTTCGGTCGGCACGACTTTTCGCTCGGAGTACCAAATCGGATGTTCGGGAGGCAATTGACGCAGCGTGCTGTCGGGAAACAGTTCCGCCATCAGCGCCCGAAACTTACGATCGAACTGGGCGCCGTCGCAGCCTTCGCCATCGCACGCTTCGGCAAAGATGAAACCACCCTGGTTGATGTATTCGCGCAGGTTGGATTTGTGTTCCGCGGTTAGTTCAAGATCCTTGCTGCCGCTGATAAACAGCACGGGCGTTTCCAGTAAATCGTCGACCGTGGCGACATCGGCGTCGATCGTCTGCCAGGTCAGCGGCTGCCGCCAGCGCTTTTGCAAAGTGTGGGTCAGATTGTGGACGCCCCGGCGATGCAGATCCCAATCGCGGCTCCGGCCACGTTTGTATTTGGCCATCACCACTGGCCGGCGGCCCTTGGACAGAAACAGGAGCGCCAACGAAGTGGCGATGCGGGGGTCGCGTTCGGCGTGGCCACTGCCAAAAAAACCGCCCGTGAGCCGATCCTGAGCGGCGTCGCTGGCCAGCTCTTCCGCGCCGCGCCGATACCAGTCGTCGCCTCCCAAAAAGCGCCGGCCCGAAAGCCGCCCGACGCGTTCCATACCGTACAGGTAATACTTCAAATGAGCTTTCCCCAACGAAGCACGCAGCCTGGGCGGACACGGATTGTGACTGACTGAAAAATGTTCGCCCAACCAAGTAATGGCCCGTTCGAGTTTTGATCGTACGTCGCCGATTTCCGATCCGCCCCCACAGCAGTGAACGCCGCTGCCATCGACCCGCGAATCGCGGTTGTATTTGTCCACCTTTTCGATCGTGATAATCAACGACGAAATGCCCGCGCAGGTCATGCTGCCGGTGGCCGGTTGACCTTTGAAATAGCCCCACGAGCCGTCCGTGTTTTGACAGGAGAGCCAATAGTCGAGTGCCAATTGCCAAGTGCGCTGGCGCACGTCGACGCCGACTTGACTTGCTTCGTGCAGCGCCAGCAGCGCGAATTGCGTGTTCGAATTGTCGCCGTTGCCACGCCGGTCGGAATAGGCCCACGATCCCCGCCGACGATCAGCGGCACGATCGATTTGCACATCCTCCAGCCATTGCACGTTGCGACGGATCAGCAGCATGTTCTTGTCGGGATCAGCCGCGCAGAAGACCATCGTTTGCAGCGACGTGGCGTAGGTCATCTGCGGATTGAGCGTGCGTAAATAATTCAGCGCTCGCTGAATCACCGGATCGTCCGTTGCCACGCCGGCGTTGATGAGAGCCAGTGTGCAAAGCGAAGTGACGCCGCCAGGCTGGCCCGGATGTTCGGGCCATCTTCCACCGCCCGCGATCTTCACCTGCTGATCGATCAGATATTCGCGTGCGCGTTCGATGGAGTCGCGCACTTTCTCGGCGGTGACCTGGGCCGGCGCGGATCGACTAATCGTCAAAACCGCTATAACGACAAAGAGTCCCACCGTATGCCGTCGCACCATGACTGCCGTCTCCGTCTCGAATCGTCGCCCCTCTACTTAACATCTTAGGATTCGGCAGCCATCCCAGCAATGTGTTCGCGAAACTGCGCGGGACGAAAACGGTCTTTTCGCCACCCAAGGAATCGCCAGAGCCAAGGAAGAAAAAGTTGACGCTCGGTCAATTAGTCGTCGGCCGGAACAGGCTCGGACTCCGTTCCGGTCGGCGGATCGGTGCTGCTTTCGTCAGGCAAGCTGGGGTTGGTGCCGATCGAGTCGACATCGATTGGTGTCTCACCGGTTGGTTCCGCTTCCTTCGGTTCCGTGCTGCTCGCTTGGCTTGTGGCGGAGGAACTATCGGGATATTCGGAACCCGGCGGGACGACCCCTTCTCGATAAGGCTGCCCGGATTGATAGAGTTTCAGCCGGTCCTGGTATTCTTGAAATGAGTAGTCGCCGGGTTGCTGCATCGCGATCGTTTCTTGCTGCCAGCGAACTGCCTCGTCAAAATCGCCTGTCTCCGCGTAAGCGGCGGCCAGCGTGTCGAGGAACATTTCATTCTTGTAGTCGGTCAAATCACAGGCTTGCTTAGCGTGCACGATGGCCAACATCCCATCGCGGAGTTCTTCGACGGGGCAAGTGCAAAGCAACCACGCTTTATTGTTGTGCGAATTGGCGTCCTCCGGATTGGCATCAAGGGCCGCGTTCATCTGCTGCAAGGCGGCGGAATAGTCACCTGAGTTGACGAAAAACTGATACTGTTGGGCCTCGTACGCCGAGCCCGTTACCGCGCGCCGTGCCCGAAGCTCGTCCTGCCGGGCTGTGATCTCCTGCCGTGTCGCTTGAAAGCCAACAAAACCGATCGCAAAGATGCCCGCGCACATCAGCAAAAACACCACCGCCACGCTCGCCACCACGATCAATACGACCTTCATGGCGTCATTAGGCTGGCGGTGCGTAGGTGGCTCGGAATGATCGGCGTAGTAGTTGTTCATGGGAGTTACCTGGAATGATGCGACAAGAATTCGCGGATTCGACGTTGTTCAAGATATCACTATGCCGGCAAGCGGTCAAAGAGACCGCCACGACCTACGAGATCGATGGCGGGCGACTGGGGTTCGTGAACCTGGCATCCCGCAAAGTTGTCACTCTCACAGCGAGCGCCTCCTGGGTACTCTTTCGGGGCGGCTTCCTGCCGCGACCCACTCGTTGATCCGCGCATCCAGCGGAAAGATGAAGGAGCGTTCTCGGTGCGCGCTGGATGAATGAAAAAACGCTGTTCGGCGCTGATCCGCCGCGAGCCCGCTATTTTGCGGCCTCGCAGGCCGTGACTTGGCCGTGCTTCGTGGGCGGTTTTCCGCTTCTTGTCTCCATTTCTCTCACCCTCATGAAAGGAGGACTACTGTGGTCAAGGAGACTCTTCGTACCAAACCAAATGTCAACGTCGGAACTATTGGTCACATCGACCATGGCAAGACCACGCTAACCTCGGCGATTTTGCGAGTGCAGTCTGACAGAGGGCTGGCCGAGTACAAGTCGTACGAGAACATTGCTCGTGGCGGCATTGTGCGCGACAAGAACAAGACCGTGACGGTCATCGCGTCGCACGTCAAGTACGAAACGGCGGAACGCAGCTATGCGCACGTCGACTGTCCCGGCCACGCCGATTACATCAAGAACATGATTACCGGCGCGGCGCAGATGGACGGCGCGGTGTTGTTGGTGTCGGCCGCCGATGGGCCGATGCCGCAAACGCGCGAGCATGTGTTGCTGGCCCGGCAAGTGGGTGTGCCCTATCTGGTTGTCTTTTTGAACAAGTGCGACCTGGTGGACGACCCGGAGCTGATCGAGCTGGTCGAAATGGACCTGCGCGAACTGCTCTCGCAACATGGCTTCCCGGGCGACGAGGTGCCGTTTGTGCGTGGTTCGGCCAAGCTGGCGCACGACAATCCAGCCGACGCTTCGGCAAGCGGTTGCATTGACGAGCTGTTGGCCGCGTTGGATACGTACATTCCCAATCCGAAGCGCGACGTTGAAAAGCCGTTTTTGATGCCGATCGAAAACGTGTTTTCCATTGTCGGCCGCGGCACCGTCGTGACCGGCAAGATCGAGCAAGGAATCGTCCGCGGTGGCGACTCGGTGGAGATCGTTGGTCTGGTACCCGAGTCGCGCGGCACCGTGGTGACGCAGGTCGAGGCCTTTGGTTCGGAATTGGACGAAGGCCAGGCGGGCGAAAACGTCGGTTGCTTGCTGCGCGGTGTGGCTCGCGACCAGGTGCAGCGTGGCCAAGTGCTCGCCAAACCAGGCTCGATCACGCCGCAAACCGGTTTCGAGGCCGAGGTGTACGTGTTGAAGAAGGAAGAAGGCGGCCGTCACACGCCGTTCTTCAAGGGCTATACGCCTCAGTTCTACTTCCGCACCACCGACGTCACCGGCACGACCGAGGTGATCGGTGCCGACATGGCACTGCCGGGCGACGGCGTGCACCTGGGAGTGCAATTGCTCCAGCCGATTGCCTTGGAAGACGGCCAGCGATTTGCTGTCCGCGAAGGCGGCCGGACCGTTGGTTCAGGCGTGGTCACCAAAGTACTGGCCTAGGCAAATACTAGGTGGCCCAGTCGCCGAACGAGACGCCCTCGATTCAGCCTGTCTGACGAGGGCGTTTTCGTTGTTTCCGGCCCACCGCGCTGCTAGACTCGCCTGATGGAAGGCGGTCGGTCCGCTCTTCCCCATTGGGTCCCAGTCGAGCCTTCATTCCGGAAATCCAACATGCGTACATCTAGCGCTCTCTTACTGCTACTCTCTCTTGTCATCTTGGTAACACCAGTCGCCGCCGAAGAAAACTCAAAGACGGTTTCGCTGTTTAACGGCAAGGACCTCACGGGTTGGAAGCACTTTTTGTGGGATCGAAAGAGTCGCACGGAAGACAAGAAAACACCCGCCAGCAAGGTGTGGAGCGTCGAGGACGGCATCTTGGTTTGCCAAGGACGTCCCGTCGGTTATTTGCGCACGGTCGACGAATATGAAAACTACGAACTGACACTTGAGTGGCGATGGCCCGCGGGAACCGACGGCGGGAACAATGGCGTGCTCGTCCACACGACCACTCCCATGGCCCTCGGCCTGTGGCCCAAGTCGATCGAAGTGCAACTGTTTCGGCGCAACGCCGGCGACTTTTGGGTGATCGGCACGGAACTGGACGTCAAAGACGAAGAGAGCCGCAAGAAGGGCCGCCGTCACCTCAACCTGACCGATGACTCCGAGAAGCCCATTGGCGAATGGAACACGATGAAAATCACTTGCCAGGGCGACAAGATTCGCGTTTTCGTCAACGACGATCTGGTCAACGAAGCGACCAATTGCTCCGTGACCAAAGGCGCGATCGCCTTGCAATCCGAAGGGGCTCTGATCCACTATCGGAATGTCAAGCTCACGCCGCTGAAGTAGTTGCTGTTCAAGTTGATCTCGGAACTACAAGCAACTTCCGCTCCTATCCCTTTGACGAAAGCGAATCCATGCGACCGCTCCCGCCCCAATTTCCCTCCGGTTTGCGAATGACTTGTTTTCTCATCCTCCTGCTGGTTTCCAGCGCTGATTCCATGGCACAGGGCGAAACGCCGCGCGTGTTGCCCGAGGGCCAGCGTCCCAACGACATGCGTTTAAAGCCACTGAAGGATCTGAACGGTTACTTTCCATTCGAACCGGCCAAGTCGCCCGCTGAATGGGAAAAACGAGCCAATCAGGTTCGCCGCCGCATGTTGGTATCGCTAGGCTTGTGGCCGCTGCCGACCAAGACTCCGCTGAACGCCGTAATTCATGGCAAGATCGATCAAGGTGACTACACCGTTGAAAGAGCTTATTTCGAAAGTATGCCTGGGTTCTACGTGACCGGCAGCCTGTATCGTCCCAAAAATGCCAAGGGCAAAGTCCCCGCCGTGCTGTGTCCCCATGGGCACTGGAGCAACGGCCGATTCTACGATGCTGGCGAGGCCACGGCACGCCAGCAGGTGGGTGTCGGCGCGGAAAAATTCGATGAAAGCGCCCACAGCCCGCTGCAAGCCCGCTGCGTGCACCTGGCGCGAATGGGCTGCGTCGTGTTTCACTACGACATGATTGGCTACGCCGACTGCCAGCAGATCTCGTACGAAGTGGCGCATCGTTTCGCCAAGCAACGGCCGGAGATGAACCGCGCGGAAAACTGGGGGCTGTTCAGCCCGCAAGCAGAATCGCATGTCCAATCGGTAATGGGACTGCAGAGTTGGAATTCCATTCGCGCGCTCGACTTCGTGCAATCGCTGGATCAAGTCGATCCCGAAAGAATCGGGGTTACCGGAGCTAGTGGCGGCGGCACGCAGACCTTTGTCGTGTCGGCGCTCGATCCGCGGGTCAAGGTCTCGATGCCATGCGTGATGGTATCGACCGCCATGCAAGGCGGCTGCACGTGCGAGAACTGTTCGCTGTTGCGTGTCGGTACTGGCAATGTCGAATTCGCCGCGCTGTTTGCTCCCAAACCGCTCGGGCTCACCGCGGCCAACGACTGGACCAAGCAGATGTCGACCAAAGGCTTTCCGCAGTTACAGCAGCATTACAAAATGCTGGGCTATCCCGACAACGTCATGCTGGTCGACCGCACCGAATTCAAACACAACTATAACGCGGTCAGCCGCGCGGCCATGTATCGCTTGATGAATCAGCATTTGGGGCTGGGCCTGTCTAAAGAACAACTCACGGAACGAGATTTCAAACGGCTGTCGCGCGACGAAATGACGGTCTGGAATGACAAACATCCCCAACCGGAAGGCGGTCCCGATTTTGAACGGAAGCTGCTTCGCTGGTGGCATCAGGATTCCAACCGTCAACTGGCCGACTTGTTGCCGACCGACAAGACATCGCTTGGGCATTATCGCCAAGTTGTCGGTGGAGCCGTCGATGCGTTGATTGGAAGGCGATTGCCCAAGGCGACGCAGGTCGATTACGAACAGCTCGACAAAGTCGACCAGGGCGATTACCTGCGAATGGCCGGATTGCTGCGGCACCAGCCAGCCACGGTTTCCATGGAGGACGCCAATGACGCGGGCGAAGTTCCTCACGAAGAGCTGCCCATCGTTTTTCTCTTTCCCAAGCAATGGGAGGGGACCGCGGTGATTTGGATTGACGAGCAGGGCAAGTCGGGCCTGTTCCAAAAGGATGGCTCGCCCAAAGCTGCCGTGATGCGATTGCTGCGCGGTGGGGCCAGTGTGGTGGGAGTTGATTTGTTCGAGCAAGGAGAATTCCGAGCCGATGGCAAACCGTTGGAAGCCACGCGGCGGGTCAAGTCGACTCCGCGACAATTCGCCGGTTACTCGTTCGGCTTCAACCACACCGTGTTCGCCAAACGCGTTCACGACGTCCTGAGCGTCGTGACCTTCGTCCGCAACCACGCCTATGAACCCGAAAACGTGCATCTGGTCGGGCTCAGCGGTTCATCCGGCGCGTTGGTTGCCTGTGCTCGAGTTCAAGCCGGCAGCGCGATCGAGCGAGCGGCGATTGCCACCAACGCGTTTCGCTTCGGCAAGATCGACGATTTTCACAGCCCTAACTTCCTGCCTGGCGGCGCGAAGTACCTGGACTTGCCCGGTATTCTTTCACTGTCCCAACCGGATAAGCTGTGGGTCGCGGGAGAAACAGTATCCAGTCTTTCAGCAGCGCAGGCAACGTACAAGTCTGACTCCAAGCCAACCGAACTTATGATCGCCAAGCCAAAGCAGGCCGAGACGGAAGCCGTCGATTGGCTGCTTCAAGAAGACTAGCTCGTGCGATGGGCTAGGAAGACGCGCCGAAGCGAGCCCCCAGCGGTAGCTGGGGGGTAATGCTGATCAAACGGGACACTCGCGCGTTCACGTAGGTGGCAGCTAACCGTTGCATCGTTACCCCTCGACTGACGTCAAGGGCCCGCCGTGCGAAGCCTAGCGCCAACCCTCAAAGGGTTGGTAAGGCATGGCCTTGTCGCAGTCGACAACAAGGTCCAGTCCTAGCCCGGGGCCCGTCGGTAATGGCAAGCAACCGTCGACCGGTCGCAACGTCGGCGTCGCCATGCGCGCGTGCAAGTCAAGATCGTCCGGCGAACCGATCATCTCGAGCATGAAGCAGTTGGGAATCGCGGCCAAAACATGCAATGCGGCGGCCGTCGCCAGCGGTCCGTTGGGATTGTGCGGTGCCAATGAAACATAATGCGACTCGGCCAACGCGGCGATTTTCTTGCCAGCCGTGATGCCGCCGCAGTTCGCGATATCGACCTGCAGGATCGCCAGCGAGCGGGTGTCGAGAAAGGGTCGAACTTCGTGAATCGACGCCAATCGCTCGCCTGATGCGATTCGTGTCGTGCTGCGTGAGGCAACTTCGCGCAGGGCGAGCGGATCTTCCGGCGGCACCGGTTCTTCGATGAACATCAGCTTGTAGGGTGCTAAAGCTTCGCAAAGCTGAATGGCGTCGGCCGGATTCAATCTGCCATGGCAATCGACGGCAATCTCGAATTCGGATCCCACCGCCTCTCGTCCGGCGGCGAAGAACTCAGCGATCCGCGCGAACGTGTTGGTCGGCAACCACTCGGCCTCGCGCCAGCTTGCCGGAATCGAACCCCGCAAACCCGAGTAACCTTGTTGCTGCGTGGCCGATTTGTGCGACGCGCCGCCATAGAATAAGGGCAGTGTTGTTTTCGCCGCCGCATGGCCCCACTCTTGGCAGCGGCGCAGATTCTCGGCAAATACCTCCGGCCGATCGCCAGCGGCACAGTGGCAATAGACGGGAATGTGATCGCGCGCCGGTCCGCCCAGCAACTGGTATATCGGCACGCCCAACGCCTTGCCCTTGATATCCCACAAGGCGACGTCGATGGCACTGATTGCCGAACCGTGCAACGGACCACCCACCCAAAACGAGTCGCGATACATTTTCTCGTGATGGTCTTCGATCCGCAGTGGATCTTGGCCGACCAGATAGCGCGCTAGTTCATGCAGGTTTTGCTCGACGGTTTTGGTGCGGCGTTTGAGTACCGTTTCGCCGATTCCGATGATTCCGTCATCCGTGTGGATTTCGACGACGATACAGTTGCGAAAACCGAGGGCGATGAGTTTCGTTTCGAGCTTGGTGATCTTCATGAGCTTGCTATCTTCAGCGACCGTTCTTACAGCCAGCCACTTTGCCGCAGTTCTTCCGCCAGCAATTCCATTTGCTCATCGGTCAGCGGAGAAAACGGCTCGCGCGAATAGCCGCCATGACGCCCCCACAGCTTGAGCATGCCTCGGTAAATCGGAATGTCGGCCGCGGGGCCAAGCTTCGTGTAGGTGTATAAATGGACAATCGGCAGGATCTTCTTCCAAAGTTGAAATCCGAGTTCGATGTCCTTTTCTTCCACGACGGCACGATACATTTCAAGAGCCGTGCCGGTGACAACGTTGAGCACTCCGCTAACCCAACCATGCGCGCCGGCCGCGAAAGCCTCGTACGCCGACAAGAAACTGCCGTAGAAAATACGCATGTCATCGCCGACAAGCAGTGAAAGGTCGTGGACGGGAACGACCGACTCCATGGTGCTCTTGACCATGTGCACCGTGTCGTCTTCGACAAGTTCGGCGATTTGATTAGGCGAGATGGCGGGGCAGGCGGTGTTGTTGGGATTGTTGTAGAGCATGATCGGCCGATCGGTCTTGGCACGCAGGGCGCGAAAGTGCCCTAGCACGGAGCTCATCGGCGGCTTGCTGTAATACGGAAGAATCACGATGTGCGCGTCGAGCCCGATCTGTTCCGCTTCGCGAGCAATGTCGATCGTCAGCTTGGTGGAGTTGTGTCCCGTGCCCGCGATTATCGGCAGCTTGCCGCCCAAATGCTGAGCGGCCAGCCGAAACAATCGCATTCTTTCTTCGATCGTGATCGCGATGAACTCGCCGCTAGTGCCGGCCACGACAAGGCCATGCACTCCCTGATCCACCAGCCACTGCCAATGTTCCAAAGTCGAACGTTCGTCGAGTTCTCCTTGGTCATCAAAGAAGGTCATTCCGGCGGGGAAGATACCGCGATAGGGCGAAAGATCGAATGTCGACATGGATTATCTTTGTAGGAGAGTCGTGGGTGGGGCCGCGACCACAACCAAACCACAATGTTAGGGGGGCGGACAAACGCCCAGGG
>JAJDEH010000003.1 GCA_029259935.1 Planctomycetota bacterium
CGATACGACGTTTGAACCCTATCCCGGCTTTGTTGTCGGCCCCTACAAAGAATATTCGACGACTTCGTTCGGGCACTGTAAAGTGCTTCGTGGCGGCTGCTGGACGACGCGTTCGAGGATGATCCGCAACACGTGGCGGAATTACTATCGACCGGATCGGCGCGATGTTCTGGCCGGCTTTAGAACCTGCGCCAAGACATGCGATGTGTAAGCCGCATGTCCGAGGCTTACCGCGAAAGCTTGCGGATTCTCACGTCCCGGAAGCGATGCACGGCTCCTTTGCCGTGATGCTGCAGGGCGACCGAACCGGCGGTGAAACGGCCGTCATGAACGTCGGCGGTTTTGACGTCGTTCAACCAGATCTGGATGTGGTCGCCCTCGCAACGGATGCGAAACTTGTTCCACTCGCCGCCGCGGAACGCATCCTTGGTCATGGCTTGGAATTGCTTGGTCTGTTGAGGGCCTTTGGGCCACACCCACCCGGAACCAATCGCGTAAATCATGCCGCTCTTTTGTTCCTCGACCTCGCACTGGTAGCCTTTCGGCCGCCCTTGTCCAGTGCAACGAAAGCCGATCCCCGAGTTGTATCCGCCCTTGGCGGGCATACGGACTTCGACCGTTAGCTCGAAATCGTCAAAGCTGTCTTCGTGGACCAGCCACAGATTTTTGCCCTTGGCCAGTATTTGAATCTCGCCGTCGACGACGCTCACTTCGCCCTCGGCCCGCGCGTTCCAGCCGGCAAGCGTCTTGCCGTCGAACAAATCCGTCCACGGTTCTGCCGCGAACCGGGAAAGAAACGCGTTGGCGGCGAAACTGCAAAACATGGCTAAGTCCTGTTCGCCAGACAGAACAAACGTCGCCGGCGTATCCGAAGGCCGCAGCTTTTCGGACCGCTCCGCCACTTCGCGCATCGCCGGGATTGCCTCATGAGCAACATCGCCCAGCAATTCCACGGTCCGCGCCGCGTGAAGCACGACGTTGAGATCCTTATCGCTCAGCAACTCGATCAGCTTCGGCATCGCCAGATTTGCGTCGCCGTGGCGCGCGAGCACATTGGCACTGGCAATCCGCACCGCCGCCGACCGGTCCTGAAGAGCTTGTCTTAGTTTGTCGATCGTTGCGTCGGACATCTGCTTTGACTGCGCCAACCCGACCGCGCCCCAATAACGAATCGCGGCGTTCTTATTTTCGAGCAGCGAACTGAATTTGGATTCATCCGCCGTCCCGACCGCCGACGCGGCATGGTAAAGAGCATCCAGGCCCAACTCACGTTCTCGCGCGGTCTGCCAAGGCGTTGAAGAATCCAAGATTCGCCAAGATTCCGGTTCGGGGATGAAACCCAAGTCGCGCGTCTCGCGGAGGTGGCGCCGATGAGCTTTCCGCATTCTGGCCAACACGTCTCGATGTTGTTGCGACGCGGCCAGATTATTGAGGTTCCGTGGATCGCTTTCGCAATCGTACAGCTCTTCGACCGGTTTGCTCGGCCCGGCGAAATGCCATTGAGCGGGCGTCATGGCCGACTCTTGGGCCAGGCGATAAAACTCGTGGCGGATCTCGCCCAGGTCGGGCCAGGCGGTCGGCTGATTGTAACTGAGGTGCGGCATGTAATTGCGGATGTAGAGATATTGCTTATCGCGGACCGAACGCGCCAGGTCGATCGCCTCGTCGACGCGGTCACGATGGCCGTACACCAGTTCGCGTGGCGTGGTCTCCGCCTCGCCCAAAAACGCCCGCCCCTGCATGTGCTGGGGAATCTCAACCGCCGCCAAACTTAGAACCGTGGGCCCGAAGTCAACGAAACTCACCAGCCGGTCCAGAGTCTTTCCCGCCGTGGTGGGTGCCAGATGGCGGTACTTTGCTGGAAAGCGGACCATAAGCGGGACGTGCATGCCGCTGTCGAGCAAGGCCCGCTTGTGCCGTGGCATTCCGGAGCCGTGATCGGAATAGAAAAACACAATCGTGTCGTCGGCCAAACCGTCGTCTTCAAGTTGCCGCAGGATCGCCCCCACTTCTTTGTCCATTGCCGTAACGCAATCGTAAAACCGGGCCACCGTGCGGCGAATGACCGGCGTGTCCGGATAGTAGGGCGGCAGCGGGGCCTTCGCCGGATCGTGGATTTCGTCGGCGTCGAGCCGGCTTTGAACTTCCTTCACGAATCGGTCACGCGTCCACACCATCGTGCGGCTCTGATGCGACGTCATCAAGTTGAAGATGCTAAAAAACGGCTGATCGTTTTTTGGTCTTTTGCGCCAATGAGCCGTGCCGCTGCTCTCATCCCACGAGGCTTCGATAATCTTCTTCCAGTTGGCCGTGTTGTAGTCGGTTTTGACGTTGTTCGTGGTGTAGTATCCTTGCTCGCGCAGTAACGCGGGGAAACCTCGCATCGTTTCGGGAATCGGGAACGCCGAACGCATTTGCTGAGTTCCCAGGGAAGTTGCATAGCAACCGGTGATCAGACACGACCGCGCGGGCGAACAGACGGGGGTCGTCGCGAATGCATGGGTATATTGCACGCTCTCGCCTGCCAGCCGGTCGATGTTTGGCGTGATGGCGTAGGGGTCGCCGTAGCAACCCAATGTGGGGCTCATGTCTTCGGCCGTGATCCACAAGATGTTGGGCCGAGACTGTTCCGCGTGGAGAGGGACGCTGAATGTACAACCTCCGGCAAGAATGATTGTGATCGCGATCAGACGTTGGGGCAGGAAAATAGGCACGGAAAGCAACTCCGTTGCAAAGAGAAGGAGGGTGAGCCGATCGGGCCGGATAGCCGCTTGGTGTGGATGATTATACTCCGCCGAAAGCTGGTTTACACCAAGCAGCCAAAGCGAGCGTGTGGCCAGATTCCATTGCGAGAGGAGTAGTGGTAGGCCGGACCGAGGAGCAAAGCGACGACGTTCCGGCATCCACGATCGCAGGACGCCGGGCCGGGGAGTGCCGGAGCGGTGCCTCGCGTGATCCGGCCTGCACTGAATGCAACTTTACTCGGTTGCCGTCAGGAATTTTCGTTTCGTCAGTTCGACTGTCTTTGGTTCTTTACGTTCAGCATCGACGAGTTCCAGCCGCACTTTGGTTCCGGCCGGTCCGGCCATCAGGCCAAAGCACTCTTGCATGGTCTTCCCCTCGATGGAAACGCCGTTGATCTTCTGGATCAACAGTCCCGGCGGCAGTTCAGCCTGTCCCGCCGGCGACTTGGGAAAAACCGTTGTGATGCGAATCATGCCGGTCTTCTCGTCGGGGGCCAAGGCAACGCCGACTCCCACAACTTCGCGCACGCGTAGTCTGATGTTCTCCGGCGTGAGCGGCATCCCTTGAAGCAGTACCCACCCGATTCCCGAGGGATTCAGGACCATTTGATTGGTCAGCACGACCACGGCACGGCGCTTCTTGGTGTCGAAAGCAATGAAAGCCAGATTCCCGAAGCCGCCGCCTCCGTGCCCCAAAAGTTCTGATCCCGGCGGGTTGTACACCTTCTCGCCAAGCCACGGCATGGCCGTCTTGCCAAACCTTGGTGAATCCGTATGTCGAATGACCTGCATCTTCGCCATTAACGGTCCCAGATGAGTCTCCGTGAAACGCAAATTGGCCGACAGAAATTTCAACAGGTCATTCGCGGTGGAGAGCAGTGAGCCGGCGCTTCGCATCGCTTGAAAGTTAAGGTGCTCCGAGCGCTTACCATCGGTCCAATGGCCTCTCGCCAGCCGAGCTTTCAATTCGGGCGTGAGCGTGATGAGCGTGGTGTCCATTTTCAGCGGACGGCAGATTCGGCTCACGACCAGCGGTTCATAATCGGTGCCCGCCCGGCGGCCCAGCACGTGTCCCAGCACGGCCATTCCCACGTTGGAGTAATGAAAGCCGGCTCCCGGAGAGTGTGCCAGCGAGTGTGCCGAAAGAAATTCGTACAAGTTCTCCACGGTGTAAGCGTCCGCTGCCTCCTTGATTTCCTTGACTGAGCGGTCCTTGGAGCCGGTGTCTTTGTAGTTATGCGGATGCCACGGCAGCCCCGAATCCTGCACGGCGAGGTTCAGAAGAGTGATGACCTTCCCCTCGTGCGTAGGCATCTTGACTCGCTCTGGCAAATACTTGGCCACCGGATCATCGAGTTTCATTTCACCGCGTCGGACCGCATCTAGCAGCAGCAAAGAAGTAAACACCTTGGTAACCGAGCCCAGTTCGAAGATCGTGTCACCGTTCACTTCCCGGTCCGTACCGTTGTCCAACTTGCCGGCGCTGAAAACCCGGCTGCCATGCTCGTCCAAAACTCCAATCACCATCCCCGCATTGCTGTCCGCGAAATTGTCATCCAACAGCGTTTGAATGGCATCGGCGTAGTCATCAAAAAACCGCTCCTGCGCCGCGACGGCGAGCGGCCCCATCGCAATGATGAATAAACAAACAAATCGGCAGCAAAAAGCCATGCTCATGGTGTCTCCGGGTATCGCTGGCAGTGAGGAATTTCTGTTTCGACAATTCGACTGATCTGATCTCGTCTGGTTTTTCACCGGATCGAGCAGCTTCAGCCGGACCCTGGTTTCAATCGGCCCGTCATCATCCGAAAGCACTCTGACCGAGTTCGCGAGGCACGGACGCCGCATATATCAGGCAACGTGCCTGACTATGGTAAGGCAAACTGCCTGACTGTCAACGTTAATCCGCCGTTTCTTTTGGGAACTCGTCGCTTAGCTCGACCGGAAACGGCCGTAGGGGCCGAGAAGAAATTGCAGCCCCCAACCTGTATGGCCAAACACGAGGCGGGGCCAAGGATTGCGGCGGCGGTCACCAAGTAGAAACGAATCAACCGGGTCGCGCGAGACACAACTCGACCGAATCCAGGCCCTCAATCTTGCGACCAGCCCTGTGCCTTGCCTTCGGCGATGATTTCGTCGAGCTGTTCTTGGGTGATCTTATATCGTCGCAACAGGCTGTTGATGCGCGACTCCTTGGTCCGTCGCATCGATTCCACGAATTGTTGTTGAATCTGCTTCTGACTGGGACGATTGAACCTCTCACGGAAATCTTTCGCGCGCCGTTCGAATTCCTCATCGGCCCGCTGCCAGGATAAGTAAATCGTTTTCTTATTTGCTTCCGTCAGTTCGACCGGAGCCGATCCGGGACGCGTAACCGATCCGGGACGCAGCGACGTGGGAGGCCGAGTGGTAGGAGGCGGAATAGTGATGGTCGGCGGACGGGTGATCGTTGGCGGCTTGAACGTTGGTGGCGGCTTGAAGCTGGGTTGTGGCAACGGACGGGGCTGAGGTATGTCGATCTTGGGCGGTGTAAAATCGGGCACCTCAATTTTGGGTGGCGTGCGAATGGGTGGAGGAGGCGTGGTGGGGATGGTCACAACCGGCCTATTCGGAATCGCGCGGTTCGGTGTTGGCCGAAGTGCCGGGGTTTGCTGAACGGCCGGGCGGCTCGCGGTGGGCGGTCGTACGGCCGTCGGCCTGTCTGAGTTGTCATTGGCGGAAAACCGCATGAGCAACGCGGCCACGCTGCCGACGACGCAGACTAGCGGCAACAGCAAGGCCACAGCCACGATTCCCAGCACGAACAACCCGGAGCCAGCTTTTCGTCCCTGGTTCGATTGGTATTGTGGAAGTTTGTCGTAGCTGTAAGGGGAACTGGGAACCGCCGCTTGGACTGGAACTTGCGCGCTGGCCGCGACCGGGGCAGCGGGATTGTAGGCAGCAGCAGCCGGTTCCGCCTGCCGCGCCGCAACCGGCTCGCGCGACGCCGCGGGAAGCACTTCTGCCGCCACGGGGGCACCCGAGCCGATGGTGAGAATGTTTCCGCAACTTGAACAGCGGATTTTCTTTCCCGCCAATTCTGATTTTGCCTGGAACCGTTTACCGCACGGACAAGAAACGATGACACTCATGGTTAAGGCTCGTCTTGCGTTTTAAAGCAGAATAGCAATGGCTTCGTCGAATTTCCATGATATCAAATTTCGCGGCCACAATCTCCGCCATTCCGCCGTCCCCCCGGAGCATGGCTTTTTCTCCGGGCGCAACGTACTTGTTCCTTGGCAAACCGGTTGTAACATGCAGGTGAGCTGGTGATTTGGGTAGGAAAAACCACCCAATTGGTGCTGAAGTGATGCAAGTCGATGGTCGTGATGGAAGCGGAGCATGAGTTTCCGAAAGTTGGTCTGGTTTTGGCTCGCGCTGGCGGCATCGACGTCGACCGCGCTAGGCGACGCCATCGTCGTCTCGCAGGCCATGAAGGCGTCGACCATCGCGGAGTATTTCGTCGACCAGGATGGTGTCCGCCTGAAGATGGAAATCGGCCCCGCCGATTTGGACGCCTTTCGCAATTTGTTGCCCGACTCGACCTACCAAAAACTGGGCCACGAACCTCGGCCGCTGGGAGAGCGTATCTTGGAATTCTTCCAGCGCGACTGGGTCATACGAGCCGACAACGGTGAGCCGCTGCTGGGGCGAGTCGTGCTGATCGACTCCCGCCGGCGACTGCGGCGCGACGACATCACCGGAGAACCGCTCGCCATCCAACCCAAGGACGCCGAACGTGTCCTTTATCTTGAACTGGCTTACTCCTGGAAAGACCGTCCGCAATCGATCTCGCTTCAACCTCCTCTTGGAAAGGAGGGCCGGGTGCCGACCGCCAACGTCGGATTCGTGCTGTACCATGACGGCGTGGCGGTGAATGATTTTCGCTATCTGAGCGCGGTGGCGACCGTGGACTTGGACTGGAGCGACCCGTGGTATTCGCGTTTTCGTCACCGGAATTTGAAGCGCCAATTCGACGCGCCGCTATCGGTGTTTCTGTACGTCGACTTCTTCGAGCTACGAAAAGAAATCGTTGTCCGGCCCAAGGATCTCCAGCAGTGGGTTGATCTGGGACTAGAGGGCCAGCAGACGATCGCCGTCGAGCAGCAGGAGGAGTTGAAGCAACGCGTGGCCGATTTTCTGTCCCGCCGGTCGCCAGTAACCATCGATGGCCGCCCCGTCCAGGGGACGCTCGATCGCATCCACTTTATTCGCCGCACGCTGCGCACTACGGGAGTGGTGGATCCGCCCGAGCCACTCGATGTGAACGTCGCCACGCTGGGCGTGATTTTCGTATACCCGTTGAATGGCCTGCCACAACAAGCCAGCGTGGCTTGGGACCTGTTTGGCGACAAGATGCAAAGCATCCCCGCGGTGGCAACCGACCAGGCTGGCGGACTGCCTTCGGAGCTGACACCCGACGATCCCTTGCTGGTCTGGACGAACTTTCTCAAGAACCCAACGCGGCCGGCCATGATGACCGTGGCGCGGCCCGAGTCGCGGCGAATCTCCGTACCAGTGGCGAGCGGCGTTTGCATTGTGGTCGTGTTGGCATTGCTGACGACTCGCCTGTTTCGGAAGAAGGCTCGTCGAAGCGCGCTGGCATGGACGGCAATGACGGCGGCGATGGTCCTGGCAATTGTCGCCTTGCCGTTCTTCAGGATGTCGGTGGTGGATCCGTTTTCCGCCGCACCGGCGGTCGAACCGCGGCAGGCCGAGCAATTGCTGCACGCCTTGCTGTACAACATCTACCGCTCGTTCGACCACCGCGACGAGAGCCTGGTCTACGACCGCCTTGCGCTGAGCATTTCGGGTGAGTTGTTGAGCGAGGTGTACCTTCAAGTTCGGCGCGGCATGGAACTCGCCAACCAGGGCGGTGCGAGTGTGAAGATCGATGATGTCGAGATGCTCGAAGTTGTCCAGCAGCCCAGCGCCGACGCTGCGGGATTGACATTTCGATGTCGGTGGAACGCGTCGGGATCGGTTGGGCATTGGGGGCACATTCACCGGCGTACCAACCAGTACGACGCGGTCGTCACGGTAACACCTATGGACGGCACCTGGAAAATTTCCAACATCGATTTACAAGACGAACGCCGTGTCGGAATGGGCGAGAACCAAATCGGCGAGGGTCCTTCGCCAGGCACACCTCGTTAAGAATCGACGTGCGTCATGAAGTCCCGCCATTGCGATCGAAGACGGCTCTGCACGTCGTCGACAGAATCGCCTTCCGTTAGCGCCGTGGCAATAGGATGACGCTTGGGGATTCGAGTGGGAGTCGTGGGCAGGTCGGCAAACCGCGGCCAAGTGGAATCGGCGTTCCGCTGCCGCGCCCAATCGATCGCTTTGGTGGGAAGGTCGGTGTCGCGGCGAGCATACAGGATGGCCTTGCCACAGCATGCCTTCAAGTTTGACGAACGCATTTCCGCGGCGCTGGGAAACTCCGGCGGCGAGCCATTCGTGGCGGCGACATGCAACGCCACGGCATGGAAGGATAAAGCGCGCTCCAGCACTTCCACCGAAGCCGTGTAGCGAGGATTGACTTCCAAGGGCCACACCCCCTCCTTGTTCAGAATAAAGTCCACGCCGAACAAGCCTGAAAGATCAAACTGTTCCGCCAAGCAGTCTCCCATCGCGCGAAGTTTCGCAACCGCTGAATTCTCCAACCGCAGCGGACCAATCGAGCCCGCGTATTGAAATTCGCCTGCTGCCAGCCAGTCTGGTCCAACCAGTTGCTTGGTCGTTCCCAGCAGGGCCGCTTGGCCGGCGGCGGCGACAAACAGGGCACTGCATGAGGTGCCTTCGATAAATTGCTGGAAATAAAAGCGCCCTCCGGTCGGTTCACGTTTGCTTGTCGGATGCGAGTACGCTTTGGGTGGCCGCGAGCAGCTCCACTTCTTGATTTGGAAACCAGCGGAACCTCGTAGTGGCTTGCGAACCCATTGGCCGCTTTCAGGCGGTCGATCACCGCGTTTCAATGTGGGAACGGAGACACCGTGGCTCGCGAGCGTCTCGGCGACGCAAAACGGATCGCGAACTCGGGCGAGGACGCGACCAGAATTGCCAAGCAGCTTGCAATTGCGGCTGATCTGATCGACGACATCCGGGTAATTTTCAAGCGATCCGGTGTACATCCAAACCGCCGCGGACGACTGCTCGGCTACCTGTACAAACTCCTCCGGATACCGTGAAATCTTCGTGGCGGAGCACACCGCCGCTAGGTCGGCGTCGGCGAACAAATCTCCGGCGACCGGCGCGTACCCGCCGCGCCGTGCCGAGTGGGCGGCAGCTCGCGCGCTGGCACCTAAAATGAGAATTCGCTGAGGCATCTTCGGTTCGATCCAAACGGCGACTGATAGTCAGGGGGTGGTTGCTTTTGCGTGTAACTTTGATAGGCTCGTGGCAGCGTTTCCGTCTTAGGACTGTATGCAATTCCTAGTTCGCCATGCCTGAACGAAGGGGCCTCGCGAATTTAAGTTTTTTCTTTTGTAGTATGGAGAGTTATTCATGTCGATGTACATCGGAGAAGCCCTGGCAGGCGAAGGCAACGAAATCGCTCACATCGATTTGCTGGTCGGCAGCAAAGACGGCCCGGTCGGTGTCGCGTTCGCCAATGCACTGGCGCGCCAAAGCGAAGGCCACTCGAACTTGCTGGCCGTGTTGACGCCCAACTTGGCCGTCAAACCCTCGACGGTATTGGTGACCAAGGTCACGATCAAGGGTATGAAGCAAGCCGTGCAGATGTTCGGCCCCGCGCAGGCGGCGGTTGCCAAAGCGGTCGCAGACGCGGTCGCCGAAGGCACGATTCCCAAGGATCAAGCGGAAGACCTGGTCATCGTGTGTGGAGTCTTCATTCATCCGGCCGCCGAAGACGACAAGAAGATCTACGACTACAACTACGAAGCCACGAAACAGTCGATCGTGAGCGCCATGAAAGGCTCGCCCTCGGCGGACGAAATGATCGCCGGCAAGGATTCGGCCGAACACCCCTTCCGGGGATTTTGACGTAGCGAAGTCTGGCCTAAGAACGATAAGCAAAACTCAAACCCGGCTTCGCGCGAGGCCGGGTTTGTTTTCGTCATGCATGCATAAGCTTTTACCGTGATGAGCAAGCCGAAGATTCTCGTCCAATTGGATTCCGACCCGCACGCCAGTGTGTTTGACGGCGTCGTGGCCGTCGATTCTGGAGTCGACCATTTGTTCCGGCATCATTCGGTCGAGGCCGCTCAGGTTCGCGACCTGGTGCACGGCACGATGTTTACTCGCGGTCCGCAAGATTTGCGAAACACGGCAGTTTTTGTCGGCGGATCGGATGTCGCCGCCGGAGAGAACTTGCTGAAACAAGTCACGAACAGCTTCTTTGGTCCCATGCGCGTCTCGGTGATGATGGACGCCAACGGAGCGAATACCACCGCGGCCGCCGCCGTGCTTTCGGCGGCGAGACATCTGGATCTCAAGGGAACGAAATCGGCGGTGCTGGCCGCGACGGGGCCCGTGGGCGCGCGAGTCGTTCGCTTGCTCGCCCGAGCCGGTTCTCAGGTGCATGTCGGTTCACGCAACATGGAACGGGCCGACGACGTATGCCAACAGATTGCGGGACAAGTAGCAGGTGCCGCGCTCACGCCGCTGGCCACGCACCAACCGGGAGTGTTGCGAGCCGTGCTGGATGATTGCCAAGTCGTATTTGCCGCTGGTGCTTTTGGCATCCAACTGCTGCCCGAAGATGTGTGGCGTGAGTCGAATTTACAAGTGGCCATCGACATGAATGCCGTTCCACCGGTCGGAATCGAAGGCGTTGACGTGATGGATAGCGCCGCCGAGCGGCACGGCGCATTGTGCTATGGGGCGATTGGCGTTGGCAACTTGAAGATGAAAATTCACAAGGCGGCGATCAAGAAGTTGTTTGAATCCAATGACCAGGTCTTCGACGCGGAAGAGATCTTCGCCATCGGCCAAGAGCTACTTTAAGAAGATCAACACCAGCAATCCCGCCG
This sequence comes from Planctomycetota bacterium, assembly GCA_029259935.1. Next base: position 10,778 of record JAJDEH010000003.1, read on the forward strand.
TCAGCACGATCACGCAAAACGCAAACACTATCGCGTTTTTCAAAAAACGGGTCTGCGATTTCTCTTGCGACGTGAGTGTCCGTAGATTGCGTTCTTTTTCGCGATAGTTGACTTTCCGTCGAGCGTCGACTGCAACCAAGTCGCCATCCGGGTCGGGGACGAAAATTTGATGCGACGTCTTGGAACTGGCGGGCTCGCCAGTTTCGTGGGCTTGGGCTGGTTCGGCCGCCAATGTTTGGTCGTTGGTCGAGAGCGGAGCCACGTCGGCGGGCGGAGGAAGCGGGGTGGCGACGGTTGCCATAATCGGCGGATCGGCGGCGTCCGATGTGTTATCCGTTGGCAACGGAGGTTCCGCCATTCCACTATCAGCGATGGGCGGCGCGGCACGCTGATGCGAAACGGGTGGCGGTGGCGGTTCAGCGACGCCAGAGGATATTGAATCGTCGCCCGGCGCTGGCGGCGGAGGAGGAGGGAGAGGTGGACTGGTGCTGTCCATCGATGGCGGCTCAGCGGCGGGTGGGACTATCTTCGGCGGTTCCCCGAACGGGCTTGGCGCGGCCACTGTGTCTGCAGTTGGCGGGTCGCCATCCATCGGTTCAACAGGTCGCGCCGGCTGCGTGCCCAAAATAGGCGGCGGTTCAGGCGGCCCATGCCGTTCCGCGTTTGGAGTAGGGTCTTGTTCTGCAGGTTCGGACTCTGCGTAGCCGGGCGGATAATAGTTCTCGGACAGAGACGCCAGCAGAGGCGGGGCCGGGGGCACGAGATCGGTCGACGCATCCGCGGGCGGTTTCGATGGATTCGTGGGAGGCGGCGCGATTGAAATAGGGCTCTGACAATAAGGACAGGCCACTTCTTGGGCCGCGTCCGCCGGACGTTGGAAGCTTTCCGTGCAGTTGGGGCAGTTGAATTGCTGGGAGTCCATGAGCGCACGCTCGCGCGTCGAAAACGAGAAGAAATTCGATCTACTTAATCTATCCTAATTAACGCTGGCAGAACCATGGTAGCCCGGCTGCGTGAAATTAGCGTGGATGTGTCCCTTCCCCGTCCCGGCGGTAAACACCAACAAGCTCAAACTACGGTGGAAAGCCGGTCCCCCGCTATCTTGCAGGTTAGAATTAGGAATGCGACCCAACGGATCAAAGAACAACAATTGTCGAATAGACTAACCAATGAGTGCGGTAAGTTTCACGCAACTTGAAACGCATTCCGTCGCGGCCGACGCTCAAACCGATGTCGGTTCGCGGTTGCACTTTTTTGGGCTTTGCTTCTACTTGGCGGCTCAGGCCATGATGATCCCGCTGTTTGCCGTGGGGCCATCGTGGACTTTGTGGCCCAGCCTGGCCGACGTCGGAGTTGGCATCCTGTGCTTGGCCTGCGTCTGGCGATTTCCGAGCTTGCGAGCTGTGCCGCCCGCCCACCGACGAACACTGGTTTGGCTGACCGTGGTGTCAGTTTACTGCGTGAGTTCATTCACCGTCTTTACGCTCTTGTTGCCCAACGTGCATGCCTTGCAGCCGACTCCCAAAGCGGCATTACTGTGGGGTGGATACGAGGTTCTGCGTTTGGGGCAGTTTCTTATCGTCTTCTTCGTCGTGTCCACCATCCCGTTAAGCCCCCGCCGCATGCGAGTTCTTTTGGGCATCGTTACTTTGGCGCTGACGGTAGCTTGCCTGTCGGTGCTGTTGACCTATACCTCGGTCGTACCGCACACATTGCTGGTGGCTCATTTGCCGTCGGACGAAAGTGTATGTGGTCCCTGGATCAAGTATTACCACGCTCCGGATGGCCTCGGGACGTTGAGCTACAACCACGGCGATGCGGCGTGCCAGATATTGATGCTGTTCATTTTGCGACTGCATCTGAGCCGCGACAAATACGGGCCGTTGAATGCGGGTTTTCTGATCGTCTCGCTGGCCGCGATTTTCGCCACCGGCAGCCGAACGAATCTGCTGGCGATGCTCATTTTGTTCTGCGTCTACGTCTGGCAAACACTGCGGGCAAGGCAGTTCCAATGGCTCGGTGTCGCGTGCGTCCCGGTGCTGTTGGCCGGGCTGGTTTTTTCGATCTCCGATACGCACTTGTCACGGCGCGTGATGAAAGATCATGGAGAATTGGTGGAAAGAAACGTCGTCTCACTGTTGGCCAACCGCACGAAAGGTTTTGCCGGCAGAACCGCCATTTGGGAAAAGCGAATCCGTTTTTTGAACGAGGAACCGATCCGGTGGGTTTTCGGATCAGGTTTTGGATCAGCCGCCGCCAGCGGGTCGCAAAGCCACAATTTGTTTTTGAACATCGTGTTAGAAACGGGGTTGATTGGGCTAATAATGGCCGCCGGACTGATGGGCCACCTGCTGCGATCGTTGTGGAAGCTGGAAAGTCGCGACCACGTCATTCTCTGGGGTACTCTAGTTCTGTTGGTCACTTGCCTAACTCGAGAGACGTTCTATCCGGTGCCACATACGGCGCATTTCCTTGGTTTTTTTCTGGCGGCCGTCGCGATTGCCTATCGGACTTGGGCTCCCGAAAGCCAAAATCCGGGGCGAACGGCGGCCGAGACGCAATCGGCGATTTGACTTCGTTACTTGTTTGTTACAACCAACCCGTCAATCCTCCGCTAAACTGCGAATTGTCGTAGAGAAACATGGCGGGAGCAGATTCGGTGACCAACGTGATCAAGTACTTTCTACCAGTTCTTTTCGTGCTGTTTGGCGGATTTACCGGTGTGGCGGAAGAACCTTCCGGCGAAAAAGAGGCTTGGGGAACGCTTCGCGGTCGTTTCATTTATCGGGGCAAAGTGCCGGCTCGCAAGCCGTTGTCGATCGCGCGTCCGATTCCCGGGGTGGACGAATCGATCTTCGATGAGTCTCTGATGATTAACGACAAAAACGGTGGACTGGCCAATGTGGTGATTACTCTGGATCCTGGCCGGCGCACCCGTCCACCGATTCATCCCAGTTACGCCGATTCAGCCAGCGGCGAAGTCGAAATCGAGTCCGTTGGCGGCCGCTACAAGTCACGGATCAATTTGATTCGGACTGGGCAAACCGTCCAGCTTGTTAACGGGGATCCGGTCGCGAACAACTTCAAAATCGATTCCTTCGCCAATTCTTCTTACAATTTGTTGGTACCGCGTTCGTCTCGAACTGCTTTGCCACGATCGTTCAAAGACCCGGAACCACTTCCAGTGATGGTAAGCAGTTCGGTTTACCCCTGGATTCGAGGGCGGTTGATCGTCCAGGATCATCCCTACACTGCCGTAACCGACGCGGACGGAAGATTCGTACTCAAGAATCTGCCGGTGGGCAACTGGCGATTCCGCGTGTGGCATGAACGGTGTGGGTATTTGCGCGAGGTCGTGCGGGGCATGGTCAAGGAGGAGTGGAATCTCGGGCGAGTTGAATTCGCGATCAACCCGGGTGACAATGACTTGCGCGAATTCTATGTGGACAAGAAAATTCTGGTACCGCGTGCAGCGTCGTGAACGAATCTTGATGAGGGCAGGGCCCTCGATCCGAGCAAAGATGCGGAATAACCGCACTCCCCCCTCAGCGGCGGGTGTATATCGGAGTCACCTTCCCAGTGGGACATTCCCGGGTTCCGAATTAGCTTTACAGCGTGGCTTTTCATAAGGTAGAATTGCAGGGCTACCTACTTCTCTTGGGGAGTCCCCCTTTTATGCCCGGGCCTATATTAGCCAAAGATATCATGGTCACCAAGCTGGTGACCTTGGCACCCAGCGTGGATGTTTTTGACGCGATTGCTTTGTTGCTCAAGCATAAGATTTCCGGTGCGCCGGTGGTGGATGAGCAAGGCGGCTTCGTGGGTGTCTTTTCAGAAAAGGACTGTTTGAGCCTATTGGTTGCCGCCGTCTATGAGCAGCTTCCCAATACCAAGATCGCCGGCTTCGTGGAAACGGATGCTCGAACCGTGGACGAAACCGCGGATCTGTTAAGCATCGCGCAGATCTTTCTTAGCACTTCCTTCCGCCGGTTGCCCGTGGTGCGCGATGGAAAACTGGTTGGTCAGATCAGCCGACGTGACGTGCTGCGAGCGGCCCATGATTCGGTCGCCTTGGCGGTAGCGGAGAAACCGGAGTCCGCGATTCTTTATCTCAGTTCGCTGATGGAACGAAACGAATCGCCGATCGGCTGAGCATGACGGGGGCGGAACGATCAATCCCAAACGATCTTGCAGCCCAGTTGTTGCTGGAAGATCTCGCGACTCTGCACTGAAGTGTCGTCCAGATTTAGCCTCGCCAGCCGCTGCATTTGCACAAAATGCTGCAACGACGCATCGTCGACGCGGGCGTTGCCGGATAGGTCCAGGCTTTCCAGGGCGTCCAGCGATCGAATGTACTGCAACCATTCGCTGCTAACTTCCGATCCGGTCACCGTCAGTTCCTTGAGATTCGCCAAGCGGCCCAGCATTCTGAATTGCATTTCATTTAGCGGAATCCCGTCCAGCGAAATGGCGGTCAGCGAACGGCCAAACCGGGCAACCAAAACCGGAACAATGCTGCCGTCCATTTGCCCGGAGTGGGCATCGAGCATGATGACCTGCAAAGGTGCCGTGGGAAGCGTGGCGAGTCCGGCCGCGGTGATGTACGTCCCCCGCAAATCAACAAAATGAAGATGCCGCAATTCGGAGAAGTGATCGCAACAGGCATCCGTTAGGAATGGGCAGTTTTCAAGCGTCAGCCACTTCAGATTCGACGTCTCCACCAGAAACTCCAGATCGTCGTCCTTGATGGGCGTGTTACTGAGGTTGATGCTGACGATCTCGACACGTTCTCCTTGGTCGATAAAGCCGCGCACACGATCGAGTTCGGTGGCCGCCACAACGACCGGTTCGTGTTCGTCGATGATAATATCGCCCGGACCTATCCGGCGGAGTTCCGCCACGGAAGGGGCCCGTCGGTAGCCGTCCCGGTCGGCTTTCAGGTTCTGGTCGATGACGAAAGAAAGTACAGCGAGCAGCATCTGCCCAGTTTCGACGGCTTCTTGGTCGTGCGTCCACAAGTTGAGGTCGACATCCGCCACCCGGCCGCGAATGTCAATCGAGACCGGTATCGACGCGGGTTCGACGAGTTTGGCCGTGGTGATCTTTTCGGTGGGAGGATCTTCGCCCGCGAACGAACGTCCTCCCACGTAAGCCAGGATAGCGACGATCGCCGAAAAAATGGCGGTCGCCGTCAATCCCAATGCCAACGCGGTTTGACGTGTGACTTTGGGGAATGAATAGGCGCGAACACCTCGCCGCTTACCCGCCGCCAATGAAACCGTTTGCTCGCTGCTTGCGTCTTCTTCAGACGCAAGCAACGCCTTGAGGTGGAATATCACCTCGTCCATGTTTTGGAATCGATCCGAGGGATCCTTGGCAATCATCCGATGAAACAGTGATTCGACTTCCTCGGGAATATCATCCCGAACCTTGGAGAATACCGGCAAAGGTTCTTCGCGATGCACGCGAACCTTATCGGCGACGGTCGCGCCGCGATAGCAAGCCTTGCCTGCCAACTGCCAAAACAAGACACAGCCCAAGCTGTATATGTCGGCCCGCGGGCCACTCACTTTTCTCTGGCGGACAACCTCTGGAGCGACAAAATCAAAAACGTCGTTATAGGCGGGCGGCAAGGATGACAGATCATCTTGAACCAGCCGTTCAACTTGAAACCTCGACAGACCTAGGTTGATCACTCGCAAGTGGCCTTCGTTCGACAGCAACAGGTTGCTCGGACGAACGTCGCCATGAACCAGCCCCTGGGCGTGAACATGTGCGAGCGCCTCCGCCACTTGCAATACGTTCGTCAGGGCCACCTCGATTGGATGCGAAGTTCGCTGGCGACGGTGATTGAGCAAATCGCCTTCTTCATATTGCGTGGCGACATAAAACTCTCCGGATCGGACGCCGACTTCACGAATGCCTATCAAATTTTCGTGGGCCACGGTCGCGGCTGCGTCAACCGACCGCTCCAGGGCCTCCATCCATTTGCCATCGCCGTCCCGTGGCGGTTGTACAATATTCAGAACGGCTTCCTGGCCAGTCGAAATCCGCTCGGTTCGATAACTCTTGAAAAACACGTCCGTGGCGAGGGAGTCCAGGATTCTATATTCGCCTACTATGTAAGGCTGCCCAGCACGAAGCCGCTCACGTTGACAGAAGGTGATACCCGCCGTGGCGACCCACTTTCGCAAGACCTCGTCGATCGTCTTCGGCTTGTCTGACAAATGTCGAGAGAGGGCGATGCCTTGGACCATCCGCTCTAACTGCGCGGTCGACAGTGTGCGGCTGGCTCTGAGGTTGGAGATCAATCGGCTGATCGGGTCGTGCATTACTTCTGGCGTGAAAACTCAAGAGGGCGGTATTCGATCCGTATAAATATATACAAAGTAGCTCCGCGCAGGGAATTGGTGAATTGACAAACAATGGCTCTAACAGGCAAATTGCGGGAAATTCTCATTAAGCAGGTTCAAGGCAAAATGGGCTACCCTTGGCACCATTCGGCAGGCTAACTTGGAAAGTGGCCACCGGAGCGGTTCCGGCGGCAAGTCACGATCGGGCGGCCCGATCTTGTCGCTTACTCACGGCGGTCTCTGTTGATGGCATCTGGTGACCAGTCCACGGCCAAGATCCGCGTCGCTCTGGCGATCACCGAATTGGAGGTCGGTGGAGCGGAAAGGTGCCTTGTCAGCCTGGCCAAGGGGCTGAAAGGCGGTCGTTTTGAACCGGCGGTCTATTCCTTGGCACCCAGGCCCCAGCCCGGACGCGATGGACTTGTTCAAGAGCTTGAAGACGGTCAGATTCCGGCCCATTTCATTGGAGTTCGCTCAAAAACTCAGTTCTGGTCGGCGGTCCGCGGGCTGCGAAATCATTTGCGACGGCAATCGCCGCACCTGCTGCAATCGTTTCTGTTCCACGCCAACGTCACCAGTTGCCTGGCCGGCAAACTCGCTGGTGTACCCATTATTGTGACGGGAGTACGGGTAGCTGATCCCTCACGTTGCCGTCACTTTTTGGAACGCCGTTTCGCCAACCGGGCGGAAAAGATCGTATGCGTAAGTGATTCAGTCCAGGAGTTCTGTCGCGTCGAAGCCGGACTGCCGCCTGAAAAACTGATAGCAATTTCCAATGGAATTGATGTCCGCCAATACCCGGCCCAATCGGTCGAGGATTTAGCCCAGTTTGGCATTCCGGCCTCGGCAAGTGTCGTCGGCTACGTTGGCCGCTTGGACGTCCAGAAAGGCTTGGATTGGTTGCTGGATGTGGCTCCCAAAATCCTCGATCAGTTAGACCACTTTCATTTTCTGTTTGTGGGTGATGGTCCTTTGCGGTCTCGCCTGGTCGAACAAGCAAGGCGACTGGGTATCGAAGGGCGGGTCCACTTCGCCGGTTGGCGCGCGGATGTGCCGCGTATTCTGGCGGCTTGCTCGTTGATTGTGCTGCCGTCGCGGTGGGAGGGGATGCCGAATATCCTGTTGGAAGCGATGGCTTCCAATCGGCCGGTCGTGGCAAGCCGGGCGCATGGAGTCACCGAGATTTTGGGACCGTCGGCCGCCGAACAGTGCGTCGACTTCGGTGATTCCGACGCGCTGCTGGCGATGGTGGTACGGATCTGCCAAGACAAGCAACTCGCCGCGCGGCTAGGCCAGGACAATCGTAATCGGGTTGCCGATCACTTTTCGCTCGCCAAGATGCTCTCCGCTTACGTGACGCTTTACGACTCACTGCTAGCATTAAAAACTGGCCCAAAAAAAAGTGGCTAAATCTTCGCGGAATATTTCGGTTGCCCGAAGTCCTCTGCCACTCGATACCTAGGTCGACAGGCCAATCGCGAATTGCAAGTTTCAAGTTGAAAAGTTCTGTTGACGTCATCATTGGGGCGGATATCTTGAGGTGACTCTGAGGGGAAACAGCAGCAACCTCCTCTCACTTCAACTCCCAAGTTCCTCTTTGTTTGCACATCGAAATGTCCGTCCGAGTGTTCGCCATGCGCGACAACACGACCATCAACCGGCGGCCACCGATTGATTGGATTCCCGTTGTAGCGGGTACGAGAGCCAGGATGTCTCTCGGCCGCGGACCGTGGGGATGCGCCTCCTTCTATGGGCGTGCGCCCCTCAACAAGCGACCCTGACCCAGGCACATGGATGTGACCCAGGGTCGTTTTGTTTCTTTCACTTCCCTGTCGTCCTTGGGCTGGGAGGGTGCATCTCATTCATCGTAGGGCTGCTAGAATGAATCCTGGGTCTCATCCTCCTTCCCTTCCCGAGCTATCCGCGTCCGTTCCATGCCCAGCCCGATGCACATTTCTGTATTGCTTGACGAAGTAGTTCACGGTTTGGCCCCGGCGCCCGGACAGATTCTCGTGGACGGGACATTGGGCGGTGGCGGCCATACTCGGGTTTTGGCACAACACGTGGGCGAGCAGGGCAAAATCATCGCCCTGGACCGAGATTTGGACGCAATCGAGCGGGCTGCCGAAATTGCCGAGCAACTGCCCGTCGTTTTAATCCACGAGGATTTTCGAAATCTTCGCCAGGTTCTCGATGAACTGGAAATCGAAGCCGTCGACGGCGTGCTGCTGGACCTCGGATTGTCGAGCGATCAATTGGCCGATTCCGAACGGGGGTTTAGTTTTAATGCGGATGGTCCGCTCGACTTGCGCATGAACCCCTTAAAAGGTGAGCCAGCTTGGCGGCTTGTGGAAAGAATGAGCGCCGAACATCTGGCAAATCTGATCTACGAGTTTGGCGAGGAGCGGCACAGTCGCCGTATTGCACGCAAGATCGTGGAAGTTCGCCGTCAGACTCCGATTCGCACTTCGGCTCAGCTAGCAGAGCTAGTGCGTCGCTGCGTACCGGCCGGTCGCAGACGCAACTTCGATACCGCCACTAGGACGTTTCAGGCCCTCAGAATCGCGGTGAATGAAGAAATGAAAGCCCTCGAAGTCGCCCTGCAATGGCTGCCCAGTTGTGTTCGCCCGGGTGGGCACGTCGCCATCATAAGTTTTCATTCCTTGGAAGATCGGCAGGTCAAAAACGCGTTTCGTGACGATAATCGATATGAAGTCTTAACGAAAAAGCCGATTCGTCCGCAAACCGAGGAAGTCGAGCGTAATCCGCGGAGCCGCAGCGCACGGTTGCGGGTGGCGCGGCGGACCGAGGCCAGCGGAGATGGGAGTAGCACACATGGGCGAGACTCAAGGACGAGCCGCTAGTTTGCCACGTGATATTGGTTTTGGTTTCAGCGCGCTGGCGGTGCTGCTAGCAATGTTCTTTTCCGCCGCTTATCGGCGCTTCGGCGGGCCCTCGACTCCGCCCCCGGCGGTCATGCATGCAGTGGACAAGGCCGTCGAGAAAAAAGCACGGCAACAGATTGCTTCTGAAAAAAAAGTCGCTCCGCGTGATGAGAGCCCCATATTTGTCGCTCGGGTACCGGTCGAGGAGCGTGGTTCGCCGCCGGCACCACCCGCGCCGATCCCCTTGCCGGCCAGCGACGTTTTACCGCCCGTGGTGGAATTTGCGCCGGGCACGGACGTGGCTCTTCCTCCAGCCATCGAGACCCCGCCCATCGAAACCCCATCAACGAACCGCGGGAATTTCTCCATTGAAGCGGAAAGCCCACCAACGTCCCGAACAAACGACTTCAACCCAACCAGCCAGGCGTTGCCTCGTGAATCCCAGATACTCCGTGATTCAGGAGACGAAACATCGCGCCATGACCCGCGAGCGTTTGTCGCCGTTCCGGCCGAGCCGACGGCCATGGTTCAATCGGGCGACAGCCACTGGACCATTGCTCAACGCGTTTACGGCGACGGCAACTATTTCCGCGCGTTGTATAAACACAACCGCCACGAGTTCCCACATCCCGATGATCTTCCCACGGGCCGGCTAGTCAAGGTGCCGCCCGTGGAACATTTACGGCAACAGTACCCGGACATGTGCCCTCGCGCCAAATCGTCGGTCAGCCAAGTGTCTTACTCCAGTGGGCGGCACGCGCTACCTAGCTCCGCCCATCGAAGCTACTCGGTGCAATCTGGCGAGTCGTTGTTCGATATCGCGAGATTCGAACTGGGCCAAGCTTCCCGCTATGTGGAGATCATCCGCCTCAACCCGGAAAGGCTGCCGGCGAATCAGACGGGCCTTCTCCCGACCGGGCTTCAACTTCGGCTGCCAGTGAAGTGATTCGTGGCGAGCATCTAGCCAATTGGTTACAGCGAGGTGGCTCACTTGCTAAAATCGTGGCATGAACGCGCGACCCAACGTCCTGCATTGCGTCACTCGAATCGTATCCGGCGGCCAAACCGGAGTTGATCGAGGCGCACTGGATGCCGCGAGGGAATTGGGAATCGAACATGGTGGCTGGTGTCCACGCGGCCGTCGCGCGGAAGACGGCCCCGTGCCGATCCACTACGACCTGCAAGAGACCGAATCGCGTAAATACCACCCCCGCACCGAACGCAATGTAATCGATTCCGACGGAACCTTGATCTTATTTCGCGAGTCGCTCAGCGGTGGAACGCAACTGACATCCGTCTACGCTCGCAGGTTCGCGAAGCCGCTGTTTCAGGCGGATCTCTCGCAAGATATCGATTCAACCGAAGTACTCGACTGGATCGTGAAGCATCACGTGCGCGTTCTCAATGTCGCTGGCCCCAGGGAGAGCAGCGCGCCGGGAATCGCGACTGTGTGTCAACGGTTTCTAGTCGATCTGCTTGCAAGCGGACAGGTGAAGATGTCTCCGTAGGCACGATCGCCCGACGACCGGCCCTCGCGTTCACTTCCTCGTTGGCCAGGACGAGCACGGAAGTATAGGGTTAGGCGTTCTCGAAGGCTTCGTCGCCGTATTCGTATTCGAATTCGTCCGACTCAGCATCATCGCTCTCGTCTTCCTCGTTCCAGGCGACTTCTTCCTTGACCGGCAAACCGGGTTTTGCGATATGCGGTTCGGGAAGCACGATATTTGAGCGGCGCGGCTTATCCGACTCGTCGATCTCGTCACCTTCACCGCCGCGCATTTGGTCCCAATCCGCAAGGCTGACCATGACTTCACGGGCTTGCGATCCAGCATAAGGGCCGACGATGCCGTCCTCGGCCATAAAGTCGATCAGGCGAGCCGCGCGCCCATACCCGATGCCCAACGTCCTTTGCAACAGTGACACGCTGCCTCGGCCTTCACGGACCACGATATCGACCGCGCCTTCATAGAGATCGTCGCGTTTTTTCAGCGGGCCGTGTTCCTGCTCTTCGCCTGGCTCTTCCACTTGAATGTTCACCAACTCCTTCACAAAGTTCTGCTCATCGGTGCTAACGGCATCCGTTACTGATTCGATTTCTTCGTCGCTAAGATACGTACCCTGACCGCGCAACAGGGTGCTTGTCCCCGGCCAGAGGAAGAGCATGTCGCCGTTTCCGAGCAGTTTGTCCGCTCCCATTTCGTCCAGCACGACGCGGCTGTCGGTGCGGCTGGCGACTTGGAACGAAATACGGGCGGGCAGATTCGATTTGATGAGACCCGTGATGACATCCACCGTCGGTTTCTGAGTCGCCAGGATGAGGTGAATTCCGACGGCCCGGCTCTTTTGTGCGAGCCGAATAATATGTTGCTCGACCTCCTTGCCCGAGGTCATCATCAAATCGGCCATTTCGTCCGCCACAATGACGATGAAGGGCAAGTGTTGGGGAATCTGCGACTTCTCTTCCTCGGATTCGATCTTCAACCGGTCGAACAGTTCTTCTTCGCTCAGTTGGTTGTAACTGCTGACGTGCCGCACTCCCGCGCGGGCCAGCAGTTGATAACGCTCTTCCATCTTTTCGACCGCCCAGGCCAAGATGGCTTCGGCCTTGCGCATGTCCGTCACGACGGGATGCATCTAGTGCGGCAATCGGGCATAGCCGCTTAGCTCGACCATCTTGGGGTCGATCATCAGCATCCGCACTTCATCAGGCCGCCGCGTCATGAGGATCGACGAGATGATGGCGTTCAAACAGACGCTCTTGCCCGTTCCCGTACGTCCGGCGATCAGCAGATGCGGCAATGTCGAGAGGTCGACGGCCAGCGGGTTGCCAGAAACGTCCTTGCCCAAGAATAGTGGAATCCGCATCTTTTTGACTTTACTCGTCGCCTCCTCCATCACTTCGCGCAAGCGGACGACATGACGCGTCTCGTTGGGTACTTCGATACCAACGGTGTTCTTGCCCGGGATGGGTGCGACGATGCGGACGCTGGGGACGCGCAAGGCGATCGCCAGATCGTCCGCCAGACCGGTGATCTTGGAAAGTCGCAAGCCGGCTTCGAGCTGAACCTCGTATTGGGCAATCACGGGGCCGGTTTCGATCTCGACTACTTTGACCTTGAAGCCGAATTCGCCAAAAGTTTTTTCCAACACTTTGGCCTTGCGGCGCACTTCCGACTCTTGGTTATCGCCCGACACGTCATCGCCTTCGATCAGCAGGTCGATATCTGGCAGATCATATTCGCCTGGCTGCTCCTTGTGATCGGGATCGGCTTCATCAAGTTGGCTCATCACCTTCAGCCGTTCGGCGTCGTCCTCGTTGGAACCAAGTCGGAAGTGGGGCGACTGGCTGTTCGGTTGCGACTTCTTTCGCTTTTTCTTCTTCACGACCACGGGAACCGGTTCTTCTTCTTCCGCCTCATCCGTGGCAGCTTCCGATTCCGCTTCGTCCAGGTTCTCTTCGGCTTCGGCCGGTTCGATCCGCGAGGGAGCTTCCGCGGGTTGGACTTTCTTGCCGCCAATGCGTATGGAGACCGTCGTGTCCTCCTCCTCCGCGTCTTCCTCCAAATCGGAAGCGGGTCGAGGCGGCGTTTTTTGCAGCGAGTGACGCAGCGCGGCCGTCATCACCAGCAATTGGCCCGCCTTGCGTATCGTTCGAATGATCGCGTAGTCGGTGCACAGCAGGAGCCCGCCCAAAATACAACTGGAGGCCAAGATCACTCCGCCAAACGTGGCGAATTGCATCTCCAAAAGGCCCGCGCCGAGTACTCCCAAATATCCGCCGCTGCCGACGACGGGTCCTGGCGACAACGCGGGAAACAACAGGGCGGCCAGTGTCGTGACCCCCACCAACGACGCGGCCCAACCCACGGTGCGCAAGATCGGCGTGTCGATATCCTTGCGTCGCAACATAACGAAGTCGACCACTCCGAGCGCCAGCACAACGTAGTAAGCCCCTAGGCCAAGCCCGTTCAGCAGCACGTCGGCCGCGATGGCTCCCCAGCGTCCACAGGCATTATTAATCTCTTCATTCGCCGGATGAACAAGCTGGTCGGGTTGATAGAGCGCATTGAAGGGTGGGACCACTTCTCCGATGCTATCGGCCGGGTCGTAGGTGGCCAGCGCCAAGCCCAAGAACAGCACGACGACAAACAGGCCGAGCGCGAGAAGATCCAATTTGAGACTTCGTTTTTCGAACATGGACGCGTTTCTTATCCGGTCGCGCCGGCCATTGAGCGGGGCCGACCTTCCGCGGGCGCGTCCTTGCCCGAGAATAATCCGTAGGTTGTCGCAAGAGGTTATCGACGCTCAGCCGCCGGCTTCGCCAAACTACGTCCCGGCAGCCGTGCCGATTACCTGGGAGATACGCTAAGCATCATCGCTTTGCGTGGAACATTCGGAAGGTTGAACACATCATGAAGGCGTGTGAGAGTATCTCCGTGTGGAAGTGTACCCCTCGTTCCGCACCGAGGCAGGATAAAAAACGCGCCGCCGCAAAAATTTTTCAACGACGCGGACCGGTCCGTTCGATTGTGCGAATCAGGCGAAACCTGGGGGATTTAGAACCGACCGCGCCGGCGGCTTCACGTGATTTGTGCCACCGGTGCAGCGACGCGGCCGTGCGGATAATGCACTGCTTGCGCAAGCTGCCGAACGCGACGCTTACGCGGATCAGACTGCCCGGAAGTTCCTCAGCGGCTTGAGCAACCGCGGCTCCTTGGGAGCGAGGATGGAAATTAACTCACCCGTTCGGTCGACGGCGGCGATTTCAGCGTGGGCCAAAGAGCGAGAGTTTTCGATCGACAATCCGTTTCCCAGTCGCTGCTCTTCCGCCTCGGTGAGTTCAATTTTTGGCAAGAACGCGACGGCCCGAGTTGCCGGTTGCAGGTACTCGGAGAGTGTTTGGGAACTGACTTGATTCATCGGTACCGCGTCTTCAATCGTAAAGTCACCGATGGCGGTTCGCGCAAGGGCCGACATGACCGCCGCACTGCCCAACGATTCGGCCAGATCGCGGCCCAGCGAACGGACATAGGTTCCCGAACCGCAAGCGATGTCGAGCGTTAACCGCGGATATTCGTACCGCACCAATTGCAATTCGAAAATCGTCACGCCGCGCGGCTCTAAAACGACCGGCGCACCCTGGCGGGCCAACTGATAAGCTCGCTTGCCGCCGACCTTCAATGCCGAATAGGCCGGCGGACGCTGGCGAATCTCGCCCGTGAATTGTCCCAGCGCCGTCTCTATTTGCTTCTCGGATGGCCGCGGTGCCCTTTCGAGTTCGACCACGTGCCCCTCAACGTCTTCCGTCTCGCTGTGACGGCCCAACAGAAATGTCGCCAGGTACCGCTTTGGCATTCGATGAATGTAATCGATCAAGCGAGTTGCCTTGCCAACGCAAACCAGAAGCACCCCGGTGGCCAACGGATCAAGCGTACCCGCATGCCCCGCTTTGTGCGGCTTGACCAGCCGTTGAATATGGTTGACCACATCCCGCGAAGTCACGCCGGATGGTTTTGCGATATTCAACAAGCCAAACATGAAGCCTATTCTCAAGTTCCTAATTCATCGAATTCGCAAGACTCGCCCTGTTACGAGGCGAATGTGTTTCTACCTACGTCGTCGGCTAAAAATGGCGAACAGGTTCCGTAAGAAGGATCGTTCACCTTCCCGTTTGGTCAACTGATTTTCAATGTCAAGCTGTCTGGAAATCAAGTTGTCCGCATCGTTTTGACAGCCGCAAGCCACGCAATAGGTGATTCCGGCCGGCAGTTGCTTCTGACATCGTACGCAAACCAGACTCTTTCCAGTGGACATTTGTCATCTCCGTTGGATGAGTGCCTTCGAAAGCCAAGGATACTGGTGACCAGAAAAACGCGAGTGCGTGCATCGGCACCAGACCTAAAGAGAGTTTAGCGAGTTTGTCGACAATTGCACATTCACTAGTCGGTTGCGTACGAGGCGGAAGTCGTGGCGAAAGCAGGTACCCCGGCACAGCGGGAGGCCGAATGCGCAAGTCCCCCGCTGGGGTCAGATTAGCTGAATCCATTTTGGACGGCGTTGAATAGCTCGGTCGCGGTTTCCTTGGCCTCGCCGAGAAACCAGCGAACGCCGGAACCGCAATCGTCTCGCAAATCGAGGTAACCGATCATGGCAAATAGGAAGAGAACGACGACGAGCGAATACATGGATTTAATAGTCATGGCGAGTTGCTCCTGGATTTGGGTCGTCGTCATGAAATCGTCCCTTGCTTGTCTCACGCCGACCGCCGGTTTGGATTTGGTCAAATTGTGCTTATGTAATATCCCCATCACGAAGCCGCGATGGCGGGTGCTATTAGTTCATCAGAAAAGCCGAGCGCGGGCGGACACGTTCGACGAGTGAATTCACAACTTCGCCAGAAATTGCGATGAGGAAGGTGCTTTCATTACGCGCATTGGAGCAACTCCGACAATCCCCCCGGTCGACAGCCCCGCTACATTGTGGACCACCGCTACGGCTGGAATGTCGGCCTTCAGCTTCTGAAGTTGATCGATTTGCAGGGACGGCCACGAGAGACGAGAATGGAGCCGCTTCGCCGCCCGCCTTTGCCACAACTGGAGATCCACGATGCCACTGCTTCGTTTCACACTTATTTTGTTTTGCCTTTCCCTTGTGACTCAAGCCCGCGCGGAGCCGATTCGGGTCTTCATCCTCGCAGGCCAGTCGAACATGGAGGGCAAAGGGGCTCTCAAACATTTGGACCAATTGATCTCCGACCCCGCCACCGCCGACACTTACAAACATCTGAAGAACGGCGACGAGTGGGCGAAACGAGATGACGTCTACATCAAATACAATGACGACCGCGGGCAAGGAAAATTGACCGCCGGGTATGCCACCCCGACGAATCGATTTGGACCCGAGCTGCAGTTCGGTCATGTGGTGGGCGACGCACTCAAGCAGCGCGTGCTGATCATCAAGTGCGCCTGGGGTGGGCGGGCGCTTGCGGTTCGCTTTCGGCCACCAAGTTCCGGGTTGGGAGACTACACACAGCGCGATAAGAAAACAAAAGAATTGAAGCCCTTGCCATCGGAGACGTACGGGGAAGCCTACCGCGACACGATTCGCATCGTCAAGGAAACGTTGGCCGACATCAAAAGCGTCGTTCCCGACTACGACGGATCGGGGTATGAATTATCCGGCTTTGTCTTCTACCAAGGGTTCAACGACATCATTGATGCCAAGAAGTACGAGGAATACGGAACCAACTTGGCCAATTTGATTCGGGATGTGCGCAAGGATCTCGACGCGCCGCGGATGCCGTTTATCATCGGCGAACTTGGACAGCAAGGAGCCGAACCGGAAAAACGCTACGCCGAAAAGCACTTTCGCTTCCGCAAGATCCAAGCGGACGTAGCCAACATGGACGAGTTCAAAAAGAACGTGCGGTATGTCAAGACAGGCATCTATGTCGTCAAGGACGGCGACAAATTCGACGGCGGTTACCACTACATGGGCCGAGCGGATACGTTCTTTCATATCGGTCGCGCATTTGGTGAGGCGATATTGCCGTTGGTCGACGCCAAGCCCCGCCCGCAATCGACGCGCTGATCCGGTCAATCGCGCACGATCGGAATTCTCGCGTCGACACCTAATGCGGCCGAACCGGCGATGAAAAATGCGATCGCCCCGGTGACGAATGCGCCGGTCCAACCAAAGCTGGTGATGACCCAGACTATCAATACGGGAGAAGTCGCCGCGCCAAAGTTGCCCCACATGTTGGCCCAACCATGAATCGCCGCCACGTGCTGGCCTCCGACGTCCTGCTTATAAGACCAGCCCGACGGATTGCAAAAGTCGTTTGATAGCGCGATGAACGCAAATGCCGCCACGGCGAACCACGCGCTAGGAGCAAAAATACAGGCGATGTAAGCCGTCATGGCGACGGTTCGTCCCATGACGACCGGAGCCGTGCGCCACCGCAGACCAAAACGCCCGGTGATCCAATCCGTTGCCCAGCCGCCGGCCAACATGCCAATCCAACCGACGCCCAGCGGAACAGCCGCCATCCAACCACGTTCGATAAAAGGAACCGAGTGGACTTCCAGCAGGTACCGCGGCAGCCACGTCATCAAAAAAATCCACCCCACGTTGCCGCCAAACTGATTGACGCACATCAACCACAAGCTGCGACTTGAAATCATGGCTCGGAACGGCGGAGCGGATAACCCGGGTTTCTTTGGCTCCGTTTCTTTTGCGGTTCCGCTGATCAACGCAACTTCTTCAGTGTTGCACCACGGATGCTCGGGCGGCCGATTCCTAAAGCAGAACCAAAATAATCCGGCCACCACGATGCCCAGCGATCCATAGACAAACATCACGGGGCGCCAGCCATGTACATAAATCTTCCGCACCGACTTGGGGAACACCGCCTCCAGCACCAAGCGATTCAGTCGTTCTTTCTGTTGAGGCGATAACTGGTCCAACGAAATTAGTGATTTCGCTTCGCGTTCCAGCGGTAGATTGTCTAGGTCGGCGTGTTCTCGGAAGTCGGCATTCCGGATGTTGGCATTCAACTGAACCAACAGCACTTCCGCGTCTTTGCGCGGCGCTTCAAGGTGCTGTTGAACTCGTGGATCGTAGCCGTTCGGAGCGTCCGCCGATTCCTTTTCCTGCTGGCGTTGGAATTCAGCTTGATAATCGTCGGCCAGCTTCGTCAGCGCTTGTCGCGCGTCGGCCGACATGGAACCGTAAACGGACTGCCGCACCTGCTGCTTGGCACGTTCTACTTCCGCATCGGCTGAACCGGTATCCGAGCGAGCCCGGGTGTCGGCGAGTTGAAAGCTGAGGTAATGAACATCGAGCAAGTCGTCGTTCTCTAGCCGCGACAAATCACCTAGTGGGACAAACGCGACGACAAGTAGAGGTGTTAATAGGGGCGCGGCAAACCCGCCTAACCGTCCGCCGAATGCCACAAAACTGTTCGCCTTGCCTCGCCCTGAAAAGGGAACCCAATTGCGAACCAGTCCCGCGCAGGTCGGATAGGCTCCCGCCTGTCCCAGTCCCAAGCCAATCCGCAAAACAAACAGCATCACGAATCCCATCGCAATACCCAGCAGAGCCGTGAAGATCGACCAGGCGATTATGTAAGTGGCCAACATCCACCGCGCACCGAACCGGTCGCTAAGCCAACCGGATGGCACCTGTCCGAGCGCATACGCCCAAAAGAAGGCCGACAGGCAGAGTCCGAATTCCTTCTCTGTCAGCCCCAAGTCTTCCTTGATGTACTGCTGCGTGAATGAAATGCAAAACCGATCGAGGTACAATAGGAACGCCGCTAGAAACGTCACCAGCAAAACAAGATAGCGAGTCCGCGATGGCGATTCAGAAGTCATGGATTAATCGCAACGGCTCGCGCGAGGAGGTTTGGGATGAGCAGAGTATTGTCGCAACTGTCAGTGGCCAGCACAATTGTCTTCGGTCTCTTCTTCGTTGTCACCGATTTGCGCGGTGACGACGGAGCCAACCTTGTCGCCCCGGATGCGAAGGTTGTCAAACTGGCGGATGGATTCAAATTCACCGAAGGGCCAGCGGTCGACGCCAAGGGCAACGTCTATTTTTCGGACATCCCCAATATACGCGTTCACCGGTGGTCGCTGGACGGAAAGCTGACCACGTTTCGCGAAAACTCGGGCGGGGCGAACGGATTGTACTTCGACAAGGCTGGAAACCTGCTGGCTTGCGAGGGCCGTAGCCGCAAGCTAACTCGCACGTCGATGGACGGAAAAGTAACCGTGCTGGCCGACAGTTACCAAGACAAAAAGCTGAACAGCCCCAACGATCTGTGGATTGATTTGCGCGGCGGAGTTTACTTCACCGATCCTCGTTACGGCAGCCAAGACGGACTGGAGCAAGGTGGGTTCCATGTTTATTACCTGGGACCCGATGGCAAGAAACTGGTTCGCGCCATCGACGACTTAGTGAAGCCCAATGGTGTGATTGGAACGGCGGATGGCAAACTGCTGTACGTGGCCGACCCGGGCGACAGCAAAACCTATGTGTACAAAATCCAATCCGACGGCTCGCTGACAGGTCGCAAGCAGATCGCCCCGGAGGGGTCCGACGGGATGACGCTGGACGAACGGGGCAATCTGTATCTGACGCGGGACGGAGTGCAGGTTTATTCTCCGGCGGGCAAGAAAATCGCAAGTATCAAAATTCCGGAACGCCCGGCCAACGTCACTTTTGGCGGCAAGGATCGGCGAACCCTGTTCGTCACCGCCCGCACCGGCTTTTATTCCCTGCGAATGAACGTCCGTGGGCAATAGAACCGGGGTGTAACAATTCCCCTCGGTCGTGACCATATGGAATGGATCAAGCTGTATGCAGGGGCTGATCCTGCTAAACTGGTTACTCGGCCTGAAGGACGGCTCTCCGCGGCCGTCGTGAGCTAGATATCCAACGAGGAGGCATCTTCGCCATGTCGCAACGCGATCCATCCCTGACCGATCAAGACCGCTCTGGCAAACTTGGCATTTCGCGCAGGCTCGTCCTGAAGGGGTTGGGAGCTTCGATTGCCTTGCCGTGCCTCCAGTCGCTCGCACCCAAGACTGCCATGGCAGCAAGTGGCGAAGCGGCCGTTCCCTCGCGCATGATGGTCGCCCATTTTGGCACGGGGATGAACATCCGCGAGTTCTTTCCCAACCAGACCGGCCCCGATTCCCAGTTGACCCGTATTCTGCGGCCGCTGGCTGAATTTCGCCGCCGGATGACCGTCATCTCCGGATTGCAGCTTGAGCATGGCGGCGGACACACGGGGGACTACAGCTTTCGTACCGGTGCCGAAGGTTGGACTTCCAGTGGCATCAAAGCTTCCATCAGCGCCGACCAAGTCGTGGCCGGTGCCATCGGCCAAGCGACTCGGTTTCCGTCGTTGCAACTTTCCATCGAGCGGGGCACGAATTTCGGCCAACAGGGCTTGGCCACTTTGTCTTGGAACAAAAACGGTATTCCCTTGGCTGCCGAAAATGACCCGCATGTCGTTTTCAACCGGTTTTTCCAAATCGACGGCGAGAAAGAAGCCAAGGCTCGCAATCAAGGTTTCCGCCGCCGCGGCAGCATTTTGGATTATGTGCGTGCTCAAGCCAAAGCGATGGAAAGAAAAGTGGGCCGTCGCGATCGAACGAAGCTGGATGAGTATTTCAGTTCCGTGCGAGAGATTGAGGTGCAGTTACAACGCGATATCGATTGGTCGACCAAACCCAAACCCAAGCCGGAACTGAGCGGCATCGGCGATTACTCGCGCACGCTGACGCCGCGGTCACCCGGATTCGACTATACGACCTATCAAAAGCTAATGTACGACATGATCGCCTTGGCGTACCAAACCGATTCAACGCGGGTCATCACCTACAACGTTCGCCGCGAACTGGCCGGCGGCACGTTCCCCGTTCACAACGTCTCCAAAGGCTTTCACGCGCTGACCCATCATAATAACGATCCCAAGAACCTCGACGAGTTGGCCAAGGTCGACGAGATCAACATGGGATTCTGGAACCAGTTCCTCAAGCGTTTGGATTCGATCGAAGAGGCGGACGGTCGCAGCTTGCTGGATCACACGGTGATTGGTTATTCCAGCAGCGCGGGCATGGACCATTCGCGAGATAAACTGCCGACGGTCGTCTTTGGCGGCGAGGCCCTGGGACTGAAGCACCAGACTCATATTAAGTTGCCTGAAAAGACACCGCTGGCCAACGTCTGGCACACAATGGTCGACCGCATGGGCGTGAAAACCGATTCGCTGCAAGACAGTACCGGTGTCATTTCCGAAATCGTGACATGATGCGTCCTCTGTATTAGTTAGGTTGGCGCGAGGAAGACCTGCGATCCAGTGTCACCGTTGTTTGACCATGTCAATTTGGATCTGTTTCGGATTCAGGACTCGGATTTCCGAGTCGCTCGCGCAACCGTGGCCGGATGTGGCTGTTAAGATTCGCCGTTTACTTCAGATCGCGTTCGGCGAGGGTGACCTACAGAAAAAAAGCCGCTTGCTAGTTGCAAGCGGCTTATTGAATCGATGGCCGTGAAATCCAATCAAGGTCATGGGTCGATTTTTACTGAGCAGCGTCGCCTTGCGCGGCATCGCCGGGGGCGACTTCCTGCGTGCCATCCTCTTGCTGGACGTCGTCGTCGTCGCCCAGATCCAATTCGTCCAGGTCGATGTTGTCCAAGGGCGACGGACTCGCTTTCTGGCTAGGAACCTCGCCAGGAACGGCTGGTACCTGGGGGGCGGGCGGTGCTTGGCCACCGGGAGCGGCTTGAACTGGCGCGGCGCCTTCGACGGTCGTTTCCACCGTAGTCTCGGTGACCACGATCTTGATCTCCGGCTTTTTCAGAATGGCGACGTTGTTCAGCTCGTTGCATTCAAACACCATGTCAAAGCTGTCGATCGCGACAACCAGGGTATCGAAGCAAACGGCTGCCTGTCCGTGAGGACCCATCGACATGCAGGCCAAAGGCATTTTCACTTGAACGCTGCCGATCTCGCCAGCTTCCAAGCGGGGAACTCGGATCGTAACGCTCGGTGAGGTTTCCACAATCTGGCCATATACGCTCACGGCGGTCACGGCAAAGTGACAGACGGGAACGCGGCTGTTGTTGCGGAAGTTGATCTGGTAGACCGGGCCGCATTCGTCACTGGCGTCGGTGATCATGCAGACTTCCATCAGTTCGATGTCGACGGGCACGGGACCCAACACCGAGTGGGGAATGGCGCTGATATCAATAAAATCGCCGTGCAGTTTACGCATCCGATTATGGACCAACTGATCAATCACGTGGCCGCAAAGGGGGCGGATGCCCAGAATGTGGTCGCTGGGACCGCCGAATACGAAAGGCTCGCCAGCCTTGGCTTGTGCGCCGAACGACATGGCGGCGACGATGACGGCCAGCGACAATAGTCCTTTTGCTTTAGTAGTCATGACTTGTCTCCAAGGGAAAGGTGTTTCTTTTTTGGTGCGAGCGAAGTTCATCCAGGAGCCCCGCTCAAAAAAAACCCCGCGTCCGCTTGTCGCGGAACGCAGGGCTTGTGAGGAACCGTTCGAGCCAGCAGGCTCGCTGTCGAGGTTTAGTGGCAACCCCAGTAGTTGTGGTAGTAGACGGGAGCACAACGGTAAACCGGTCGGTAGCAGTGCACGGTACGGTAGGTGTAGTACGTGCGGTAGCTAGGTCGGTAGCAGTTGTAACCGTATCCGCCGTAACCGTAACCACGGTAGCCGTAGCTGCGGTAGCCGTATCCGCGGTAACCGTAACCGCGGAAGCAAGCTTCAATCGCTTGGTCTTCCGAAGTTTCGCCAGCGTCGGCGGCCAACTGGTCCACGTCGATGTCCAGGCTTGCTTCCTGGATTTCGACCGACGCGTCGGTGATCGAAGAGATGTCCAGGCTAAGATTGTCATCAGCACTCACGGTCGACACCAACAGGGCCAGCGGGCACATCGCGAAAATTACTTTCTTAAACATCGTAAGACTCCTTAGGGTACGGCAGTTGTTAGTAGGGTGGATTCGCAAGGCTGCCGTTTCTTGCGTCTCCATGTTTTGCTTTCTAACTAGCTAAGCGAGAGCCCGGCGGATTTGTTACATGCGCGCGGAAGAAATCCCCGTGAGCCGGGAAAGAATGGCAGAAATGCCAAGAAAACGCCGAAAACCCCGCATAATTGGAGGCCGTTCCAGTCGAGTCAAGCTGGAGTGGACGGAGCGAGACTTCTATTCGTTGGGCGTCTTTGGCCGTGACTTGAGACGCAACACGTAACTCGTCGCATTGCCGTTTGCAGTCACCAAGTGCCGGCCCTCGGGACTGAAGGATAACGCGGTGATCTTGCCCTGTTTTGGGCCAATTTGGATTACATCGTGCAACTTACCTGCCTTCCAGTCCCAAAGTCGGACGGCACCATCCGTGCCGGCGGACGCAAGCAGCTTGCCGTCGGAAGAGAACTGAACTGAGTACACCGAATCTTGAAGACCGGCCAGCGTGTGAACGGCTTTCCCTGTTTCGACCTCCCAAATGCGGATGGTGTCATCTTCGCTTGCCGAGGCCAAGTACCGTCCCTGAGGATCGAAATCGAAACTACCCACATCCGCGGTGTGGCCGGTGAGTTTACGAACCTCTGTCCACGTACTTCTGTCCCAGAGCTTTATCGAATTGCCGTCGGACGATGTTGCCAGCAGCCGGCCATCAGGAAGAAGGCAACGTGTATGCGCGCATCCGTGGGCAGGGACCGGCACCTCCGAATTTGGGAGATTCCCTCGGGCAATGAAGTCAGATCCGGGCGTGCACACGCGTCCTCGATAAACTGTGTCCGGTTTAGCGCCAACAGCGACACGCCCGAAAGCAACATCGAAGGCTCCGTGGCATCCATCCGCAACCGGCACGAACCTGGTTCGGATTTCAGGGCTTCAAACGTACCCGCTTCCAGTAGACGGTAATACAGCCAGTAGCCGCCGCCGTCGAAGTGCAACAGCTTCATCCGGTCGCGACGCCGATTGATGAAAATAAACAAACTGCCATCGGTCGGATCGGCCCCGAACTCCTCGCGGACCAGGCCGCTGAGCCCATTGAATCCCTTGCGCATATCCGTGATGCCGGTGTAGGCATGGATCTTGAGGTCACCAGAAAAGTTCAACATGACCGGCCCTCCGATCGCCCGGCCCGCAGGGCGAGTACTTGCTTGACCACCGCCTCGACGACCGCCCCCACAACCGGCGGGTCGTTGCCAAGTTCGATTTCGACTCCGTCCGCCAACCGAATCGTGGCCTGCTGTTGACGGAAAATCGGAGCCGTTAGCTGCACCGGCTTAAACGCGGGCGAAGGGGCTGCGCCAACTCCAACGGGCTCGTCACCGGCCTCGCCGCCGCTTCGCTTGCCCGCACCCTTGAGTCTCTTCCGCCACTGATAAAACGACGGCTGGGAAACACCTTCGGATTCACAAAACTGCGTGACCGTTTGAGCAGACTTCTCAAATCGGTCAAGACGGACCGTCCACAGCCTGACTTTGGTCGGATTTGATCCACGCGACATACCTGGCTCCTGATAGGGAATTTCATCCAAAACTCCCAACCTAAACCACACGTCAACAACGGCTCTGATGCGCGCTTACAGAGGCCCGTACGCTTGGCTTCCGAATTCGTCGAGAGCATTGATTTGTTGTTTCGAGAAATTGCCGACGTGCAACTCTGTTGATCGATGAGGCTTTAGGCAACGCCTTCAGGAAAATTCGAGTCGCCTTCGCTGAGATCAGCGATTGCATGAATCCAAAGGGCGACCAAATGCTGAAGGGTGGGCGATCAACGACGGCACATCCGCAATGCCGCCGTTATTTCTAGCGTGCCAATAATCACGACCAACTCCGGTCGCGATTCGTGCTGAGTTCAGCCATAATACCTGACTCTTGATACGACGGGCTGCCGGAACCCCATGGGGCAGATAAACATGTCGCGTCCAAAGGCACAATCGAACCCGCCGCCTCTGCAGTTTACTTTGAAGCGATTGATTTGCTTGGTAGTAATGTTAAGTGTCTGTTGCGCCTTAATTCCGGGCGCGGCGATGTTCGTTATTGGCGCGATGCCTCTTGTCATTGGTTTCCTAATTGTGGTAAGCGGCGACCAACGACATTCCGACGTACTCGTCATCATTGGGTCTTTTGTCATGGCGATCGGATTAGGCATCGGGGCGGCGCTCATGGCAATCGTGCGGAACCTGGGTTGATGATCCACGCTGCCGAGGCGAGTTCACACAACACCAAGCATGCGAGGTCACACCATGCCGGTTCGATTCCAGTGTATCCGAGGCGCGGATGTTCAAAAGAGCGATGTTGGCGTTGGGTGTGTTTTGGTCGATTAGTTTTCGATGTGGAAAGAGCCGCTCTCGCTCCACGGCCTGTCGGTGTATCTGAAACGGCTGCCAGACGTGTTGCCGATGGCCCATTCGCCACGTTAGACTGAATCGTCGTGCCCCTCATCCTTGGGGTGCAGCCAAGACAGCCGCCCCTACCAAACGCTGGAATCCCGCACAACTCGGATTTTACGGAAAAACCATGTTCACTAGCTTTGAAATCATTCTTGGCCTAATCGAGTTTGTTATCACGGTCGCCACTTTGGTGCTTGTGGCAAAAACCTATTTGGCGACCCGCTCGGCGTGGGCGCGGCGCGAGTTTATCAGCCGGGTCAACTTCAGCTTGAATTATGTGGAGGGCAACACGCTTAGGATTCGCACGGTTCGTGAAAGCGATATCAATCAGATTCTGCTGAATAACGAACACGGCAAACAAATTGTCCTGCAGACCGCCAAGCAGACCTCGCTAAAGAGGCCATTTCTTGAGTTTCAAGAACCCGATCGGTGGATGATTCTCAACGCGATCCTGAATGAACTGTCCGAGCAGTTTGCCAGGGGGTTTGTCGCTCACAGTGCCGGCATTCCGGTGCGAATGGTCAAATTCATGTTCGGCGTCAGTTGCGAACGCGACCCGCGCGTCAACATGAACAAAATTCGCGTCATGCTGATTGAACGATCGTTGCTGGAGCGTATCGACGAATTGGGCGACAGCCTCGTCTTCGAGCGGGAATCGCATGCCGTGCGATTGGAAACGCTAATAAAAATGAAGGAAATGCTGCTCGACAAGGGGCGGAGCGGCAACCTGTTTGAGGTTGAATTGGCGTTTGAGACTTCCGCCTCGTGACACGACAGCATCGGCAGGAGGGACCGTCGGTCTGTAAGTCCGCTCGATCTCCAGTCAAATCGGGATAGAGGGGAGCCTTGCGGCTCCACCCCTCCCACACCACCGGGCATACGGGTCCGTACCACGGCGGTTCGGCTGGTTAAACTTTGGTTTCAGGGTTCAGGAGCAGAGGTAATCCCAGTTCGA
>JAJDEH010000021.1 GCA_029259935.1 Planctomycetota bacterium
GCACGGCCTACGACGCCGATTTGACGAAGGCGCGTGACGTGCTGACCAAGGCGGCCGAGAGCGTGCCCGACCGGCTGAGTGATCCCGCACCGGCCGTCATCTTGTTAGCCTTGGGCCCCTCGTCGATCGATTGGTCGGTACGAGTGTGGGCTCGCAACGATGACTTTGGAGCGGTCAAGCAAGCCACCATCGTGGCGGTTAAAGAGGCTCTGGACGAAGCCGGGATTGGCATTCCGTTTCCGCAGATGGACGTGCACTTGGAAAAGGACGCCACCAGCGGAACCTGATGTTAGGCAATGATCTCGGTGATCGGTTTGCCGTGGTCGATATCCAGCCGCTTGCGGCCGGGAATTTCCAACTTCCGCGAGTCGAGGCCCAATTGTCGTAGGATCGTGGCGTGAATGTCGGTCACGTAGTGGCGGTTTTCTTCGGCGTGAAATCCGATGCCGTCGGTTGTTCCGTGAGCGATGCCCCCTTTTATACCGCCGCCCGCCATCCACACCGAGAAACCGTAAGGATGATGGTCGCGGCCGTCGGTGCCTTGGGAAGCGGGCGTCCGACCGAACTCACTGGCAAAGATCACGATGGTGGAATCGAGCAGCCCGCGTTGTTTTAGATCCTTCAGCAATCCAGCCACCGGCTTGTCGACCGCTTTGAAGTTGCGCTGGTGATTGGCCTTCAAACCGCCGTGCGCGTCCCACGCTCCCGCTCCACCCGCGCCATGCTGCACCTGCACGAATCGCACACCGCGTTCGATGAACCGCCGCGTCGCCAGCATCTGCGATCCAAAGCCGCGCGTGGCCGGATCGTTCAAGCCGTACAGCTCCTGCGTCACCGCCGTTTCATCGCTGAAGGTTAGCGATTCGGGAACCGAGGTTTGCATGCGGAAGGCCAACTCGTAGGCTTTGATCCGCGCGGCGAGCGCGGGGTCGTTCGGATACTCGACCGACCGAAGCTTGTTCAAGCCGCCAACCAGATCAAATCCAAGCTGCTGCTCTTCGCGGCTTACTCCGCCGGCGGGCTTGCCGAAGTCGAGCGGATTCTTGGGGTCGATGCGAATCGGTACGGCGTCATGAGCCGGTCCCAGGTAGTGCCCGTCCTTGGCGTTCCAATATTCGCGACGGCCCATGGAAATGAACTGCGGCAGATTTTCGTTCAGCGTTCCCAAGCCGTAATTCACCCAAGCACCCAGTGTTGGAAATTCGCCGTCCAACATGTGGCGGCCCGAATGAAATTGAGTCTGGGCACCGTGGTTGTCGTCGGTAGTCCACATCGATCGCACGACCGCGATGTCGTCGATGCAACTGCCGATGTTCGGAACCCAATCACTTAGTTCAATGCCGCTTTCACCGTAATTTCGATAGCCGATTTGCAATGGATAGAGCTTGTGACGCAACGTGACATTGAACGCGACCTCGCGTCGATTGAGCCGTTCGGGATCCTGCGTGTCGGCATACGGCGTTTTGAGAATCGACTTGCCGGCGTACTTCGTAACCTCGGGCTTGGGATCGAACGACTCCAGATGCGACACACCGCCGTTCATAAACAGCCAAATGACGCTCTTGGCCCGGGGTTTGAAATGGGGCTGGCCCGTGGGCGGCTGCCAAGCCGCGGTTTCATTGCCGCGAACGATGCCATCCTCGGCAAGCATCGCGCCCAGCGCCAAGCCGGTGAAGCCCATGCCCACATCGGAAAGGAACGCGCGGCGCGACCCGGGAGACGCGGGATGGCAACGAGTACATGACTTCGGGTTGTTCATATCGGTCTCCCCATCAGCGGATTGTCACGAAATCATTGTGGTTTAGCAACGCTTGAATTACCGCGACGCGGGCCTGTGCCGCCGGGTCGGGCCGCTTGTTGGTCTGTGCGGCGGCCGTCAGCTTCGGCAAGAGCTCGGTGACAAGTTTTTGCTCCGCTGCCGAAGGCTCGGTGGAAAGGACGGTCACGAATGCCGTTCGAATGAAGTCGCCGTCCGAAGCGGATGGACTGGCGGCCTCGATCCGCGCGGCGATCTTCCCAGCCATCGTGGCGACCAAGGAACTGTTTTCCAGCGCCAGCGCCTGCTGCGGCACAATACTCTCGGCCCGTCGATAGCAGTCGAGCACGCTGGCGTCGTCGAACATCGACAGAAACTTCTGATGGTCGTTGTGCGAGTGCACGAAGTACAGGCTGCGGCGGCGCGAGTCCTGCTTGACGGGGATCGACGGCCCGCCCAGCGACACATTAAGTTCTCCCGCCAGATGCAACACACTGTCGCGGATGATCTGAGCTTCCATGCGGACCGGGTTCATTCGCCAGTAGAGATGATTATCGGGGTCGGCGGCCACGGTCTTCTCGTCCGCGCCGGCCGACGATGACGACAGCCGGTACGCCTGCGAGGTGACGATCAGCCGGTGGATGTGCTTCATGCTCCAGTTGTGCTCGACAAGTTCCACGGCCAGCCAGTCGAGCAACTCGGGATGCGTGGGCGGAGTCCCCTTGCGTCCAAAATCAAAAACGGTCGGCACCAGCGGCTGGCCCATATGCCGCATCCAAATGTGATTCACCGCAACGCGTGCCGGCAGCGGATGCCGCGGATCGGTCAGCCATTTGGCAAACGCCGTTCGCCGGCCACTGCTGGTGGCGGGAAACGGCTTGCCGGCGTTGCGATTCTGATAGTCTTCCTTGGTTTTCAACGCGCCTGGCAGCGGTGTGTATTTTTCGCTGGGCGTTTCGATCGCTTTGCGAGCTTTGTCCAGAGCGGTCTTCGCGGCGGCCAATTTCTTCTCTGCGTCCGCCTTCTTATTGGCGGCCACTTGCAGCAGGGCCAGTGAGGCGCGAGTGTGTTCTTCATCGGCACGGGCCGCGGCGAGAACTCGTTCTGATCGCGCCGCCGCCGCGGTCAATTTCTTTGTCTCTTCAGCTTCCGGATGCCGAAATCGTCCTTGATCGGCCTGGGCCCGCGCTTCCACGGAAGCCAATTGGGCTTTCGACGTGGCCAGTGTCTTCTCGGCAAGAGCGACGCCAAGCCGAGCTTGATCGGTGGACGGAGGCGCGGCCGCCGCTGTGTTGGGTGCCGGTTTGGGAGCCTCAGCCTCGACCAGTTTCAGTTCGGCCGGCAGTGGCTTGAGTTCGAAAGCGACAAACTCGACCTGGGCATCAAAGGCGATCAGTTCCAGATATCCGCGCTGGCGTGGCACGTTCGATGGCAGACGATAGGCGATCGAGTGCTGGCCATCGACCTGAACGTTGAGCAGCGTTCCGCGGACACGCAGCACAAGCTCATGTGGTTGATTGAGTTCCACTGGACGAGCCTGCACGGCCTGCGACGGATAAACATGGTTGCCACCCTTCTTGTACGCGATCTGCGCCTTTGAACCGCCGGCAACCGCGCTGACATAGGCCAGCAGTTCATTGCCTTCGGCGGTGACGTCGCAAGAAATGCCGACCGACTTCCATCGGTCGCCACCGGTCGGTACATACTTCACTCGGGCTTCGAAATCGGCGGGTGGGAGTTGCTTGAGTCGCACCGCGGCGCGGCTGGCCCCGGTTTGCGATTGGATCAAGCGGCCGTTTTCGTAACGCCATTTTCCCGTTAGCTGCTCCCACACTGCGGGTTTGGCCGCTGAGAAATCCTCACGCACAAGCAGGTCTTCAGAACCAGTAGAATTCGACGTTGAGACGGTGCTCCCTTTTTCGGGCGATGGGTTCTCGGCGGGAGATTTCTTGGCGACGGCCTCGGATTCGGCAAGCTTCTTTTTCGCCGCCTCGATGGCCTTGCGAGCAGCAGCGATTTTTTCTTTCGCGGCTTGGCGGTGCGATTCGATCGCCAGTGTCCGCAGACCTGGATGCGTCGCTTCGATCGGCAACGCCACCGGTTCAATCTTCAGTTTCAGATCGTCCGCCGCGAGGAATGCGGGAACAGCCGGTTCGATGACCCGGCTCTTGTCCGGATTGCGATCGTCGCCCCGCACGTGCAGGTAGGTCTTGACCGCCAGATTCGCATCAAACGCGCGGGGAATTCCGTCCTTTTCAAAGTCGATCTGGCCGGAAGCCATTTCGGCGCGGATTTGATACGGTTCAAAGATGGCTCGCATCTGGTAGTACTCAACCTGCGAAAGCGGATCATATTTATGATCGTGGCACTTCGCACAGTTAAACGTTAGCCCCAGCATCGCCTTCGCGGAGTGCTCGATCGTTTCGTCCAGCCAAGTAGTCCGATTGAAGATGAAGTACTGTCGCGCCAGAAAACCGGTTGCCCGTAATCGATCCAGGTCGTTGGGATAAAGCTCGTCGGCCGCCAGCATCTCGCGCAACATTTGGTCGTAGCCCTTGTCCGCGTTGACCGATTCGATGATCCAGTCGCGCCAGTGCCAGATGTGCTTTTGCGAACGGCGCACCTCGGCACCTAACCCCCACCAGTCGCTATAGCGCCAGATATCCATCCAGTGCCGTCCCCAGCGCTGTCCGTATTGGGGGCTGTCGAGCAACCGCGTGACAACTTTATCATGAGCATCCGCCGACTGATCGGCCACGAATGCATCCAGTTCTTCAACCGTGGGCGGCAGTCCGATCAGATCGAGCGAAACACGCCGCAGCCAAACTCGCTTGTCCGCCGACGATTGCGGCGAGAGGCCCCGCCGGTGAAGCTCGTTGACGATGAAAGCGTCGATCGGATTTTGCTTCCATCGCGCCGCCGACACGTCCGGAACCGCGGGACGCTGGGGAGTTTTAAACGCCCAGTGATCGCGAGGATCCTGTTCAGGCCGTTCATCGGCGGGAGCCGTCGCGTTCTGCTCAATCCACGTTTTCAGTGCGGCAATCTGAGCCGATGTCAGCGGCTCGCCTTCCGGCGGCATGCGTTCGCCTTCGTCCTCGGCCAGCACGCGTTCCAGCAGCAAGCTCGCTGCGGCGTCACCCGGTTGAATCACGGCTCCACTGTCGCCGCCTTTGATCGCCAGAGCGGCCGTATCGAGACGCAGGCCGCCTTCCTGCTTCAAAACGCCGTGGCAGGCCACGCATCGCTCGACAAACACCGGTTTGACGCGTTTCAGATAATCAACCCGATCATCCGCCGCGTGACCGACGTCCGGCAACAACCCCGCGCCGCCGCAAACGGTAACCACAAGCAGCCATCGAATCATCATTACTATCCCATTCACTTCAGGTTGTGTCCCGGCGATTGGATAGTCGTTGATCGCTCCGCGATCAGAACGTCCGGATTATGGCGACCCACGACCGGAGCGTCATTTTTCGTCAGGCTTTTCTTTAGTCGACTTATCCTTCGCCGGATCCACTTTAGTCGGTTTTTCCTCCGCCGGCTCCACTTTTTCGGGTTTGTACTCGTGATCGCGCTTATTCAAGACCGTGGCTTTGACGATCTTATCGGGAGTGGGCAACGATTGATGGCCTGGACTACGCCGTTTGATTTTGGCCAGCACATCCATGCCTTCCACGATACGCCCAAAAACCGTGTGGTGGCCCTTTCTTCGACCGGTTTTTGGTAGCTCAGCCAACTCGGCTTTCAATTCTTCCTCCGTTACACCATCCAAGTGCCCGGTCCGTCGAAACGTCAAGAACAACTGAGACCCACCCGTGTCGCGTCCCGAGTGGGCCATGCTGAGCGTCCCTCGAAAGTGTTTTCGGGCTCCCTCCTTGTAGCACTCGCAGGGAATTCGATAGCCCGGTCCGCCAGATCCGTCACCAACGGGGCAACCAGTCTGAGCCATGAACCCGGGGAGTACTCGATGAAAGGTACGGCCATCGTAGAAACCATCCTCGACAAGGCTGACAAAATTGCCGACCGTATCGGGTGCTTCGTTTTCAAACAACTCCACAACCACGTCACCCTTGGTGGTTTCTATCTTCACGCGAGGCAGCTTCGCGTCTCCTTCGGCTTTGGCTTCGGCCTGGCGCAGTTTCGCTTCCCGCGTCCACCGCTGCTTGGCGTCCGGAACGTCTTCCAGATAGGCGCTGCCTTCCTCGTCAAGGGACTTCGCTTCCTCGGCCTTTTTCAGCAAGTCCTCGGCGGTCTCGAATTGGTCCATGCAATACGCGGCCTTGCCGGCCAGATTGTATAGCAGCTTGTCATCACAACCGTTGTCCAGCAGCACTTGAGCCGTTTCCATCGCGGAGTCAAACTGATCGCGTCGAACGTCATTCGCGGCCAGCCCGATCAGCACGCGGGTCACTTGGCGATCTTCGCCTGGCTTCTCTTTGTAAACCGCAAGGGCGGCGTCGCGCAGGTCCGCCAGTGTTTGATTCGCCTTTGCGACTAACTCTATATATTCCTGTTTTGCCTTTTCGAGGTCACCCCCCTGCGCGAACCTCAGTTTGCCAATGGCGCTCTTGAGCTCTTCGTCAACTTCTTTCCACTGGGCACGCAGTTCGCTGTATTGTTCGGACGCGCTCAGCGGCTTGTCTTCCGAAGCCGGTTTTTTATCATCCGACTTCTCATCGCTGGAATCGGCGGCCTTTTTCTTTTTGGCCGGCTCTGATTTGTCCTTCTTACCACCTGGACCTTGGGCCGGCGCGGCAAGTGGATCCAACAGCAACATCAAAACCGTAAACGGAACAACCCAGATAGCGAATCTCATTATTTTTCTCCAGTCGCGCTTGCCCGACGTAAGTGTCAAGCCTTCGAGGATAGAGTTCGAGCGGCTTGTTGAAAAGGCAGGCGGCCGAATTCTTTCGGGTCGAACTTGTGCCCGGGCATCATTCCAAGGGCGGGATTCAAACTGGGGGGTTGCGGAAGGCAGAATTATTCTACCTTGGTGGGAATGTATTCGTGATCGCGAATGCGAATTACCTCGGCGGTGAGGATCTTGTCGGGCTCGACTTCGCCGGCTGAGGAGGGATCGATGCGTTGCAGCCTGCCCAACACATCCATGCCTTTGACAATGCGGCCGAACGCGGTGTGGTTTCCGTCTAGATGGGCGGTGGGCAAAAACGTGATAAAGAACTGCGAACCGCCTGTATTCTTACCGGCGTGGGCCATGCTGAGCGTTCCGCGAAAGTGTTTGCGGTGATTGTCCTGATGGCATTCACAAAAAATTTGGTAACCAGGTCCGCCCCGTCCGTTTCCGTCGGGACAGCCGCCTTGCGCCATGAAGTTGCGAAGCACTCGGTGAAATGTCAAGTCGTCGTAAAAACCACGCTGGACCAAATGCACGAAATTGGCCACCGCTTGCGGAGCTTCGTTTTCAAACAGTTCGAGTTCGATGACTCCTTCGGAAGTTGTCAGCTTGACCCGAGGAAGATCGTCGGCTTTGGCCTCCTGGGCGCGGATTTCGGCTTCGGCAGCCCAGTTCTTTTTAGCTTGCTCGATATTCCTAAAGTAGCGATCTCCCTTGAACGCAATGGAACCGTCCGCTGCCTTGGCGGCTTCGAAGTAGGTTTCAGCGGCTTCAAAATCATTGGTGCAATAGGCTCCGATACCCGCTAGGGCGAGAATTCCGTCCGCCTTGCAGTCATGTTGCACTAGCAGTTTGGCAGTCTTGAGAAGTTGCTCGTAGTCGTCGTTGTGGAAATCCATCATCGCGGTCGAGATGAGTGTCTTGATCACCTTCTCGTCATCGTTGGGTTTCGCCGCATAGGCAGCTCGGGCGACTTCCGCCATCAGCGGCCGCATTGTGCGCAATTCCGCGGCAGCCTCGCCGATCTGCTTCTTGATTTCAGCTTGCCGCTTGGGGTCCGCCGAGCGATACTCGTCCGCCAGCGTCTTGGCGGAGCCTTCCAACTTTCGCCACTTGTCGCGCAACTTCGTGAACTTGGCAGCCGGTGCCTCGTCGTCCGCCAACAGCAGCGCGGGAGCGGTCAGCGTGACGAAGATGCTCAGAACTGCTGGCAGGAATTTGCAGAGCATGGATTCGATACTCCCTAGAGTCTGGCCGCTTTACGAGGGCACTGTTTTCTTAATCTTCCACTGGTGTCGGCACGTATTTGTGCTCGCGCTTGCGGATCACGGTTGCCTTCTTGATGATATCAGGCTTTACCTTGGCATTGCGTTCCTTGGGATCGATCCGCTGCAATTTTGCCAACACTTCATGCCCTTGAATAACGCGACCGAAAACCGTGTGCAGGCCGTCCAAGTCCCTACGTGGCAGGAATGTGATGAAAAACTGGGAACCGCCCGTGTCGC
Organism: Planctomycetota bacterium; assembly: GCA_029259935.1. The sequence continues at coordinate 8,120 of JAJDEH010000021.1, forward strand.
GGCCGGAATGGGCCATGCTTAGGTAACCGCGAAAGTGCCGGCGGAAATCTGGCTTGCGGCATTCACAATAAATGTTGTATTTGGGCCCCCCTTGTCCGGTTCCATCCGGGCAACCGCCTTGCGCTATCTCGCCACCAAGCACGCGGTGAAACGTCAATCCGTCATAGAACCCCTTCTCGACTAGGCTAATATAATTAGCGACCGTTTGCGGAGCTTCGTTTTCAAATAGCTCAACGACGATATCTCCTTGCGAGGTAGAAAGCAAAACGCGCGGCAGGTCGTCTTCCGCCGCTTCCTTGGCCAGAATCTCCTTCTCCTTCGCCCACAGTTCTTTCATCTGCCCCAACGCGCTAAGAGTCCTCCTTCCAACCTCGTCCAGGCTGCGTAGCTCCACGGCTTTCTTGAAGTGCGTTTCCGCCTGGTCAAAGTCATTCACGCGAAAGGCCGCAACTCCAGCCGCGCTGTAAATGACCCGAGCCCCGCATTCATTGTCGATCAGCAAGTTCGCCAGCTCTAATGCTTCGTCCAAGCGGTCGCGGCTGATGTCGTCGCCCAACACTTTGATCAAAAATCGAACGAGACTAATGTCGTCGTTGGGCGTGGCGGCATACAACTTCATACCAAGATCGCGAACCTGCGGGATCAAAGCCCGCCCAACCTCGACCTCCTTGTACCACTGGGATTCCAGGACCCCCGATTCCTCTTGATTCGCGACGATATACTTACCTTGGATCGTGCGCATCCTCTTGATGACGTCTTTCCAATCCTGCAGCTTGGCGTCGAACCGCTTGGTGAGAGCTTCGATGTCGACGTCGGGTTTAGCGACGTTGGGCTTGGCGGCGTCGGATTTGCCGGCGTCGGCCTTCGTCGCCGAATCTGGTGATTCCTTGTCGGCCGTCTTCGGCGAGCCCTTTGCCGAACCCTCCGCCTCCTTGCCCGCTTTGTTTTGCTTCTTGCTGGCAGTTTCTTTTTCCTGAGCGTGCAACGGGGAGTGGCAAGCAAGGCCTAGAATCACGGCGAAAACAGACAGATGATAAGCGACGAACTTGGTCATGGGTGGAAAACCTCCTGGCCTCCGCTTCTTTTTGAACCGGTGTTGGTAGTAACATTAGGATAAACCGTGCCGATTTCCCTGGAAAGAGTCCCCGTGAAATGGCACCCCACAGCCTCCGGGCGTTCCACATCCAACGGGGTCCCCATGCCAGCCAAAAGAAACCGTCGTTCGGGCGTCTCCAAAGGGAACTCCAATTTTGACCCGGCTGGGAACGCGCTGCGCGTGGTGGGCGGGCGTCTACGAGGGAGTAACATCGCATATTCGGGCGACGCGCGCACCCGTCCCATGAAGGACCGTACACGGGAGGCCCTGTTTAATCTTCTCGGTACGGTGGTCAAGGGAACGCACGTTTACGACCTGTTTGCGGGAACTGGGGCGGTCGGACTGGAAGCCCTCAGCCGGGGCGCGGTCAGTGCTACCTTTATCGAGCAGCACGCGCCGACAGCAAAATTGCTGCGCCAAACCTTGATACGTCTGGATCAGCAGGAATGTGCGGAAACTCTTTCCACGAATGCCTTCTTTTGGGCAAAAACTTTCAAAGAAAATTTCCGCCATCCGTGGATCGCCTTTTGCTGCCCACCCTACGATCTCTATCAAACCCGCGGCGCTGAAATGGACCAATTGATTCGCACCCTCGTCGAGGCCGCGCCCGCTCCGGTGGCGGTCGTGGTGGAGGCAGAGCAAGGGTTCACGGGGGAAACGCTGCCTCAGCCAGAGAATTGGCTGATTCGAGAGTACCGGCCCGCCGCGCTTGCTATCTACCGACCAAGCGCCGAGTAGCCGTTCACGGCAAATCCAAATCGATCGTCAACTTGGACTTGTCCGAATTGGTTAACTCGGTTAGGTAGCCGAAATTATTCAAGACTCACAAATTGTTGGTCGATTCTGACAGACAATTCGTACAGCCAATAGGAAACATGGACTGCCCCGCAATCGCGAGGCCGACACTAATAGGAAATCAGGATATTCGGCATGAAGAGACTTGCCCATTTTACTCTCGAAGGTCTGATTCAACAGGGACCCCACCAAGTTTGGGTCTGCTTGGGGACCTTTGCCACGGCCGAGTTGGCCGAAACGGCGACCGGCGGCGCGAGCTGCCATCGATCCGGGGTGATTGAAACCCGCATCATGCCGCTGTACCGCGATTGCGAACCGACCGTGCTAGCCTCGCGCGGCAAATCGAAGGCTCCGGCGGCGGTCGAGTCGGTGACGTTGGCTTAGCGCTTCGTCAGAGCTATGAATTAGAAATGCGTGCCACTGCTGGCTGGTCCGGTAGTGGCTTCTATCTGGACCCAGCACTGCACCGTTAACAATGCTGTAGTGGCACTCTAATATTTTGTCAGGACTTAGTTTTCGGGTGGCTGGGGTCGAGCGAAGCGAGCCCCGGCTCACGTTGTTCGACTCCAGCCACCCAGCCGAAAACCAAACTGCGACGGAGTACTAGAGCCTGGATCCCAACCAATTCGCCGCCCACTGCTATCGGGTCGAAGTGGTTGCACTGGGCGAATCAGCGACACGGGCGCGGACTTGGGGATTGACGGACGTCTTGTCGACCAAGGATACGCCGATCCAGCCATCAATGATTGCCAACTGGGCAATCTCAAGATCTTGATAGCGTTCGTCCTCCATGAGCTTTTTGGGCGTGATGGGATAAGATCGCTTCAAGGAAAACACCTTGCTGAAGATGCCTCGCAACGCGATTTGATCTCGCAGCCGCAGCCGTCGCCCAGCCAAGGAGACAAATCCCTCGGGGTCGCGCGCGAAAGTCACCATCAGGCCATCGGTTTGGGCAACATAGTCGACTTGAACGGTCAGATCGCGCCATGGTCGCCGTCCTCCAGCAGCCAGTTCGGCCAACTTCAGTGTGATCCGCACGCGTCCGTCGCCAAAGTCGAACCGGGCCGAACCGTGGTCGGCCATGCGGACTTGGACGTCCTCCGGAATCTCCTCTGGAACCTCGCCTTGCTTTGCCCCGAACCGGCCACTCAGTTCCGCATAAAGTTTCCGTAACTTATACGTCTTACCATCTAGAGCCAGTTTGGCCACCAGATTGTTGATGGTGGATTGATGGAACTGGGCGCTGGCCAAGCTTTCCGCAATGGCCCGCGGACGGGGCGTGTGAGCGGCCAATTGCGCGTGCCCGGCAAGACGCATGCGGCTGATGAACCGATCGGGCGTGGTTTCGTATCCGATCGCGGTGGGATTCAAGCGAAAGGCTCGCAGCGGTTGAATGATTTTCTCGAAAAATTTCTCTTCGGCATCCCGCAGTTGCTCTTCTACTCGCGCATCGAGTTGCCGCTGGACGGTTTGCTCTATCCGCTGTGCCGCCTCGCGATTCGACTGCGCCTCTTTCTGTTGTTGTTCTTGCATGGCGATCGATCGTGCGATCGAGTCGATCAGCGGCACTCCGTCATAGTCCGTCGTCACGTCATGGACTTGCGTTTGGTTCTTGGCGCGAGCCCGCGTTCTGCCAACACGCAGCCCGTGCTGGTCCAAGATAAACGGCTTTTCGGCGAGATACCTGGCTCGGCCCGTGTTCCGAAACCGTGCCGGTCCGGCGGAGGCTTCCGTATTGGACAGAATGGTCCCGCGCGATTGCAGTCGCCCTTGGAGACGCTGAGCGTGGGGCACAAGCCGCAGGCTCACTTCGCTTTTCGTTTGGCTGGTACCGCGAACTTGCGCGCCGGAGATCACCTCGCTGACCGGTTGCGAGGAAGTATGCTGTTTCGGCAGGAAGCGGTTCATCAACACTTGGGAGATGGCAACTCGGACGTTGGCATTGGCGTAATGCGTTTCGATTGCCCGGCGGATTTGCTTTTTGGCGGGTTCTTGCGACCATTCGAGCAAATGCAGATTGCTGGCAACTACTTTTGCATAATGTAGTTCTTGGTGCTGTTCGTAATTCTCGAGCGTGTGCAGTAACGACGAATAATTCACGTCTTCGCTCGCCCATGGATACAGCATCTTTCGCAGCGCCACGAAGACAGGTTGTTGAAAGTACTGTTGCTGTTTCAATGTCATGCTTGGCGAATCGATGCGAATCAGCAGCATCCGCGCCATGTCTTGCCGCTGGCTCTCGTTGGTCGCGAAGTACTCAAACAGCGGAATCGCGACATCAAACCTTAGATATTCACGCCACGTTTGCGAATTTTCAAGAGAGCTAACTTCGCGCAGGGCGAGTTGCAGTTGCCGGGCAACATCGCCGCTGGACCGTGAAGGCGCGCTGGCTTCGCCTGTCTGCAACAGCTCTTGAATCGCCCGCCAAACATCCACTCGCCGCTGCAGCGAATAGAGCGCCCGCGTCATCTGTTCCTGCTCGCCCACGTCCAGTCGACGGGCGGCCGTCCGGCCGGCGGAATGTAATTTTGCGATACGACCAACTCGTGTTCTCGATTCTTCACTGGCAAGGTCCGGCGTACCGTGCAACTGCTTCAGTTCGGAGATCACGGCTTGCGACCATTCCGCACAAATTGGATTGCCGCAAATCCGCTCCAGATCCGCGACCAGACGAGCCGGCCAAGGCCACGCCGTGCGTTCCGTTGTCGTCGCGTTCGAATTTTCGTTATTGGCGGGGGTGTGAGCTGAGGATGGTTCCGGCGCGGGTGATTCGCTGGAGGGCAGTTCGAGGGAGGGAGTTTCCGAGGGCGGATCTTCCGCGGACGGTTCGATCGGCGTCGGACTGCTGGGCGGAAGATCAAATTGTAAAAGCGGGCCGTCTTCGTTTGTGTCGCCGTCCGCCGGTGCTTCGTTGTCGTCGGTCGAGTCGTCGTCGGTCGAGGCGTCGTCGGTCGAGGCGTCGCTGGTTGGGGCGTCGGCTTCGCGAACCGGCGCGGCCTCGGCAACCAGAACCGCATCGGCATTAGCGGCTGTCTCGTCGCCGGCGTCAACATCCGCTTCCACGTCGGTCGCGTGAAACTGATCGGCGATGGGGGGCGCAAGTTCTTCCCTGAGTTGCCTGGGCGCGGGGGCCTGCTCGGCTGCCAATCCATCGGCCATGGGGTCCCTGTGCGTCCGCGAGTCGTCGCGCGAGTCGCCTCGCCACGATAGCGACGCCAGCAAGGACAGTACAAACAGGCCGACAACCGCCACTCTGCCGAACCAGGCGCGGTAGGTGGTGGGATTTTTCTGTATCATGATTCTCCGCTTCCTTCACATCACGAACGCGACCGCACTCGCAACACCATCGATTAACAACTCTGCCCACAGGTATTTCGACGACGAGCCACCTTCTCTTTTGGCCAGGTTGGACGAGCCCGCTGTTTAGTCCTCATCGATCTAGATCGGACCGACCGGGCATGCAAGTCGAAAGGGAATCGGCAGATGGAGTTCCGCCTAAACGGGACGTGACGATTATCTCAATTGCCTTGGGAAGCTTTTCGGATTAGGAAAATCCGACGGCGCGCACAAGCCAAACCCCCAATCCGACCGTGACATCCGCACAGGCTCCGTCGAGCTGGACCATTCAGTCGCGTGTCGCCAGTCGCGTGTCGCCAATCGCGTGTCGCCAATCGCGCCCGCCACCGCGCGTCGGTTCGTGTTTGCATCAACCTTCGTTGATCAAGACGGTATCGTCGTTTTCATACGCCGGCGCGCAGCAACACAGGAATTTCAACTCTTGCCGGCCAACGTTGGTAATCTGATGCCGCTCGCCCGGCAAAATGGCGATGGCGTCGCCCGGTCCAACCTCGCACACCTCTTCGCCGATTTGCATTCTTCCTTGGCCTTCAAGGATGTAATAAATTTCTTCGGTTTCGGGATGAAAATGCGGGGTCGTCCGTCCGCCGACAGGAAGCCGCGCTTCGGCCAAGCTTTGATTCTTGATCCGCGAATTTCGATGGGCCAGCAGTTCGCGAATCTCCGAACCATCCTTAGTGGTAAAGGCGGGAACCTCCCCAATATTTTGCATGTCCATGTGATGTGATTTCCTCTTCGTTGGTCTTCCGTCCCATCGCCTGCCATCCGAGATGCTACTTCAATCCAGCGGTTTGGAAAACCGCGGCCCAGCCGAAGGCGAAGAGTTGGAGCGAAGCCGTAGACCGAATCAACAAACTCGGTAACGACACTCCGACAAGATAGTAGGCTCAGCCGATGCGCACCTGGCCGGAACGGCGATTCGCTACTTCGCCGAGTGTCGATGCGGCTTTTCACATTCTTCATTCCGGGGCCCGTCGCGTCGCGATTGCAGGAGAAACAGCTTGGCCAGCGGCGGAGGGCCATTTTAGTTGCAGCAGGATTCGACATTTGCTTTAATGTCAGACATTAAAGAAGCTGCCCTGCTCGGGACCCGCCCACAGGACGGACTGGCCATCCGCTGCACTACCAAGCGAAAAAGAGCGAGCAAATGCGTTCCGCCACACGAATTGCGTTTAGTCGTTCTTCACTCTTTGGATCCGCGTTGGCGGTCGCTTCGCTGATCGTTTCGATGGCCAGTGCGCAGGTGCCATCCACGGATAGCCGGGCCGATCAAAGACAGATCGACGACGGCATCACGTCGTTTCTCAAGCAGCACTGCATTCGCTGTCACGGCAAGGAGAAGCAGGAAGGCAAAGCTGCATTCCACCAGCTTCGGCTGACTTCAGATCTTGAGACGCAGGGCAAGTCGTGGCAAGGAATCGTCGACAAGCTGGAGTCGGGCGAAATGCCGCCCGAAGATCAAGATCAACCGTCTTTGGATGAGCGAAAGCAAGTAGTGCAGTGGATCAAACGAGCGCTGCGCGGAGCCGGCATCTCAATCGACGAGAGCAAGTTGCTGCATCCGTCTCGAGGCAACTGGATGGATCACGATTTGCTGTTTTCCGGCAAGCCTACCGATCCGCCCGCGACGCGCGGGCGACTGTGGCGACTGACAGGACAAGGTTACGAGGAGTTCATTCTAAGCCTGAGCAAAAGACACTACCTGGGAATCCCCTCATGGGGCAGTCGACGGATCCGCTCGCCCTGGGAGTTGTCGCCCCACGAAGGATTCCGCGATTACGCGAACCAGCACCGCATCGGCGAGCCCGAAATCGAGCAGCATTTGCGAAACGCGAAACGCGTGGCAAACGGCATAATGCTGAAGCTCAACAAACGCAGTGGAATCCAGGAATTCAAGGATTTGGTCCGCGCCGATTCACTCGACACGCCGATTGCGCCCAAGCAAGTAGAAGCCGCCGCGGCCGCCGCCGTCGACGGAATCCTAGGTCGCCAGCCGACGGAGAGGGAATTGAAGCGGTACGCGGGCTTTCTTCAAAGCAACATGGAAAGCCTCGGAACGAAGGGTGCGATCGAGCAGTTGCTGGTCGCCGTTCTCTTTCACCCCGAGGTCATGTATCGCATCGAGTTGCCAATCGAAGGAGAGAAAAGGGCGCGGATGGTTCCCCGCGAATTGGCTCGGTCGATCGCATATGCGCTGACCGACCAGGAACCGGATGAAGAGCTGCTCAAAGCTGCCGATGCGGGAAAACTGTCCAGCCGCGACGACATCGGTCGGCAAGCGCTCCGCATACTCAACGATGACAGAATTGCCAAGCCACGGATTCTGCGATTCTTTCAAGAGTACTTCGGCTACACCAAAGCCAGAGATGTTTTCAAGGACGAAACGACTCGAAAGGAGGCTGGCCTGCGCGGTCGGGGAAGCTGGCAACCCGATATCTTTGTCAGCGATACGGACCGGACGATCCTCTGGATTCTGAAGCAGGATGAAAACGTCCTGCGCGAATTGCTGACGACCGCGATGACGTTTACCTCGACTGGAGACTCGCGTGAAGCGCAACGGGTGAAGAAGAACGCCGACCGAGCGTTCGATTCCGCCGCGCAAACCGCGCTAGACATCTACGAGATCGCTATGGAACGAACAGAATGGTCGGACGAACGACCGTTCGAGATGCCCAGCAACCACCGCAAAGGCATCCTGACGCATCCGAGTTGGCTGATCGCCCATTCAACGAATTTTGATAATCACGCCATCCAGCGAGGTCATTGGATTCAGGAAAGACTGCTCGGCGGCAGCATCCCCGAAGTCCCTGTTACCGTCGACGCCCAACTTCCCGACGAAGCTCACAAGACGCTACGCGAGCGGATGCGTTGTGTGCCATTCGGGGAAGTTATACGGGTATTTCGAGTATGGGAACGCACCAGGTCGGGCACAACAAGACGGATTCCAACGGCCTCACTGGCGATGAAATTCTTTCGAACGTTCGTCACTTGATCGCGGACGAGACCGCCGGGCTGTTGAAGCAGTTAGACGGCGTCCCAGAAGGCGATGGCACGATGCTGGACAACACCCTCGTCGTATTCACCAGCGACAGCGCCAACCGGCAGCACACCAGCGGCGAGAACTGGCCCTTCGTGCTACTCGGCAATCTGGGCGGCCGTCTGAAAACCGGTCGCTATGTCGCCTATCCCATGACCGAACGCGGCACGCCAGGCGACTGGAGCTACGGTGGAAGCGCGTCATCGTCCAACCCCACGATCAACGCGCTATACAACACGTTGCTGCACGCCGTCGGCGCACCAAGAGAACATTTCAATCTGGCAGGCGCGAACAAGGAAGATTTCAACCAGCGCGGTCCGCTGAGGGAGCTTCTAGCCTGATAGCTCACCGGCACCTTGAGAGAGTGTTGCCAACAACGATCGCCGCGACCTTCGTTGTTGAATAGATCAGCCGCAAGGTAATTGCGGACGACTGGCCAATCCACTCGATCCGGAAGATCGAAAATTCATTCCGCGATGCAACATGCTGCCTGGCTCTTCATCTGGTGAAGACTGTGCGGCTCGGCTTGAGCCCGTGTAGCCAGTGACGCTCGTGGACGCTCACGCAGTTCCACCGGACTCAGCCCATCGTCCGCCTATGTGGACGTCGAGCGGTTTTTCGGCGTGGTACGGTTGCCCGCGGGCGAGCGTTCTTTCCCCCACCGTTCCACGTCTGCCTTCCCGCCTGCGCGGGAATGTCGAACCCACGGCGAGCCGCCGTTGCTTCCAGTCAGGCGAGTAGCTGGCCAGTTGTCGCTCGCGACGAGACGAATTCGGCTGAAGCGATGGGGCCGAGTATTTTGGCACCGAATGAATAGACCAATTCGTGTGACGAGATGGAAGTGGTTGGGCATCCGTTTCCGCCGGGCTTGTCCCGGCGGGAACACAACTGCGTGGCTACCAACGATCGCATAATACAGACACGCTCTCCGCCGGGCTTGTCCCGGCGGAAGCAACGATTTGCTTGCCCCTGAGGCGCGAGCGCAGCGATGCACACACTCCTGAGTCGTGGCTTCCGCCGGAGCAAGCCCGGCGGAGAGCGCTATGGAATTGTGTCACGTTGGTAGCTTGGCAGTTGTGTTCCCGCCGGGACAAGCCCGACGGAAACTGCCGAGGCGAATCGACAGCCCCGGAGCACTGTCGCGACCCGTGTCCCGGTCCACCTCCAAGTGACCAAAGTGTCCAGTCCCGTCGTCGCCCAGCTTTCTCGCGGCAGCCACAGTCTCGTAACTCGGTTGCGGAGCCCACTCACTCATTCATTGAATTCATTGATATGATGAATTAGTTCTCCGTCAACCAGAAACCGTTGTATGAAATCCTCAAACTTTCCTATTTCAAGCAACCGATTTGAAGTTGGAAAATAGACCGCAGTCGCTCCGTCGTTGCGCAATAATACTGTATTCCCGTTGACCTCGTACGTCTCCAGTGAGCCCAACCAAGCTGCATGTTCGTCTAAACTGACTTCCCATGTTTCCTCCGAAAACCCATGCCAAGTTAGTGGCGGTTGGATCCCGTATGAAATGAATTGGGGACACCAGACCATCCCGCCAAAATGACTGCAGAACTCGTGAAAGACCGACTCTTCGTGCAGGCCGAATGCGACGACCATTTCGTGATTGGCGTCAACAATTTGCTGTTCGGGATACAAGATTGCGTTCCAGTGCTGGTCTTCCCAAAAGTTGGGCGTGTAGTGACCATCACCGCACCGACTACGATCAACGTACTCGGTGACGTGGACGCGCAAGGCGATGTGCTGGCCGCGGACATGTGTGAATCGCAACGGCCCTTCAAACTAACGGTGTACCGATTGCATCGGAGTTTGTAAAATGGAGGGAAGGAGCAGGTGATCTCCATCTTTGGGATGGGGCCTGATTGACTGGGCATTTTGATTCCCTCAGCTTGGCCTCTTTCCGATTGGGTGAGGACAAGGATGGGAACGAGTACGGCTTACTTGTTGACCATGCCTCTGGGGCTCTCGTGTTTCGCTGCTTTCCCGATGGAGTGCGGCAGGCGGCACATTTAATGAAACGCGGCTCGTGGTTGCGCGAAATGCATGCGCCCAGCCGGAGTGAAACGCTTTCAGAATTGCAAACGTTTTGGTTTTGCTTTGGCACCGCTGGCATCGGCGCGGCGTTGAGGTAACTCCTTGGTGAGTCTTTTTTTAGGGCAGTCTCATGAAGAACCAAACGGCACCAACCTGGCAATCGCTTGTATGTTACACGCGGCGTGTTGCGCCGCTTTGGAATGGGATCAGACAAGAATCTGCCCGCGGATCACACCGATTGACACGGATAAGAGAGAAGCAGAGAAGTAACTTCAGGGCGAACGGGGCTCGGATGAGATTTTTGCAATCACACGAAATTCCTTGCTTGACGTCGTACAATTGTACGAATACAATCTCGTACAGATGTAAGAGACCGATTGGGTTTGTCTTGGCTGTACATCGAGACGATTTAACCACACCTTCAGCGACAACATTAAGAGCCATGACACGCCGTCCCGCATTGTCGAAAGCCGAAATGGAAGTTGCCCGCATTGTCTGGCAGCAAGGTGGGGCGACCGTGCGTCAGGTTCTCGAATCGATGCCCGCGTCGCGGCAGGCCCAATACAAAACCGTCCAAACCTATCTGAGGCGATTGGAAGCCAAGGGCTATGTCCGCTCCCGCAAGGAAGGCCGCAGTACGTTTTATTCGCCGCGCGTTCGACCCGGCCAAGTTATTCGAGAAACGGTCAGCGATTTCGTCACCCGCCTGTTCGACGGCGAGGCGCTGCCGCTGGTGGAACATCTGATTCGCGAACAAGGAATGGACCACCAAGATATCGACAAACTCCGCACCCTGCTTGATCAATTGGAGTCTGAACAAGATGAGTCCTAGCGCGTTCGACACGATGACTGAATTATTGTGGAACCAGCTTTGGCAGGTGACTTTGGTCGCGTTGGCGATCGGCCTGATCGTGCGTGTCTTCTGCCGACATCGCGCGCACTTGGCGTATTTGCTGTGGATGCTGGTGCTGGTCAAATGTCTGACACCTCCGCTGGTAGCGCATCCAATTAGCCTCGTTGCCTGGCCGGTAAACTCGGCCCCCACGGAGACGATGGCGGCGGTGAATCGGATTGTCGACGACTCACCGATCGTGGCACAAAACTCAGAGACCAACGCGCCAAGGGATGTGACGGCGGGAATGCTTGGCGGCCCGATCTCGCCGACCGATGAAGCGGCAAGCGAACCAGCAGCGGTTCCCGCGCGCGGCTTGATGCGAACTCTGTCGCCATCGCGGTTGCTCGTGGGCGCTTGGTTGCTGGGCGTTGCCATGCTGCTGATGGTATTGGCGGTCAAGTGGCTGCGGTTTCAACATCAACTGCGAAGGTCCACGCTGCCCACCAGCGCTGCGCTGGATCAATTGTTGAATGACGTTCAAGCTAGGCTCGGTCTGCGCTGGCGAGTGCGTCTGTTGGTGACTTCGCTGCCGACGATGCCGGCCGTTTTTGGCGTCGTGCGGCCGACGATCATTCTTCCCGGCGATCTTGTGCAGAAGTTGTCAAGCGATGCGCTGGAGCCGATTCTGGTGCACGAACTGCTACACATTCGGCGGCTCGACACCATCGCCGGACAGTTTCAACTTGCGACGCGCATCCTGTGGTGGTTCCATCCATTGGTGTGGTGGGTAAACCGTGAGGCGAGTCGGGCGCGGGAGCGATGTTGCGATCAACAAGTCGTCGCGACACTGGGCTGCCGGCCGGCCGATTACGCGCGGTGCTTGTTGCATGTACTTTCTTTGCGAGTTGAGTGGCGACCCGGCTTGGCGGCGTTGGCAATCGAACCGGCGGAGCTGACCGCAAAACGGCTGACTGCCATCATGCGGCCGGCGCACGGACCGCGATCGAGTAAGTCGCACTGGCTGCTTGCCGCGGCCATGGCCGCGATCGTCCTGCCCGGCGGTGCGTTTTCACATTCTTACGGCGGCACGCAAGCGGAAGGCCTCGCGGAAAACACAACCGCCGATCAAGCTGGACTGAATCAACACATTTCCGATTCCGAATTGGCCACGGAGGGTCGAACCAAGCTCACCGGGAATAAAAACTCGACGACGTATGTTTCGAAGGAAGATCGCGGGCCAAGCGATACGATCAACGAAGAAGAAGGCCCCGGGGCGGCTGGCCTGTCCGTCCGCAATGTTCCGCCCGTCGTGGTGAAGACGTTTCCCGCCGCTGGCGACAAGAATGTTCCTCCCACAACCGACAAGATCACCGTAACTTTCAGTAAACATATGCGAGACCAGAATTGGTCGTGGGTGCAGATTTCCGATGAGTCGTTTCCCGAAATTGTGGGAGACATTCGCTACTCGAAAGACGGCAAGACCTGCGTTGCCAACGTCAAGCTTAAACCGAATCGCACCTATGTCATCTGGTTTAACGACCGGAACGGCAAGTACCAAAACTTCAAAGACCAAGCGGGCCAACCCGCGGTGCCGTATTTGCTGGCCTTCAAAACCGGCAAGCAGGATGCTTGAACTTTCGAGCCTTGATTTCCATTCGCGGTTGAATTCAATCCCATTCCTCAAGGAGACGCAACATGTATCGCACGTTCCCTTTCGCCACGCTTTTGCTCTTCGTCGCCGCGCCGCTTTTCGCCGAGGACGTCACGGTCGACAGCCTGCCGCCGGTGGTGGTGAAAACGGTTCCCGTATCCGGCGTTACGAAAGTCGATCCGGCAACCAAACAAATAAAAGTCACCTTCAGTAAACGCATGTTGGACAAGAGCTGGTCGTGGACGCAGATTTCCAAAGAGACGTTTCCCGAAATCGTGGGCGACGTCCGCTACGAAAAAGACGGCAAGACCTGCGTCGTGGACGTCATGCTCAAGGCGAATCAGACTTACGTCATCTGGTTGAACTCACGCAAGTTCGGCAACTTCAAAGACGCCGATGGCCGCTCGGCGGTTCCCTATATGTTGGTCTTCGAAACCGGCGATGCTGAATAGCCCGGACGCAGCGGGTTTCACCTTCGCACCTTGAAGTTCGGTTTCCAGGCGTCGCCGAAATTTTCTCGACAATTCAGAACCAGCACCGCAGCCCCCTTGGGGAACCCCCCTATGGAAATCTCGACCTATCCTTGTGTGGTTTTAGGCGAGCAACTTTCATCTGAAAGGGTTGGACATGTCGACAGGGCCGGTTAAGCGGATTGGTGTCATCACGTCGGGGGGCGACTGCCCGGGGCTGAACGCCGTGATTCGCGGTTTGGTCAAGAGTGCGAACCATCACGGTTGTGAAGTGATCGGATTCTTGCGCGGTTTTGAGGGTTTGGTGGATCCCGTTTCGTATGTGCCGCTCAATCCCAAAACGATCACCGGAATCTTGCATCAAGGCGGTACCATTCTGGGTTCGACGAACAAGGGTCGCTTTGGCGCGACGATTGGCGTCGACAACCGTGTCGAGATCGACCCCGAACTGTTGGCCGACGTCCAAGTCACTTTTGAACAGTTGTCCTTGTCGGGACTTGTGTGCGCCGGCGGCGATGGGTCGCTGGCGATCGCCCAACAGCTTTTCGAATACGGCCTGCCCGTGGTCGGCGTTCCGAAGACCATCGACAACGACCTTTCCTGTACCGCCTTCACGTTTGGATTTGATAGTGCCGTTTCGTGCGCCACCGATGCACTGGACCGCTTGCATCCTACCGCGGAAAGCCACGAACGCGTCATGGTCTTGGAAGTGATGGGGCGTCACGCGGGCTGGATTGCGCTTTATTCCGGAATCGGCGGCGGAGCGGATGTAATTTTGATTCCCGAGATCCCTTGGAAATACGAAAACGTTTGCCAAAAAATTCTCGAGCGCGACCGCAACAACAAGCGGTTCACTCTGATCGTCGTCGCTGAAGGTGCCGAGTTGCCGGGCGGAGACCTTGTCACGCAGGAACAGGAACAACAGGGCCGGCAGACGCGGCTGGGCGGCATCGGCAAGGCCGTGGCTGAAGAAATTGAACGACGGCTGGGCCGTGAAGTGCGAACGACCGTCCTCGGCCATTTGCAGCGCGGCGGTCCGCCAACGCCTTTCGATCGCGTGCTGGCGACGCAATTTGGCGCGCATGCCTTTCGACTCATTCTGCAAGGTCGCCTGGGGGAAATGGTTTGCTACCATCCGCCCGCGATCGAAAGCGTTCCCATCAAACAAGCGATCCGGCAACTGGCGCGAGTCGACGCGGATTGCTCGACGGTTCAGTGCGCCCGAGCGCTGGGGATCGGCTTCGGGGATTGCTCGGAACCGTTTCAATTCGAGCATGGCGAATCAGAGCAGCTAACGACACCGGCCGTGAAGGAGGCGAGCGACCCGCTTGCCGATCTCGCCATGGAGACCGCTTCTGTTTGAAAAGAACAGAAAGGAAGTTGAGATGGAACTGTTTGACGGCTCGACCACCCAACTCGTGCATCCTTCGGCGACGTTGGTGGCGTTCATCAATGGCCTCCGAGTGGGAAGCAGTCGGAACGTCGATTCAGAACGGCGCGGTTACACCAGACAGCCCACGGCACTGCCCGTGCTCGTTCAACCCGTGGACGAAAGTCACAAGCCGCTGGGCAACTTCTTTTCCGCGGTCGCTCGCGATCTTTCCAACAGCGGAATCGGGATGGTTTGCACGCAGGCGATCGCGCACGACTACTTGGCGCTGCGGCTCTTCTGCGGCCATGCAAAGACGATTGACGTCGCGGCCAAGGTCTGCCGTTGCCGCGACCTTGGCGACGGCCACTACGACGTTGGCTGCAACTTCATGACCAAGTTAGAGTAGTTGACTGAGTAGCTGCATGAGCGAAGCGGCGTCCCGATTGCGCCTTTTCACGTCCGTCCGCAACTCACGTGTTAACTCGGTGGTTCACCGTCGCGAGCGGTTTGGCAACTCCAGCAGATGTCAAATGAAGACTCGTTGGTCTCACCACATTCGCCGCAGGTCCACTGACCGGTGGCCGGGGATTTCGAATTGCGGCGAGCCTCGAATTCCGTGATGAATTTGCGGGCTGCGTCGAATTTCTCGGCGTGAACCCAAATGCGCGGCGCAATCGCGATCGCCGGCAGTTCGCCAACAGCACTCTGAAGATGATCTCCCACGACGCGTGCCTCGATACCCACCTCCTCCAACCCGGACCTAATGAAATGGGCCTCGTGAACGTCGGCAGCCGAATAAACTTCGCGAAGTGCGGAATCTGTCATCTGATTGGGCTCCTGCGTAGCACCATGAAAGCGACGACCGCCAGCAACGAGTGAAGCGGTAAATGTCCTTTGTTCAAGAACCGTTATGACGCGCCGCCAACTTGAAGTAAAGCGATACACGAGAAGCCTGGGAGACTACGGAATGTCAGGCTGTTCGAGAACGGAGACGATCCTGATCATCCACGGACCTTGAAGCGGTCCGATGCGCCACGTTCCGCGCATTGTGCCTTCACCGTCAAAGCCTCCCAGATAGTCGACGCGATGCTGTCCAAAGTACTGCTTCTCAAGTACAACATTTTCCCCATCAAGCCGTCCGGTAAACGCGAAGGAGCCGATGACGTCGACGCCCGTCCCGGATACGTTTCCATCATCGAAAGTCAGTTCAAGTTGTTCCATGGGCTGCCGGCCAAAACCTTCTTGCTCCCACCAGCCTTCGCAAGCAACACAACTCATGTCGCCGAACCTCCGGAATTCAGTATCGCGTCAATTCGCCGATTAAGATAATCGACGAGAATCTTGGCGTGGGCCAGCGGAGCATCCTTTCCGATGGAGCCGTTGTCTTCACGGTCATAGAAGAACTGCGAAGTTCCACGGAATGCCTGATCGACGAATCCCTCAAGGACTCGCGGATCAATCCGATTTCCGAGCATCCATTCGTAGGCAGGAATGTAGATCTTTCGCCTCGCTTCCACCAGACTCAACAACCGATTCGATTCGCCGTATTGGTGTCCGGTTGGTTTGCCGACGCGTTTTCGTCCACCACCTTCAAAGAATCGTGGAGCGATCTTGCCACGAATTACTTTTAGCCCTTGCCAGATTCCTTCCACGGAATCGGCCTTCTTGTGTTCCATGCCCGGAATCGGGATGCCGCCGTGTGGGTAAAATGGACTCAATTGGTCGAGTGGGGGATCTCCCGAACTGCTAACGTCAATCCAATGCATTCCTTCCGCCGGCAGCGAGGATCTCGCCTGCAGGTAAGGAAGAAACTTGAATTTGATGAGCTTACGGGGGCGGGGCATGGCAGTGTCCAGTGGGACAATTAAGGTTAGCTATCAAGACTGTCGGCGGATACCAAGGTTCGTCTGGTTTGCCGCGGCAAGTGCCAGGTGGCCACTTGGTGGTGCTGGCAAGTGGGCGGTTTCGCACATTCTGGGTTACCCGCAAAAGTGGGTGCAAAATCCGCCTTGGATGTGTCGCGGGCATTTTCAGCCTGTTTCGATCGATGCTACAATGCATTTTTCGAGCCGTGCATTTCTGCCGGCTGTCAGAAGTTGGTTATGACCGGCATTCAAACTCCGTCCCCCGCGCTGTCCCTCTACGCATGAATCAACCTAAACACATTTCGGTCGGAATCGACCTTGGCACGACTTTCTCGGTGGTAGCGAGGCTGGACGATATCGGCCGCCCGCAGACACTGATCAATGCCGAAGGCGATAAAGTCACACCCAGCGTCATGCTATTCGAGGGAACCGACGTGGTCGTTGGTAAGGAAGCCGTCAAGGCGATGGCCACGGATATGTCCATGATCGCCGAATGCCCCAAACGCGATTTGGGGCATCGCATGTATCGTAAGATGCTGGGTGGCCGGCAATATCCTCCCGAAGCGTTGGAAGCGTGGATCTTGAACAAGCTTCGTAACGACGCCCGTCGCCAAATTGGCGATTTCGAAAAGGTCGTCATCACCGTACCCGCCTATTTCGACGAAGTTCGCCGCAAGGCGACGCAAGACGCGGGCTACATCGCCGGCTTTGACGTGATGGATATTATCAACGAGCCCACGTCGGCCGCCGTGGCGTTTGGCTTTCAGCAAGGATTTCTTGGCCCGGAAGCCGATCAAGAAAAGAAGAAGATCCTCGTCTACGACCTCGGGGGTGGCACGTTCGATGTCACGGTGATGGAGATTGGTGGTAGCGACTTTCGCGCCTTGGCGACGGATGGCGACGTGCAACTGGGTGGCCGAGATTGGGATCAACGCTTGCTCGATTTCGTGTCCGAAGATTTTATTCGCAAGTTCGGGCTCGATCCCCGCGAGGACCCCAACACGCATGGCTTGCTGTGGCGTGAGTGCGAAG
The DNA here is from genome assembly GCA_029259935.1 of Planctomycetota bacterium. The sequence continues at coordinate 25,673 of JAJDEH010000021.1, forward strand.
ACGCCAAGCGAACGTTGTCCGCCCGCGGCAAGGCCACGATTTCGTGCCATTACCAGGGACAGGCGGCGCGGGTGGAAGTAAGCCGGCAGCAGTTTCAAGAGATGACGCAAGACCTGTTGGACCGCACCGCCTTCACGACTCGCCAAACTCTACAAGCGGCTGGCTTGGAGTGGGGCGACATCGACCGCATTCTGATGGTCGGCGGCTCGACGCGGATGCCCGCCGTTTTTGAAATGCTAAAAGGTTTGTCCGGCATGGAACCGGATTGCAGTATCTCTCCCGACGAAGCCGTGGCCCACGGCGCGGCGTTGCATGCCGGTTTGTTGTTGTCGAAGTTTGGCGGCCAGTCGCCTAGATTTTCCGTCAAGAATGTAAACTCGCACAGCCTGGGCGTGGTCGCGACCGACACTAAAACAAAGCGTCAACGAAACGCCATTTTGATTCCCCGGAACACTCCGCTGCCAGTTACCGCCAAACGGATCTTCAAGACGCAGAAGGCGTCTCAGAAATCGATCTTGGTGCAAATCGTGGAAGGCGAAAGCGCGTCGCCCGATGATTGCTCGCAGATTGGCCGCTGTTCCGTGCGGGATCTGCCCGCGAACTTGCCAGCACAAACTCCGATCGAAGTTCGGTTCAAGTATCAAGAGAACGGACGCCTTACGGTGGTGGTTCGGGTTGCCGATACGGACAATAACCTGAAACACGAGATCTCACGTGAAAACAGCATGACGCGAGATCAACTCAATAGCTGGCGGCAGTACATTTCGGGGCTGGAACCAGCCAGCAACGGCGAACAGTAAACCATGGGGTGGTGACCAAGGTGGTTCGCACTCGCCGGTCGCCACGCGATGGAAATCACGCCGGGTCACGTCGCCGCGGACTTTGTCCGGCTCGTCCAGTTGACTAGCAGGATCCCCGCCGCGATGCATGCGGCGGCAACCAGCAGCCAGGGTGACAGAGGATCGCCGCGCAGCAATATCGCAAAGCAAACTCCGAACAGTGGCGTCGTGAAACTAAATACCGAGATTTGCGTCGCCGAATGTTTACGCAACAACCTCGCTTGCACGGCAAAACAAAAGCCCGCCACCAAAATCCCTTGATACAAGATGGCGAGTACGGCGGGGACGGAGACTTTCGCGACGTCGACCTGCTCGAATGAGAAACTGTAAGTCGCAAACAGTACGACGCCGACTACATCATGCCAGAAGATGAGCTTGCTGGGCTCGATGACCGTCAGCGACTGTTTGATGTAAACGATCTTGATGCCCAGCACCAGCGCGCTAAGCAGTAGGATAGCGTCGCCCAGTCGCGAAGGAGCGTCGCCACCGTCGTTCGCGCCCGGTGCTTGCGATTCGACAAGCAACAGAAAGGCACCGCTTGCGGCCACGACTAGACCGAACAACTTAATGCCGTTCAACCGTATGGCGCGCGTGACGAAGTGTTCGATCCCCACGACCCAAAAAATGAACGTGTTGATCAGCATCGAGCCATGCGACGAGTTCGACCAGGCAACTCCCAAATTGAACAGCGAAATTTGAAAGAACAAGATGCAGCCCGCGATCAGGGCGGGTCGCCATTGCCCCCGGCGCAGCACAAGCGAGCTACCCTCGATGCGGCACCAAACGACCATGAAGCAGGCCGCCAGCGCGAACCGCCAACCGGCGACGGCCACCGGTGGCAGTGCATTGACGACGCTGAAACTGATCGCGACAGGCGTTCCTCCCCACAATGCGGACGTTAGCAGCACCAATGCAATGGAGGCCAATGTCAATGGCCGGGGACCACCCGATGGGATGTCTTTCGGGTTCGCGGTTTGCGGCTCGGAGGCAGACGGCGAATTGCCCGATCTTGAGGGTGGAGATATGATGGGTTTATCTCAATCCTTGATTCTCGGCGGACGGCCCCAAAACCGCGATTTCAAAATCCCGTCGGATTTCATACGTCGCGAGGAGAGCTTTAGAATGCAAAACACTGATCGGCGAACTTTTGGCAAACAGACACTCGGTACGCTGCTGACGTTTTCGCTGCTGGAGGCTTTGCATGAGTGTGACGCACTGGCGGAAAAAGTAAAACCGATAACGACGCGATGGCTGGCCGATGTTAACCAACTCGGGTTGGATCTGAAAGGCGAAAAGATCAAGCAGGCCGATTGGCAGCAAAAGCTGGAAGAATTGTTGTCCCAGGCCAGCATCGGGGAGATTCTGGAACTAGTCGACTTTGAAAAGTTGACCAAGAACCTGAAGTTCGTGGACAACGGCGTTCGCAGCCTGCGATTCGACTTTCGACAGATCGAAGGCGTGCCGGAGAACTTCGCTTACGGAAAGCAGATTTTCGCCTTCAAGAAGGGGCGCTCGGTCGTGCCGCACGGGCATAACAATATGGCCACGGCGTTCTTGATCTTGAACGGAAAGTTTCGAGGCCGGCATTACGACCGAGTCCAAGACGAGGACAAGCACATCCTCATCAAACCGACCATCGATCGCGCGTTTACCGTGGCTGAGTATTCGACGGTCACCGATGTCAAAGACAACGTCCATTGGTTCCAGGCCGAATCAAAAACCGGCTTCATCTTTAATATTCACGCGCTGAACGTGAACCCGGGGAGTTCCCAAAGAACCGGACGCGTTTACGTTGATCCCAATGGCGAGAAACTGAAGGACGGCTTGATCCGCGCGCCGCGAATCAATCACGACCTAGCGCACAAGCTGTACGGTTGAACTTGAACCGCGACGAATTTCGTCGCGTAACTATCACGGGAGAAGATCTTCATGTCGCGAAGTCCGCTCATTCATCTGTTGATGGTCGTCTGCCTCGGCGTCGCGGGATGCGATACGGAAACCTCGCGGGAGATAACCTATGACCCGTCGCAGGATGCCGCCGCCTACAACATTCCTCCTGATTTTGACATCATCTTCAAAGACAACGTCCAATCAAATACGGAACCTGGCGTGGATCCGGCCACGTTAACGTTTGTCAATGTCGACGGCGAAGCAGTCAAGCTCAAGGACTATATCGGCAAGATGAACGTGGTGCTTGTCATTACGCGGGGCGGAACGGACCAGATCTGCACGTACTGTTCGACTCAGACTTCCCGGTTGATCTCGCGGTACAAGGACATTGCGGCCCATGACGCCGAAGTGGTGCTAATCTATCCCGTCGCCAAGGAAGCTGAGTCGTCGAAGCTGGATGAGTTTCTGAAGGCGACCAAAGAAAAACTGAATGATCCGGGCACGGAGGTCCCCTTTCCTCTGTTCCTCGATGTTGACCTCGTCGCGGTCGAAGAACTCCAAATTCGCGCGTCGCTCTCCAAGCCGGCCACGTACATTCTAGACAAGAACGGCAAGACTCGATTTTCCTACGTGGGCAATAGTGTCGAAGACCGGCCCAGCGTGGATGCGATTATCGAGCAGTTGAACCAACTAGGACAAGAATCTTGATTCGTTATGGGGCCATGTTCTCGCCATGTGGGTAGCTTGATGCTGCATCGGATAGGTTGATGTCGTCTGATTCTTTGGCTGATCCAGGGCGCGACTTTCTGACGATAGCCCTCGACTTGGAACTTCTAACGACGGACACCGCGCGCGAAGTTTCGATCGAATCGTCCACGCGCAACCTGTCGGCGGGCCAGCTTGTGTTGCAAAAAGGGCTGCTCAGCGCCGTTGAGGTAGATATCGTCGAAACGCTGACTCGGCCCTTGGAGACCATTCCCGGCTACGAGATTCTTGAGCCAATCGGCAAGGGGGGAATGGGAGTTGTCTATCGGGCCAAGCAACTGAACCTCAACCGGACGGTCGCGCTGAAAACGATCCTTGTGGGCCAAATGGCGGACGCCACCGCATTGGCGCGGTTTGAACAAGAAGCCGTCGCCGTCGGACAGTTGACTCACCCCAATATCGTGGGTGCCTATGACTTTGGTCGCCACGAAGGCCGCGTGTATTTCGCCATGGAATTGGTCGAAGGCGACGATGCCGGCCGTTTGATCGACCAATCGGGTCGCTTGACGGAAGCCGTTGCCTGGGGCTTGGCACGTCAGGCCGCCGCAGGACTGGCGCACGCCGCCCGCTTGGGAATCGTTCACCGCGATATCAAACCCGAGAATCTGCTGCTCGTCGAACCGCCCGCGGGATTTCTGTTGCCCGCCGGTTTGCCGATGGTCAAGGTCGCGGACTTTGGTCTGGCGTTTCTCACGGGCGATGTCGAAACGCGGACGCGAATTACCTCAACTAACGCGGCGGTGGGCAGCCCGCACTATATGTCACCCGAACAACTGGGTGACGAGTCGATCGACTTACGGGCCGACATGTATTCGCTAGGTGCGTCGGTCTATCACATGCTGGCGGGCAAGCCTCCGTTTGGCGGCAAGTCGCTTCCCCAGATTGTGACGGCAAAACTTGCGGAACGCGTTCCGTCGCTCGAAAGTGCCCAGGTCAGCCGGCTATCCGACCGCTTGGTCCAGCGACTGATGCAGCGTGATCCCGGCGCGCGGTTTGACAACTACGAGTTGTTGCTGGCCGAGATCGACAAAGTGATTGGGGTGTTGCGCGGCGGGGCCGGTGATTCGGCGGCCAATTTGGCGGCCGGGAGTGAAACTCAAGAGTTTCGGACGTCGGAGGTTGGCGAGGATCAAAAACTGGGGACGACGGCCAAGCTGACAACCACCGCCAAGATGCCCAAACAGACAACGGCCACGAAGATCCCGGTGCAAAAGGCACAACGACGATATCGCTCGGCGTTCGTCGGTGTGTTGCTGTTGGTGGTCTTGGCGACGTGTGGTTTTTTCGTCGCGCGGTCCTTCTTTCCGGCTGAGAAGCCGTACGAGCCCAGCAAGCCCAGCCTAGTCCTCTCGCAACGAACGCAACAGTTCTACAACGGTGAAAACCTGCAAGGCTTGGTGACGTCCGGACCGTGGACGACCAAGGCTGACGGTCGCGGGTCGCGTGCGCTCTCGGGTGAGGACGGCTCGCTCTCAAAAGCGCTACCTGATTGGCCAAACTATCGGCTGACGGTGTTTACTTGGCTTCACGGTAAGGCCACGGCCGAAATTCACTTCGCCGTGGTTGCCAATGGCAGCGATCCAGCAAGACGGCTGGTGGTCCGCCTGACCGCCGACGGAGTACAAGTCGGAAAGAAGCCCAGCCAAAGAGGCCTCTTTGAACCGCTCACTAAACTGGTGCCCCTGGAGAAGACCGACGACTATTCGGTGATTCAAATCGACAAACAAAATCGCGACTGGTTTGTTTGGTTCGACGGAAGGCCGATTGCGGCCATGCCATTGAACCCAACTCAGACGGATCAATTCCGTCTGGTCGCCAGCGGCGGCGAAGTTTGGTTTCACGAGTTGGCCGTCCAAGAGCTTGTCGAGCCATCGGTCGCCAGTCCGTAATCCCGGCGCAAGCGGCGACCGTGGCCCGCGCGAGAATAGATCCCATGCCTTCCATCTTTGCAGATCATTGCAAGGCGGAAATGAGCGAGGTTCAATCCTTCTGAAGCCGCTCTACTTGCTCTTTCAGTTCCTTCAGTTCTCGCGCAAGTTGTTTCACTTGCTTTTCAAGCGTATCTTCAGCGCTGGTCAACGTTAGTTTACGCGTAATCACACCAGGACCCACTTTGTCCACCCATACACGCGATTCGAACCTGGCTTTCGACGATGACGTGAATTTACGCCTCGTTGGCGCGACTTCGACTTTCTTCTCCTTGCCACCACGGATTAGCGTCAATGAGAGTTTTTTCTTTTCTTGGCCGGCTGCTTCGACAGCGGCCATCAGGTCGGAGACCTGAGCGAGTTGCTTGCCACCGGCTCGAATCAGCACGTCGTGCGTTTTGACACCCGCCTCTTTGGCGGGCATTCCGTCGAAGACCGATTTCACGACGAGCCCCACACCCTGGCCAAGATCCAGTTGGGAACGAAGCACATCGCCGGCGGTTTCACAATCGACGCCGATGATGTAATTGTCCTTTTTCAGCACCATCGCACGGACGATTCGTTCAGGCTTGGCAAGTCCGAGTTCAATTTCTCGACGCGATCCGTCCGGCCCCACTACAATCGCTTTGCCGCCAAACTTGTTGACGTCGATTCGGAACCGCGGTTGCCCTATCGCGGTTTGGATTTTCTCAACAACGTCCTCAATATCTTTGTCGCTGACACCGGCTTCTTTTAGAAGCTTCGAAATCTGCTCGGCGGTTTGCTTGCTTGATTTGTCGGCGGCGGGACCTTGCCGAAACTGAATGATCCTGTGTTCGACCTTCTGCTTGATCTCCCGCGGCTTATCATCGCCGCTGGCCGAGAGACCCATCATGCTAGCGGACAGCAACAGAGAAAGAATGACTTGAGATTGTGGCTTGTGCATGGCCAGTTCCTTTTCAGTTATGCGCGATGATGGAGACGTTGGTGTAATAGTCGCTTGCCAGGCCTATCTCCCGAGACAATTCTGAAAGAATTTTTCGCTGACAGAATCGGCAACTCTCCATCGTGGGTGCTGTCGAGCGCGCGTCGCGGCCGGGCGAACCGCTTGTCAGACGCTAGACAGGTTCCATGAACAGGGCCAAACAGAGCAGTATAAGCAGAAAACCGCCCAGAATTACACCATTCAAGACAATGCCGATGATCGCCAAGCCACTAACGGGCTTTCCCACGAAGCAGCCGGCGACCCCCACGCACAACCCACCGCTGACACAACTCCAAGTGAGCGCCATGGCAAGCATGCATACCGCTATGACCCACCCTGGTCCATCTGGTTCAAAGGCATCCGGGTACGTCACCGACCCGATCACCGCCGCCACGAACAACGAGATCATCGTAACGATGCACCCAATTGCGAGGCCAATGGAGCCCAAGCCGAGCCTCCACGAATATTTCACAATACCAGATTGCGGCGGCGGTTCGCCTCGAAACCGTCTGCTGGCCGCCGGGTCACTCGGCCCAAGTGCTTGGGGCGACTCGAACGGATTCGGCGGATCAGAATATGAAGCCATAACAACAACCTTCGGACCCGCTACATCGATGCCTGACGGGGCACCAGGTGATTCTACACAAAACCCACAAGGGCAACACACGTTGCAGTATGAGGGCAAAATTGGAACTCGTGAGAATCACGGTCCGCCGCCGCAGCTCAGTTCCGTGGGACGTTCCGAACTTGAACGCGGCATGTATTACTCAGGGTCCGATCGGTAAATTTCTATTTCGATAGGATTTGCAGGAACCGGACAGGACCGCCAGTCACCGGTTTCCGAATTTGGGATAAAAACTTGACGAAATTCCAACGCTGTTCCGCCTGGATCACAATGAAGGGGCGAGCGCTGTTATGATTGAGTGCCATGATGGCGTCCGCTTGATGCGCGGCGTCGCATAACTGGCTTGGGGCTACAAATCTCAAGAGACGAACATTGGACGATTTATGCGACGTGGTGAATTTTTAAGAGTGGTCGTCGTAGCCGTCGGCCTAGTTTTGGTGTCTCAGCAACTTGGTCGGGCCGGGTCGCCGCAAGAAACCGCAAGTGCGCCGGGCATAGAAGCAAGCCTGTTGGAAGGGAAACTGAAGGGCTTGGTGCTTTTCGAGGAATTAAATTGTGTGGCATGCCACGCGACGGAGTCCTCGCTTGCTCGCTCCGCCAAAGTCGCGCCACGTTTGGTGGCGGTTGGCTCGCGCATCAATCCGTATTATTTGGAACAGTTCATTCAGGCACCTCATGAAGTGAAGCCAGGCACGACCATGCCGGACGTGATGGCTCATTTGAGCACCGAGGAGAGAAGGCGGACTGCCAAATCGATTACTCATTCTTTGTTGTCGCTGAACAAGTCACGCGAATTTGATTTGCAGGCCGTTGACGCGGTCGCTGCGGAGCATGGGGAGACGTTGTTTCATTCTGTCGGCTGCGTGGCGTGCCATTCCCCTCGAGACGAAGAAGGCGATGAACTCCTGCGGGGCACTTCAGTTCCTTTAGGCGCGCTTGAGAAAAAATACAACACCCGAAGTCTCATCGATTTCCTGCGATCACCCCACGCCTCGCGGCCCTCGGGTCGCATGCCGGACATGCGATTGAATTCACGAGAATTCGAACGAATCGCCCACTATCTTTTGCGTGATACAAAAATACCTGGCCATCTCGCCTACACCATGATTCGCGGAAGAGTTTGGGAAGGTCTTGAGGTGAACGTCGAGAAGGAGAGAGCCGGGCATATTGAGGACTTTAATTTGGGCAGCTTAAAACAGTTGCAGGGAAACTCGGCGATTATTTATGAGGGATTTCTGAAGGCGGACTCTGCTGGCGAGTACACATTCTTTTTGGAAATGAACGGCGGTGAGCTGTGGATCAACGACGACGAAGTTGCCAACTTGCCAGCGAGTGGCAGACGCAGCGTCAAGAAGATTCAAGGAAAAGCCGCTCTGTCAAAAGGCTGGAATCAGATCAAGCTCGTCTATATTCATGCTGGCAAGGAACCGAAGCTGAGTTTCGAGATAGAAGGGCCCGGGTTCAAGCGGCAATCCATTCCGTCGTCGCGATTGTCTATCTCGAAGACTCCCATTGAACCGTACAAACCGTATCGCCTGGATGCCGACTTGGTGGAGGATGGACGGCGCGAGTTTGCCAAACTTGGCTGCGTGAAGTGTCACGACGACATCAAGGTCGCTGCGGGCAATTTCACGATGCTCTCGAAACTCAAGGCCACCGGTGGCTGCCTAGGCGATGAGAAAGGTTATTGGCCCCGTTTCAATTTGTCCGATTCGCAACGAAAACTGCTGAGTTCCGTTTTACCCAGCATCGAAACGATCAAACTCAGTGACCACGACACGATCAACAAATCTCTGGTCACCTTTAACTGTATTGCCTGCCACGAGCGTGCCGAGTTGGGGGCCGTGACGCCGGAGCGCGACCGCTACTTTACCGGGACGAAAAAAGAACTCGGCAATGAAGGTCGAATTCCGCCGCCTCTAACGCATGTCGGTGCCAAGCTCAAGAAGGAATGGACCAGGGAAGTAATGCTTCACGGCAAGATGCAACGGCAATACATGGATACCACCATGCCTCAGTTTGGCGAGGCAAATATCGGGCATCTTGTAGATCTTTTTGAAAAAGTTGATTCGCTTGAGAAAGTCGCGTTTGCCAAAATTGAAGACGTCGAGAAGTACAAACGCAGCGGACACGAGTTGGTCGGCACCACCGGCTTTAGCTGCATCGCCTGCCACGACTTCAATGGCCAAAAGGCGGCCGGCCCGGGGGCGATGGAAATCATTCATACAACGGGGAGACTCAAGAAAGACTGGTTCTATTGGTTCATGCTCAACCCGGGGCGGTTTCGGCCGCGGACCGTCATGCCCTCCGCTTGGCCCAATGGACATGCTTTCAAGGAAGACATTCTGGGCGGAGACACGAAAAAGCAAATCGAGTCGATCTGGGTTTACCTCGAAGACGGCACGCGCGCGAAGAATCCGACGGGATTGTCGCGACAGGCTCCCGAGTTGCGAGTCACGGATGAAACGGTGATCTGCCGAGGGCGCGGCGTTGCCGGATATCGAGGAATCGCGGTCGGCTATCCAGAGCGAATCAGCCTGGCATTCAATTCAGAAGAAATGAATTTGGGGATGCTGTGGAAAGGAGAATTCGCCACGGTCAATCACGGCAGCTTTTCGCCGCGCGGACGGGACCGGATCGAGTTTCCGCCAGGAATTCCCTTTCATCGCCTTGAGTCGCTGGACGACAACTGGCCCTACAAACGAAAGACGGATTACCTCTTCCCACAGGATCACGGCTACCAGTTTCGAGGATATTTCCTCGACAAGTCCAAGCGGCCCACGTTCATGTACAACTATGGCAATGTCAAAGTGGAAGAGTTTTTTGAAGACGTTTTGGACGAAGAGAAAGTCGCCTTCTTTCGACGGACATTCCGTTTCGACGCGCCAGATGCGAAAGGGGAATTCTACTTTCGCGCGGCTTCTGGATCGAAGATCGCCGAGCAGTCGGAATCTTCATTCGCCGTGGATCGACTCACCGTCAAGATCAAGACGCCTCATCGAGGCATCATCCGAGAAGGCGATCCGCGCGAGTTGCTGATTCCCTTGAAGCTTCCGCCGGGCAAGTCACAGTTGATTTTGGAATACAAGTGGTAGGACGAAAATGAAATTGTACGCGATTGTTTTGGTCGTCTGCGGCTTGCTGGTCGCTCCTCTTCGCGCTGAGGATTTGGGCGCGATGTGGGGCACCGCGGAAGAAGAGTCGAAGTACTACAAGTTAGTGAGCATTCCGATTCCAGATGAAGTTCCGTTGAAGGCGGGCAGTTTTGACATCTTGCCTGACGGTCGCTTGGTCGTAGGCACTCGAAAAGGGGATGTCTATTTCGTGGAAGGCGCGTTTGAAGAGCTGCCCGGTCCGAAATACCATCTGTTCGCGAGTGGACAAGACGAGATTTTCGGAGTGGCCCACAAAGACGGCGACATCTACATCACTCAGTTCGGCGAGCTTACCAAGCTTTCGGACACCGATCAGGACGGCGTGGCGGACCGCTACGACACGCTCAGCAACAACTGGGGTTACGCGGAAGGCCACGAATTCGCCTTCGGATCCAAACACGACCGAGAAGGAAACATCTGGGTTGCCTTAGGATTGACCGGCTCCTATCACTCGCGGCAACTCTTTCGCGGCTGGTGCGTGAAAGTCACGCCCCAAGGCGAGATGATTCCCGTTTGCAGCGGCCTGAGAAGTCCTGGTGGTGTCGGGCCGAATGCGGAGGGCATCATGTTTTGCACCGAAAGCCAAGGACCTTGGAACGGCGCGTGTTCGCTCAAGCATCTCAAGCCCGGCGGTTTTTTGGGCCACCCCGCCAGCTACAACTGGTATCCGTTCGCCAAGGGCTTGAAAGCGCCCAGTACGGAACCCAACACCAATTCTCGAATTCACATCGAGAAGCGACGTGTGACAGAACTGGTCCCGCCCGCGGTCATTTTTCCCTACATCAAGATGGGCCGGTCGATTTCGGGCTTCAAAGTCAACAAGACCAAAGGCAAGTTCGGCCCCTTCGAGAATCAAATATTCGTTGGCGACTATACCCTCAGCATCATCATGCGGGCCACGACGGAAGAGATAAACGGAGTTTGGCAAGGTGCCTGTTATCCATTTCGAGAAGGTCTTTCGACGGGCATCATGAATGTCGAATTTTCACCTCAAGGCCAGTTGATCGCGGGCGGCTTTACGACCAATCGTCAGTGGCCTGTCAGAGGCGAGAAACCATTCGCCCTCGACCGCTTGGACTGGACGGGCGTGACGCCTTTTGAAATCCAGGAGATCAACATTAAGCCTGACGGCTTTCTGGTCAAGTTCACGCAGCCCGTCGACGGCACCGTCGCCTCTCGACCAGAATCGTACAACATCACTACCTATACTCACATTTACGCTGGTTTTTATGGCAGCCCCGAAGTCGACCTATCGACTGCCAAGGTAACGAAGGCAGTGGTGTCCGACGATCAAACCTCGGTTCGGCTCTTCTTGGACAAGATTCAAGAGGGCCACATTCACGATTTCGATCTCGCGAAAATCAAATCAAGTGACGACGCCGAACTGCTGCACCGGCGCGCCTACTATACCGTGAACGAGATTCCCAAAGCGGATTGAATACTTCAGCGGAAACATCGTATGAAACAAGCACTCATCATCGGCCTGTTGCTCGTGCCGATATTGGGCGTGATGGCCGTCGTCCTTTTGCGTCCAAGGACAGAGGACGCACAAGTCATTACACTCAAGGGCGCGGTTCAGTTTGGCGAGGACCACGCGTTCACGCGGACCATTCGGAAGTTTGAGGAACTGGTCAAGAAGTACTACGACAAACCGATCGAATTCGAACTGTTTCTCAACAGCGAGTTAGGGTTGGAAAAGGATTACTTCGCCTACATGAGCCAAGGAATTTCGGTCGACTACGGCATCGTCTCGCCGGCGCACATGTCGACGTTTTCCGAATCGGCTCCTTTGATGGACATGCCGTTCTTGTTCCGCGATGTCGATCACTGGAACAAAGTGCTGGACAGCGACGCCCTCCAGCCCATCGCGGACGAAGTCTCCGAGAAGGCGGATGTCAAGTTGATTGGGTACGCGGGTGGCGGAGTTCGCAACTTGATCGCCAATAAACCGGTGACGAACATGCAGGAGTTGAATGGCCTCAGCATGCGCGTGATGGGCGCGCCGATTCAAACTCGCATTTTTCAAGCGATCGGGGCGTCTCCCTCGGTGATTGCCTACAGCGAGACTTACAATGCAATCCAAACCGGCGTGATCGACGCGGCGGAGAACGAGGCCGCCGGACTTCAGCAGATGAAGTTCTATGAAGTCGGTCCGGACATCTCTCAGACACAGCACGCCATTACCGTTCGCCCGTTGTGTTTCAGCGGCAAGACCTTTCGGCGGCTGCCACCCGACTTGCAAGCGGCGATCGAGCGGGCGGGGCGCGAAGCGGGCGCCTATGGACGTCAACTCGAATCCAGCGAAGATGCCGCGATCCTCGCGGAGTTGGAAAAGGAAGACAAGTTGCGAACGCACGAGTTCAAGCAAAGGAACGAACTGCTAAAGCTCGCCGAGCCGGTGAAAGCGGCCTATGCGAAGGAAATCAAGGCCGAAAAAATTCTGGCCCGCATCAACGGCTTGCAATAATGCCCGCGACCGGCGCAATTTCACTCCCAAACGGCCATTTTCATGACGATTGGCAAACTCACCAAGGCTTCGCTGGATCTTTATTCATGGGTGCTGAAGGTCTTGTTGACGTCGCTTATGTTGCTGATGGTTGTTCCAGTCTTGTTGCAGATTCTCTCGCGGTATTCGGGGATCTTGCCACGCTACATTTGGACCGAAGAGGCGGCCAGATTTTGTTTCGTATGGATCGTCATGGTTGGATCCATGATCGCGGTCCGCGACGATTCGCATTTCAAAGTAGATCTGCTGCCGCAACCGGAAACGGATCGGCAAAAGGGAGCGGCCCGTCTGATCGTTCACGCCGCCATGATGCTGATGGCGCTGGTATTCGCCTGGTACGGAGTTTCGTTTGCCAAGTTTGGGTTCATGCAGAATTCCGAGATGAGCGGGATCAATATGCTGAGCATCTATATTTCGTTTCCCGTGGCGGGAGTGACTTGGGCGGTGTTTCTGCTGGAGCGGATCGTCGCTGACCTGCGTTTGATCTTCAGCAAAGGCCAGAGATCGGATTCATGAGTCCCGCTGAAGCAGCCGCGATCATGTTCGGCACGTTTGGCGTGTTGATCGTCTTGCGCATCCCCGTTTCATTCGCGCTGGGACTCGCTTGCGTTCCCATGATGTTGCTCGACGACCGGCTGACGCCCATCGTGCTGATCACCGAAATGTGGAAGTCTTACAATTCCTTCATTTTGTTGGCGGTGCCGTTTTTTCTGTTGGCGGCCAACTTGATGAATGCAGCGGGGATTACTGAGCGGTTGGTGAAGCTGGCACGGACAACCGTTGGGCATCTACCGGGTGGACTGGGACATATCAACGTGATGGTGAGCATGCTCTTCGCGGGAATTTCCGGTTCGTCCACGGCCGATGCGGCGGGGATTGGCTCGCTGATGATTCCGGCTATGAAGAAGCAGGGATATGATGCGAGCTTTTCCGTGGCGATTACGGCTTGTTCATCCGTAATGGGCGTGATCATCCCGCCAAGCATCATGATGGTGGTGTGGGGCGGGCTGATGTCGGTCTCGATCGGCGGCCTGTTCCTGGCCGGCATCCTGCCTGGAATTCTGATCGCGATGTTGATGATGGGAACAGTATTGGTCTATGCCAAGCGGCGCAATTATCCCGTCTATGAACGAGCGACCCGTAAGGAGTTTTTTCAAGCGCTAGGAAACGCCAGCTTGGCCTTGGTCACGCCAGCCATCATCGTCGGTGGCATCGTCGGTGGCTTTTTTACTCCCACCGAGGCATCCGTGATCGCGGTCATCTATTCAGCCGCGCTGGGTGGCATCATCTATCGCAGTATTGGCTTGAGCCAGTTCCCCAAGGTTCTTTACCAATCGGCCCGCTTCGCTGCGATTTCATTGTTTTGCATCGGGACGGCATCCGCGTTTGGCTGGCTACTGGCCTACTATCGCGTGCCCCAATCGTTGGTCGGTATCATGGCGGATTGGGGCACCGGAACAGTGGCCACCGGATTTCTGATCGCCATGGCGTTCTTGCTGGTAGGCATGTTCATCGATGCCATCCCCGCCATCATCATCCTGGGCACCGTGCTGCTTCCGCTGGCTGAAAAGGTCGACATGCATCCGATCCACTTCGCCATCATTGGCGTCATCTCGTTGGCGTTTGGGTTGGTGACTCCGCCGTATGGACTGTGCCTGCTGATTTCCTGCTCACTGGGCAACGTCAAGGTGGTTGATGTCCTAAAAGATGTCGCAATCATCTTGGTGCCGATGATCATTCTGCTGATCGCGGTCATCGTTTACCCGGAATTCGTGCTGTTCCTACCGCGCTGGCTCGCACCGAACTTCCTGTGATGGTGTCGTGGGAAGACACGACTACTTGTGCGCCAGCGCTTTGTCTGAAATGTCTTTGCGGCACCAGGCTCCTTCCCAGCGGATGCACTTTACGGCTGTATAGGCTTGCAACTTGGCCGCTGAGATTGTGTTGCCCAGCGCGGTCACTCCTAGCACTCGTCCGCCGTTGGTGACCACTTCGCCGTTCGACGTGGCCGTGCCGGCGTGGAAGACCTTGACATCCGGCAGTTTGGCCGCCTCGTCCAGCCCGCGGATAGGCTTGCCCCGTTCATAATCGCCGGGGTAACCTTCGCTGGCCATCACTACGCAGACGGCCGGGCGCGGATCCCACTCGAGCGAGTCGATTTCGTCCAGCCGGCCGTCAACCGTGGCGTCCAGCACATCGATCAAATCGGTCTTCAGACGCATCAGCAGCGGTTGGCATTCGGGGTCGCCCAATCGCACATTGTATTCCAGCACCTTGGGACCTTGATTGGTGACCATGATGCCGGCGTACAGCACGCCCGCGAACGGCTGTCGGGAACGCTTCATGGCGTGCACCGTGGGGACCAGCACGTGTTCCTCGACCCACCGCAGCATCTCGTTGCTGACCAGCGGGGCAGGACAGTACGCACCCATGCCTCCGGTATTGGGGCCTTT
>JAJDEH010000201.1 GCA_029259935.1 Planctomycetota bacterium
AACTGCCCAGCGGCGAGCCCCCGCCTAATTCGAACAACCTCCTCGATCGAATCATCTTGGCTGCCGACGCCTAGCGAACTCCCGGACGATCCAACCAATCGCCCTCCTCAGCCATGCCATGCGCATGCAATGGACAGCTACCGCTCGCATGCTGCGTTCTGATTTAGCAGCAGCCCGCAAACATTGGATCGGGCTGGCAGGCAATGATGTGGAACAACAGTGGAGACAGGAAGGTGACTTTCTCGTCTACAAGAACAGTGATGGAGAGGTTGTCGATTTCCACGCCACACGGCACACCTACATCAGCGAAATCGTAGCGAGCGGCGCTTCGGTGAAAACCGCGCAGACTCTTGCTCGTCACAGTACGCCCGTGCTAACGATTGGTCGCTATGCTCATACCAATCGCCAAGAAATGAAAGGTGCGCTGGATAAGATGCCTTCGCTTGATGGCGAAAGCGAGTACCGAAAAGACACGGTCCCTCATTCTACTGCTGGCGAATATCATTCTTCTGCTGGCACCGTTGAAGGTGGTGTGCCAGCAAATCGCCAGCAGTTGCCAGCAAAAGGCCAGCAGTTACCTGGCCCATCTGGGCGGGATGTGGCTAACCCTGGCGAAGCCAAGGAAAGTTGTGCGACTTCTTCAAAGCCAAAACGAAAGAAGACCGAAGTCGTGTCTAGGACAAGAGATGGCAAAGAAAAGCCACGCCTGACGCGGCGTGGCGAGAGAGCGGAGGGCACGGGACTCGAACCCGCAACCGGTTTCCCGGCACCTCATTTCCAATGAGGCCGCTAGCCATTCGCTTACCCTCCCGAATCGTCCCGGCAGTGTTGACTATACATCGTTGGGGACCCGCTTGGCGATCCTGCATTTTGGCAGGTGCTGGCAAGCGTGCCAATGCCACCTTTCCTCGTCTATCGTAATCCCGCCAACGACTTGCGGCAATATCTCGCGGACTGTCGGCTCGGGCCGCTCGCCTGCCGGATTCCACTGAGCCAAGTGTCCAAGCCCCTATTTATGTGCGCTGGATTGGCCGCATCGTGGCCGCAATTCTAAAAATATTTTGCTCCGTCCCCGCAAGAACATCTTAACGTGCGGCAACGTATCGTTGGAACCAAGCGGAGGAGGCCGGTCGTTGTCATCGCGTGCAAATCGCTAGCGGCCGATCTCATCAGTTTGCAATTCAAGATTTCGAATCCAAATCAAAGGAGCAAAGCACATGGCGAGACTATCACGAAATCTCCTGGCGGGAATGACAACCATGGCGTTACTTTCCGTTTGCGTGGGACTGGTGTTTACCTGGTCAGGAATGAACTCGACATTTTCATTGGCCCAAGATAATCAACCCGCCAATTATTCACCGGCGGAACTGGCGCGCATCGATGATTTGTCGAGCGCCTTTCGACAAGTTGCCCAAGATCTACGTCCCTCGGTCGTGAGCATTCAAAGCGTCAAACGTATCCAGGCCGCTCGCGGTGGCAGTGGTGCGCGTCCCCAACGGCCGGACGAATTCCGGCGATTTTTCGGCGACGACTCGTTGGAAAAATTCTTCGACAACCGAAACCCCCAAGGCGGTTCCAGTCGCTCGTTCGCCCAACGCGGTACGGGCACCGGAATCATCGTTAGCGAAGATGGTTACTTGCTGACTAACAACCACGTTGTTCGCGACGCCGACGAAGTCACGGCGCGGCTACATGATGGCCGAACTTTCGACGCCCAGGTCGTGGGCACCGATGCGAAGACGGACGTCGCGGTGCTGAGAATCAACGCCACCGGATTACGAGCGGCGCGGCTTGGAAATTCGGACGACGTCGAAGTTGGCGACTGGGTGTTGGCCATCGGCAGCCCGTTCGAACTGGATCAAACCGTGACTGCGGGAATCATCAGTGCCAAAGGGCGCGCCAATGTCGGCATCACCGATTATGAGAACTTCCTGCAGACCGACGCCGCGATTAATCCCGGCAACAGCGGCGGGCCGCTGGTGAATATGCGCGGCCAGGTTGTCGGAATCAACACGGCGATCGCGTCGCGCACCGGCAGCAACAACGGAATCGGCTTCGCCATTCCAAGCAACATGGTCCGCATGGTCAAAAACTCGATCGTGGAACACGGCCGTGTTGAACGCGGCAGGCTTGGAGCGCTGATTCAAGACCTGAACGAAGATCTTGCCAGTTCCTTTTCTTACGACTCGACCAAGGGCGTACTGGTGGGCGACGTGCTACCTGACAGCCCCGCCACCAAGGCCGGTTTGCAAGCTGGCGATATTGTTCTCACCTACAACGGCCGCCCTGCGACCAGCGCCAGTCAACTTCGAAACGCCGTCGCGGCGACAAAGCCTGGGACGCAAACGGACCTGGAGATCTTCCGCGACGGACGTCGGCGGAGCATGAAGGTCGTGGTTGGCCAGCTTGAGGAGGAAGAAGTGACTTTGGCGGCCAACCTTCGTCGGGAGGAGCCAGCGGTCGAAAACTTTGGCATGCGAGTCACCAGCCTATCCGCGGAGCAGGCACGGCGTCTAGGTTTTGCCGCCGGCCAACAGGGTGCATTGGTCACCAAAGTGGAACCCGGCACATTGGCGGCCGAAAGCGGAATCCGCGTGGGAGATGTGATCGTCTCGGTCGAAGGCCGGCCCGTGGTTGATGACACCAGTTTTCAAAACGCGGTCGAAACTCAGGATGCCTCCCAAGGTATGCGAATCCAAGTGAAGCGCGATGGTGTTCGCCGTTTCGTCTTCCTCAACGGCGACCGGTAGTTTGGTAACAAACTTCCGTTGACTCGACCCGAAGGGGATGGAACGTCTTTCCAATCGAGCATTCCAACTCACTCGGCGGGTGTGTATTGCATGACGTAGCGATCTTCGTGCGGACGATAGTATCCGGGAACAAGTCGCTCGATTTCAAATCCGAAGTTTTCGTAAAGTTTCACGGCGTGCTGGTTGGCCGGATCGACGGTTAAAAAAGTTTTCGTCGTCGTCCGAGCCAACCCGGCGCGCATCAACGCGGAACCAATCCCACTTCCTCGGCAATCCGGATGCACCATGATCTTGTGCAAGAAGCACTCGCCGTGATTCGTGGGGAACATTAATAGTGCGCCTGCCACGGATCGGCTGTTCGGCAACGAGCTTTCGCTCCAACGGGCGACCAGCACCGTGGCGTGTTCGCACCACAATCGCCAAGCATGTTCGCCGTCGGGAATGAAGACGTCCTCGGCATCCGGCCAGGCCATGCGGTCCAACGCCGCGACATCGAGAAAGTCCTCGGATTGGGCTGGCACAATGGTGTACACCGAATCGCTCATTGGTTCACTATCGTCGCCTTCAAATGAGTCGCCAAGTTTGCGAGCGTGGCGGTTCGTACTGTTCGCGGAGCGAACAACGACTTACACCAACTCAGGCAATGGCTGATACTTGGCATGGTCGACCAGGTATCGGGGCCGTCCGTTAAAGTCGTGGACGGTCGCGTTGTTGATGTCGATGCCCATGTTGCGGTAGAGCGTGGCGAAGACTTCTTGGAAGTGGACCGGACGATCTTCCGCTTGCTCGGCAAAACGGTTGGTCGAGCCGATCACCTGTCCCGATTGCATCCCGCCGCCGAACAGCAATCCGCTGCCGACTTTGGGCCAGTGGTCGCGGCCGCCCTTGGCATTGACGCGCGGCGTGCGCCCGAACTCGCCCCACACCACCACGCTCACGTCGTCTTGCATGCCTCGGTCGTGCAAGTCGTCCAGCAGGGTCGAGACGGCTTGATCGAGCGCCGGAAGATGGTCCCGCCCGTTGTCAAAATTTGTTCCATGCGGTTGTCCGTGCCAATCCCAACGGCCGTAGGCCAGCGTGACGACCCGCACTCCGGCTTCCACCAAGCGGCGGGCGGCCAGCAAGTAATCCGCGTTCAGCGGTCCGGCATCTCCGTAGCCCGCCGGCGAGTTGCTGCCGCGACCGTAGCGATCACGCAGCTTGGGATCTTCCTTTTCCAAGTCGAGCGCGTCGGCCAGATGACTGGACGTCAAAATGCCGAGCGCCTGTTGGGTGAACGAGTCGACGCCTTTTAGTTCCGCGATGTTATCGGCTTGGCGGCGAAACTTGTCGAGGCCCGCCAGCAATTGCGTGCGATTGTGAAGCTGTTCGACATCGATGCCTTGCAGGATCAAACTCTCCGCGCCTTCGGCGTTGGGTTGAAACGGCCCGTGAGCGGCACCTAAGAATCCGGGGCGACCGGGATCGGACCAAGTGGACGATTTCATGCGCGGAGTCAAACTGACAAACGGCGGCGTGCCCGACGATACCGAGCCCCGCAACTTCGAGACTACCGAGCCTAACGAAGGCCAACCGCCGGTCGGTTGATTTTCCTTGAGCCAACCGGTCAAGCATTGAAAGGCGTCGTGCCGGTTCTTGGCGCCGACCAACGATCGAATGATCGACATCCGATCCATCCGCGCTGCCAGCAACGGCAGATGTTCGCAAATTTGAATACCGGGAACACGAGTCGAAATCGGTTTGAACTCGCCGCGAATCTCTTCGGGCGCGTCCGGCTTCAAGTCGAACATATCCTGATGCGGAGGTCCGCCGGAAAGAAAGACCATAATGAGCGCTTTGTGCGACGACCGCTCAGCGGCACCCGCCTGCGCGGCCAGCAACTGAGGCAAGGCGGCACCGCCCATCGCCATGCCACCGATACGCATGAAAGATCGCCGGTCGATTCCGTCGCAAAAGGTGGGATGTCGGCTGCTCATGGAGGACTGCTCACGGGGTGGGAATTGCAATTCATGATTTTAAGTGTACTCGGACGGTCAAGGCAAGGGATTCTTCACGCGAACCCCGATCGCCCGGCTGCCCATACTTGTATTTTAGAGCCGGACCGGTCGATCCGGCTAGTGTTTTTTTGAATCGTCAATTAGTGGATCTTTTCTCGCGAAAACCTACAAAACTTTGACCGCGAGGCGAGACAAAATGGGTTCGCGTCCGCTGCGGTGAACGGCAAGCTCAAAGCGGCGCACTCGCCAGCATGTAACATACGAATCCGTTGGCTATTTGAAGCGTGCCTAATCCTCCCAACAATCGAAAACCGAGTACCATTCAAGACTTGCGAGTTGCGATCAGCCGTGCCGAAATCTCAAAACTTCGAAAACTTCGCAAGCGTTTGCAAGCATTGGCTGCCACGCGTCGTTGTCTGAAAACATGATGGATGTAAGTTCACGAAGGCGGGCAACGCCTCAAGATTTGGTTTTCAGATTTGCATTTGGTTGCGCGGACTTTTGGCAAAGTCGTTGTTCGCTCCGCGAACAGAACGAAGGCGAATATCACGAACCATCGAGTTGGGCGTTTCGAAGACGTTTTGATCGCGGAGCGATCAACGACTTAGTCGCTCAGTCCAGCCTTCAGGCTGGAATCGCGACATTCCAGGCCGACTGCGGTTACAATTGGAAAATGGACCAAACGCCCCTTCGATATCAACTCTAACTTCAGGAAATTGCTTATGTCTGCTTCCATCTTTCGATTCGTACTCTGCGTTGCCGTTTTGCCGGTTTTGTGGTCTTCCGCCGATGCGGTGGCGGAGGATGCAAAATGGATCTCGTTGTTCGACGGTAAGACGATGGCGGGATGGGAAAAGGTTGGAAACAAAGAAAGCGTTTGGGAGGTGAAGGATGGCGCGCTCAGCGGATCGGGCTCGGCGTCGATGCTAGTTTGTACCAGCGGGCCTTATAAGAACTTCCGCTACCAAGCCGAAGTTAAGATCAACGACGGAGGCAACTCGGGCCTGTACTTTCGCACGACGGCGAAACCCAGTTTTTCCGATGGCTATGAAGCTCAAATCGACAGCACCCACACCGATCCAATTCGTACAGGTTCGCTGTACGGGCTGTGTCACGTTTACAAGCAGCATGTCAAGCCGGATACGTGGTTCACGTATGATCTGGAAGTTCGCGACGATGTGTGGCGTGGCCGTAAGGTAACCAGAATCAAGGTCACGGTCGACGGTAATGAACTGTATGAGTACTTGGATTTTGCTCTGACGTTCAAGGAAGGACACTTCGCCTTTCAGCAACACGACCCGGGCAGCAAAGTCAGTATTCGTAAGATACAAGTCATGCCACTTGCGAACTGACTTCAAAGCGCGTTCGCTCAAGCAGGGCCAGCAGGAAGAAGCCGAGAGTCCGGCCGACGGTTCGATCCTCCGTTCGGCATCAATGAGTCGACATTTTCGGACTCTTTACGCTCCAATTGTTGGCATTCCAACGGACCTTTACTTTCCAATCTTGTAATTCGCCGTCTACGTCCTCAGCCGTGGCGAGGTCGATGTCCCACAAATCTCCGTTGACCATCAACTTGCACCAGACACTGGTAATCGACGCCACCAGAGAACGTACTGGCTCGAACGCCACGTCGGAAAGATCATTGACATCGTGATCAAACTCCGCCAAGGCTTTCTTGATTTGCGCGGCTCTTGCCGGCGTGATGCCCAGTTCCATGGTTCCCGCCACGCAAGGTCCGACATAAAGCGGCAGCTTGCATCGCGAACCATCTTCCGTGACCTCGACCCCGTACCGAACCAACTGGCGAGAGGGCGGACTGACGTATTTCGAAGCAGCCTCCCGGGCGGTGCCAAAATCAAGCTGCCTGAATGGCTGGCCGTCATTCCGCAAGTCGCAGCGAATCCAGGAAACCATTTCATCTTGTTCGACAACGTAACTGCACCAGCGGTCAAACGCCTGGGATGAATCGGACCGTAAGAAGAGCCTGTTTAGCCGCCGGTCTCCGATGCCCCACATGGCGGATAGACGGACGAATTGGTCAAACAAGGCGCGGCGTGCGTCCTCATTCCAGTCTGGCAATCCACCCTTGAAATCCATCGCGAGAACCGCGTCAACAAGATGCGGTCCGCTCCAGGACAGCAGCGGCGCGCAGAGCCTTGCCGCCATATCGTGGCAACTGTGTAGGCGACGCACTTCAACGACGGACATTCTTTCAATCGCCAACGAAGCGTCCTTGCCTACCTGATCGTAGAGCGAATGATCATCCAGGTATTCGGGGGCAACTTTATGGATTCGGGAACGATAAACATAAGTTCGGTAGCGGGGTTCGGTATCTTCGTGACGCACGAACAGAGTGGCTTGGGTCGGCGGATCGCAAGGCTTCCGCTGAGCCGGATAGACCATGTGTTCCAGCACTTTCTCGACTTGCACTCGCTTCGACGCGCCTTCCACGAAACCATCTTTGCCAATTTGCTCGAATCCCCAGTTGGCGAAGAGCCATTTTGAATGGTCGGCGATGATTTCCACTAATTTCTCGTCCGCTTCCGTGAAAGGCCGCGAACTGAGTGACCGGTTCACGCGAATCACACCCAGCATGTCCGGGTTGTCTCGATCTCCGATACTGACGCCGGCCCCCAGAAACCGCCGGAAGAGACCCGCGTCGCCATCCAGTGTCTCGCGCCAATGACGCGAACTTGGATTTCCATGTTCTTCCGATTGCCGGTCGTGAGCCCGATTGATGCGTGCGGTTCCGCCGTTGCGGGCCAGTTTGCAGGTAGAGCTTTCCGCGTCTTCCTCCAGGTCATACTCCGCGTCGGTGATGTCGCTTACTCCTTCCAATCCCGTGGTGAACGCGCATTGGAGCTTGGTTGAATTGGGGCCGCGCACAAACACCGAACCCGCCTCGGCACCCAGTTCATCCAGCGTCGTTTTCAGCAGCGGCCGAAAGCTTCTACTGGAAAAACTTTCCGAGGCGAATTTGTGTGCCAGATAGGCGGGAGCCAGCCGCAGCCGAACGTTATTGACGTCTTCGATGATCCCCTCGGCCTGTTCGGCCAACCAGCTAACCGCATCGTCCGAAGGCACTTGGCCCGGCGGCCGATTGGCGAAAAAATCCAACCGCAACGTCCCAATTCCCTTTTTCAGACCTTTTCGACGGTTGTGAAGCGAAGCAAGCGTCACGTGATCCAACTTCATTCGTTCGGATTTTTTGCGGCGTACGAAACACAGTTCCGACGGAGTGCCGGCACACAGCGTTCGCTCCGCGTGCTTGGCCACCTTCGCCGTCGCGCTGTCAATCGGAAGCCAATCATCATTGAGAAACTTGTAGTCATAACCATGAGCGGCAAGCGCCCAGACTTCCTTTTTGGTCCAGTCAACATGCCACACACTACAACTAGGTGGAGGCTCGTGGTTGACCACCAAGCTGGTGCCCACCACGCGGCAAAATTCCCGCAGATATCGCGCGGGGTTCCAGCCATGGATTTCCGGATGCCAGCCGCATGTCAGATCGTCCGTACGATCGAGATGGTCGAGTACCAGGATGTGCGGCACCAGGTAGGCTACTTTTTCTTGCAACTCCTCAACCTGCGCGGTCGTGAAGGCACCCTTGTCACGCGATTCGAGATTGTAGACTCCAATCAAGCGATCCCGGTTGGGGCCGTCAAACAGGGGAACCACTAATTCGGAACGGGTGTCGGCAATTTCCTCGCGATAAAATGGAACGGAGGAGACATCATTGGTGTAAAAGCCTTCCGAGGTCCGCGCCACGTGGGCGACGATACCGTCTCCGTTTAAGGGTATCCGCCGCCGAACTCCGTATGTATTAAACTCAGCGGACTCCAACGATCGAAGTTCCTTTTTCTTCGCGTCGAACACGAACACCGAGCCGGCCGTTGCTCGAAACCACTCCACGCCCCGCGCGCTCAAATCATAAAGCTGATGTTCCGCATGAGTTCGCGCTGCGTCGCGCGTTTCTCGCAAGAACTTGCAAACCGCCAGGCGCACCCGGCCGTCCGTAAGCGAGGAAGAACGCCAAGACGAAGAACGACCCACTGTCTTTTCCAGGATCTGACCGATTCGCGCCTCGTCGGGCGCATCTACTTCGATCCGCGCGAGTTCCGCGTTAATGCGTTCATCGAGGAACGCGGTACATACCAAGTCCTCGAAAGAATTGTGTTCGCCTGTCATTCGTGTCCTCCGGATGGAAAATGTTGTCGTCTCATTCTTCTTGATATTCAGAATCGGATCCGTCGACCTCTTTTTTGATCTTAGAGATAATTCGGATCCGTCGAGCGCGAATGTTCTGTCCGTTCATCCCCGTTTCTGCCTCGAGTTCGGCGGTTACCCATTGCTGGCCCTGGCGGGAGCAATACGCCGAAAGAATCAACTCGTCCTTTTCCGTGAGTTGGCGAGTTTGCAGAAGCATGTAAATTACGCGTCGGACGCGTTCGAGAGATTGCTGCATCGCTTCGGGCATTTCGCCGTGGCGAGCGTTGCACGAATCCTCGGCCAACACCTCCTGAACAAGGTGATTGCTGGGCACGGTTCTCTTGTTGTCACGATGCCAAGTCTTGGCTTGATTAATTGCAATCCGGAAGGCCCACGCCGAGACGGACTGCGTTGGGTCGGCACTCTCGCGAAGTTCCCACACTTTCTTCCAGGTGCTTTGCACGACGTCCGCCGCGGTACTCTCGTCGAGCCCCAAATTGACTTGCAACCATATTTGGATCTTCTGGTCGTATTCCTTAACAAGCCGATCGAATTCGTCTGGCGAGATTGCCATGGAGAATGCCTCCGTTCTGTCTGGCGGTGGGGCGCGTACTCAGCGTGAGGGTGGGAGAGTTGCAGCTTGATATTGTAGAGGGTTGAGTTGATCATCCGCTGCTGGATTTGTTGTGGGATATGCCGAGGAGTAAGACTTCCTTCATCTTCCTTCCACTTCTATACGCGCGGGCGCAGCGGAAATCGGATACTTTTTTCCTTCGCAGTCAGTTTTTTTTCCGCGTTGCGCCTGGTCGTAATTGTTGTAGCAGACAAGCTTTGACCGATGCCCCGGCCCCACCTCGAGCCACGGACCTGCGTTTGAGAAACTAGGCAGGCTGCGAAACTGCGCGGAATTGCGCGACGACCAATTGACCCAATTGGGAGGTAATGTTTGATGCGTGTGTTTATCAGTTATCGCCGGCAAGAAACCAAATGGTTGGCTCGCAGCCTATTTGATCGCCTCACCGCGAAGCTGGGCGAATCCGCGGTTTTCATGGATGTCCACACGTTGAAGCCCGGCGACAACTTTGCGGAAGCAATCTCCGCGGCGGTGTGTCAGTGCGACGCCATGCTGGTACTCATCGGCTCACAATGGGATTCCATTTCCGACAGCCATGGACGGCGGAGGCTGGAAAATCCCCAAGATCTGGTACGGCTAGAAGTCTCGACGGCCTTGAGGAATGGCATTCGAGTTGTCCCCATTTTGGTGGATGGAGCTGCCCTACCGCCCGCTCGCAAACTGCCAAGCGACCTTGCCGCGATGACCCGCCATCACGCCTTGGAAATTAACGAACGGAGCTATCAAAGCGTGGTTGAAAAGTTGTTCGAGTTGCCAGAAAGAAATCACGCGGGCAAGCCACCAACATTACGGGGCCGGCTGTGGACGATGCTCTTGCGTTTCTTCGGCGTCGCGTCCGCGCGGGACGCAAGATCTCCGAGCCAGCCATACATCGCGTCAAGCCAGGAGGGGTGGCGGATTTGACCCACGGCAGAAGATCAAGGGAACCGCGTTTGCTGGCGAAGTTGGCAGGATGATTATGGTCGAAACTAGTCGCGGGCCGCCAATCTCTTAAGAGAACTAGGCTTTGTCCCAAAACTCATTGCTCAAGTACTCGGTGGCTGGGATCGCAGCGCAGCGGAGCCCGCAGCGCAGCTTCCTGGGGACTCCCGTTGGTCGGCCCCAGCCACCCAAACCTGTTTTGGGACAAGGCCTAGGCGATTGGCACTTCGGCCGCCAGTTCCTTTTCGCCGTCGATCAGTTCGGGCTCGATGACGCGCATCGTCTGCCAGTGTCCCTGCATGAATCGCGCTAGGTAGACTAAGGCCAGCACCGTGATCCAACCCGTGATCAGGGCCCACCAGGAGATCAGTCCCCAATTAAAATAAGCTCCGCCGATCATTCCCGCCAAGACAAAACCGGTCGACGTGATGATGGTCGTGATCAGTACGAATCGCGTGTCGCCCGCCCCTTTAATGGCGCTGACGAAAATGATTTGTATCGAATCAAACAAGCAGTAGGCGGCCACGAATCGCAGTAACAAAGTTGCCGAGGCGCTGATTTCATCAAAATTGTCGGCATGCAGATGATGCAGGGCAACGAACATTTGAGGCAGAAGAAGATACAACGCGCCAAAAATGCTCGTGTAGACCAGCGCCAGCCAGCAGCCCGTCCAGGTAGCCCTGGAAGCCAAGCTCGGATTGCCGCGGCCAATTTGCTGGCCCACCAACGTGCTCACGGCTCCGCCCATGCCGATCATGGGAACGAAGGCCATCATGTTGATGTTCAGCGCGACGCTGGTGGCGGCGGCCTGTGTTTCGCCCAGGCGGCCGATCATCAAAAAGATCACCGTGAAGGCGAACCCTTCGATGACAAACTGCAATCCATTCGGTCCGCCGTAGTAAAACAGACGGCCAAACAACTTTCGGTCAAACCGCATGCCGCTGACCAGTCCGTACTGCTCGATGGAACTCGTTGCGAACATGATGGTCAGAAAGGAGGCCACCTTGAACCACTGCGAAACCACCGTGGCCCAGGCCGCTCCCTCGATTCCCATCGCGGGGATTCCCCAGCCACCGAAGATCCACCAATAGTCGAGAACAATGTTCAAGATCGCCGCCGCGATGTTCACGATCATGACGGGGCGCGTTTTTCCCCGTCCAATAAAAAACGATGCCAACGAAGCCGAGATCACGACCGCCGCTGATGCCCAGGCCAGCACGCGAAAATACGTCACCTCGAACTTCAGCAAGCCGGCCGGATGTCCAAAGAACTCGAACAGTTGCGGGCTAAAATAGGCCGCGATCGCGAAGAACGGCGAGGCGTAGACTCCGATGCGGGCTGCCTGCCAAACCACGGCTCCAATCTTTTTCGGAGAATTCGCGCCGTGATATTGGGCGACAAATGTATTGGCATAGACGGCCAGTCCGAGCGGGAAACCGAACACGGTCCAGTTCAACGACCCGGCCATCGAGGCCGCCGCCATCTCGCTGGTCGAATGCCAGGCTAAAAACATGCGATCGCAAAAATGCATGATCGTGAACGACATTGCTGAAATCACCAGCGGCAATGCCAGTCCCAACACGTCGCGACCGCCGCACGGCCGCCCCCACCAACTGCCTTGGGTGGGATCTGGGGGTTTGGCAAACTTTTGGATCATCGCGCAACCTGACCGTGAGTAAAGAGCGAATGCAGTCTCCAGACGCGGCGAAGTCTCAAAGGTTCACCAAAAACCTGTTGGATTCCGCCCCCAAATGTATCGTCGCCCACCTGGTACTCGATCAGCAAAAAATGGTATGCCACTGCTGGCTTGACCGGGCGAGCCGGCGGTGGCACCAAGATCAACACCATATTTTGAGATGGACTGCCTGCCAAGGGCCTAGGCAAACTTGGTGGTCTCTTAAGGACCGGGCGGGAATTAACTTCAGCAAATGCGGCACAATAATACGGATCGTTTGGCCCATGATGAACAGGAGTCAACGGAGTCAGCAGAGGGAAGGAATCTCTGTTTTCTCTGGCTCCTCAGTGGACTTATTCTTGGTTGGCACCAGGCAGAATGAGTCTCGAGACGCCCTCGGTCAATTTCAGAGCATGGAAATTGATGATGAGGCCCAGAGGAATATCCAGCAGTTTCATGTAGCTGAGCAATTGAGCTTGGTGGATGGGATGCACTTTTTCAACCGCCTTCACTTCCACAAACAAGCACGGGTCAATCAGCAAATCGAATCGAAGCGGCTCCTCGCGGGAGAATTGCTTATAGCGGATGACAACACGGTCTTGACTTTGAACTCGATGACCTCGCAGTTGCAGTTCCATCGTTAGACACCATTCGTAAATCGATTCGAGCAAACCAGGCCCTTTATCTCCGACGGTGGTGCAGGCACGCGCATCTGCGAATTGCCAGTCATGTTTAGGGTGCATGAATCGCGGTCCCGAAGCGCCATGCTCCTCGCACTATCGAATGCACCTGCATGAGCGCGTACGGCTCACGTTTTGAAGAACGCCTAGTCAGCTTCGCGGGCGAGGCAACCGCGTAGTGATGCCATGGCTTGACGCGTTCGGATGCGCGGGTGGCTTTCCGAAAGGTTGAGCTTGGAGGCCAATTCCTGGGCGTACTGGGCCAAGTCCCGCGCCCGGGCTTGATTGCCCAATTCCGCCTCTACGATGGCGTGGGCGGTTAAATAGATGAAATGCTCTTGCGAGGACT
Organism: Planctomycetota bacterium; assembly: GCA_029259935.1. The sequence goes on from JAJDEH010000201.1 coordinate 13,216, forward strand.
CCATGTCTACTTCGATCAGCAATTCGATCGCCCGCGATAGGGCGGCTTGGGCGTCTTGCGGTTTTCCTTGCCGCTGCAGGACACAGCCCTGGTCGCCAAGATTCATGGCGATCAACATGCGGTTTTCGATCTGCCGGTTCAGCCGCTCGGCTTCTTGTAAGCATTGCAGGGCGGCGTCGTACTGCTCCATGGCTCCCAAAGCCGCTCCGCGATTTCCCAAATTGAGCGCGATGCCGGCAAGGGTTCCCATTTCGCGATTCAGTTGTTCGGCCGTTTCGAAGCACTCCAGCGCCACTTCGTAATTTCCCAAGTCGGTCATGGCCAAGCCGCGATTCGAGACATTGACGGCGATGCCTCGCTTTTCGCCGATCTCGCGCGTGGTTGCTTCGGCTTCTTGGTAGCAATCGATGGCGGCCAAATAGTCGCCCCGCTCGGAAAAGACCATGCCTTTTCCAGACAACGCCAGATAGACGATGTGGCGGTCTCCCAAATGCCGGGCGGCAACTTCGGCTTCGACGAAGCACGACATCGCTTCTTCCAACGATCCGCGTCGCGCCAGCGCCTGGCCACGACGAAGCGTGATTAGCGCTTGCATGCCAGGATCGCCGATGCGCCGCGCGAACTTGGCCGCTTGGTTGTAATAATCGAGGGCGGAGTCAACGTGTCCCCGCTGCCACTCCACGAAGCCGCGGCTGGCCATCGCCGTGGAAACAAGATGGTCCAAGCCGAGCCGTCGCGCCATGGACTCGGCTTCGTCAATGCGGTTGGATGCCCGTAGGGCCTCGCCGCGCAGGCTGTACATTTTCCCACATTGCAGCAGCGCCTCGACCTTCGTCTTGGAATCTTCTCGCGTCTGGCACAACTTGACTGCTTGTTGGGCCGCCGCGGCGGCTTCGTCCCACGAGCCGGTCGCGCGCCAAGCTTTGGAACGGGCGGTGAGCAGTTGTGCTCGTTGTTCGTCCGTGGGCGGGTCGCAGCGATCTAGACGCCGGCAATATTCTTCCGTGATGCCGCGGCGAGTCATGGTGCCAACCAGCAGCAGCATGGCCTCGGTCGCGGTTTCCTGATCGCCGGATTCAAGAGCCCAGTCTTGAACCGCGTGGATGTTGTCGATCTCGGCGAACATCCGATCCAATGCCTCGCCACCGTCCGGCGAGGAAATTGCCTGATCCCATTGGCGGGCGTATCGCAGCAAGTAATTCGTCGCGCGATCGCGCAGCGCTGTGGTCGCTTCCGGCGTATGTTCGCGCAGCAGCTTCTGTTGCCCGTACTCACGAATCGAACGATAAATGTCATAGCGCAACTCTTGCGGCGCATCGACCACGCGCAACAGGCAATTCGAACGCAGCTTTTGCACGACGTCGATAATTGGAGCGGCATCGGAAAACGGCGAGAGATCCACGATGTCCTCGGCGGCTTCCAACGAAAACGTGCCGGGCAGTACGCAGACCTGCAGCAACGCGTCTTGCTCATGTTCGGCGAGCAGGTTGTAGCTCCAGTCAATGGTCCCTTCCAAGGTTTGCTGACGAGAGGCCAAATCTCGGCGGCTGGACTTGAGCAATTGCAGCTTCTGATCGAGCCTTTTAAGCAACTGCGCGGGCTTGAGCACCGCGATGCGGCTGGCCGCGAGTTCCAGCGCCAGTGGAATTCCGTCCAATTGGTTGCAGATTTCCGCGATGTCGCGGGCGTTGGATTCGTTCAGTTGAAACGCGTTGTCGACCTCCTGGGCCCGCTCCACGAACAACTGCACGCTTTCAAATTGGCCGCAATGTTCGACGGAATCGGTGGCGGCAACTTGTTTGGGAGCGCGTAGCGGTTCCAATTCATACCGACGTTCGCCTTCGATCGACAGAGGCGAACGACTGGTGACCAGGAATCGCACGTGCGGAGAGCGGCTGCGCCAAAAACCGACCGTGGCGGCCGCATGTTCCACCGTTTGCTCAAAGTTATCCAAAATCAACAGCAAGGGCTCGCGATATTGCAGCACGCCGTCGACAAGATCAATGACATCTTGTTTACCGGACAGCGGAACTTCGAAAGGTTTCAGCAAGGCTTGGGCGATTTCCGGCGCGGTCGTCGCTCGTTCCAGTTCGATCCACCAGCAGCCGCCAGGCAATTCATCCAACAACTCCGCGCCCACTTCCATTGCCAAGCGGCTCTTGCCAAGCCCGCCGAACCCGGTCAACGTGAGACAGCCGGCGGAATTCTCGCGCAACAATTCGACGATTTCGCGGCGCTCGCGTTGCCGGCCCACGAATTGATTCGAGCGACGTGGCAGATTCGTGTTCGTTCCCAAATTCGCCAACAGGTTCCACAGCCCGGCATCGCCGAACGACGAACTGGGTGCACGGGATTCATTCCCCACGGATAGACTGGCGTCGTCCGATTTTTTGGCGTCCAGGAACTCTCTTAAGTCGCTGGCCAAATCCTTGCCGGTGGTGTAGCGGTCCGCCATGTCTTTCGACAGACACCTGAGGCAGATTCGTTCCAACTCGGCGGGAATCGCATCATCGACTTGCCGTGGCGGCTTGGGGTCGCGATCCGTGATCTCATCGAACAGTAGATCGACTTTATTGGCGGTGAAGGGCTGCCTGCCGCACAGCATTTCGTAAAGCATTACGCCGAGTGCCCAGATGTCCGTCCTGCCGTCCTGCAGGTGCGATTCGCCGCGGACTTGCTCGGGCGCCATATAGACCGGAGTGCCGGCGACTTCACCCGCGCCGCGCCGCTGATCGTTCTCGTGAATCGCCAGCCCAAAGTCAGTGATGTAAGGCCGGCCTTCCACGTCGACCAAAATGTTGGCGGGCTTTAGATCCCGATGGACGAGCCCGATCCGATGCGCCTCGTGAACCGCATCGCTTAGCGCCAACACGAGCCGTGCCGCGGCTCGAGGCGACAGGACGGTCGATCGAATTGTGGAATGCAACGTGCGGCCCGCGATGTATTCCATCACCATATAACAGCGGTCGTCCTCGGACCCGACATCGTGAACTTGAACAATCGTCGGGTGGCGGATCTGGGCCGCCAAACGTGCTTCGTGCAAGAAGCGGTCGCGTTGTTCTTGGTCTTTCAATCGCCGGGGGCGCAGGACTTTGATGGCGACAAGCCGATCCAACTGAGGGTCGCGGCCCAAATACACCGATCCGAATCCGCCCGAGCCGAGCAGGGATTGCACCAGATAGCGGCCAACCTTTTCGGGCAGCTTGGCTCGAATGTCGTGGATCGTCACGTCCTCGGCCGACAGCATCGTCATCGGATCATCGACTTCGGCAAGCCTTGGCGAATCGGGTTCGTCATCGACCAAAATCACGTCCGACGGATTCGACGAAAACGAAGGCTCGGGCCCCGCCAATTGCCGATCGATTTCCGCCAGCGCCGCTTCCAACTGTTTGGCCAAGTTGGTGAACCGCTTCCAGTATTCTCGATGGCTGGGCGCGTCGCCCCAGCGGTGGCGGACCCGATATTCCTCGGCCAGCAATTCCACGGAAACGGCTAATTCTGGCAGGGCCGCCACGTAGTCTTCGATCAGCCACATCGAGGGCGGGCGCGTGTCCGATAGCTTGTCAGTATCGCTAGCGTCCTTGGAAGGAGCCTCTTGCAATTTGTCGCCTAACTGCCAACGCCGTTCCAAGTCGATCTTGACGACTTCCTTGAGCGCCGTGGCCCGGGCGGCGGTGTCTAGTTTGTGGAGAGAGGTCGCCGCGAATTGCGGCAGATCGGGCGCGGGCTGGTCGTTCCAAACCAGTTCGAACTGGCACAAGACCTGTTCAACTTCTTGTTCCATCCATTTGGATGGATCTTGGCCTGACTTTTCCGCTCGCATGGTGGTGAGAGGCGCGTAGGTTGCAGTGGTCGGTGTGAACAGGACGAGAGGGGCCGTCCGAGGGTTCCGAAATCGGAAACTCGAATGCTGCTATTTTAGTCGTCCGCGTTGTGGCTGGCCATCCGAGCATCCAGATGGACTTTTACCTTGTCAAGAACGCGGCGGACCGTCCGTTCCGACATGGAAACATCCTCGGCGATTTCGTCCAAGCGGTAGCCGGCGAGGCGCAATTCCACGATCCGCTTTTGGAAATCCTCCAGATCCCTGGTCAGCAGCGCCACTTCGTCCATCAGGCCGAGTACGTCAGCGGGCAAGGGTTCCGCGGAAATCGCCTGCGGCTGATATTGGCCTTCGGGCCCGTCAAAGGCGCTCTGTTCCATATCGACGCCTCGCTTTTTCGCCGTGTTCAGTTCCACCTTGCGACGGATCTTATTGACGGTGATCGCGGCAAGCAAACTCCAAAGTTCGCCCTCTTCGTCAATTTCGTAGCGGCCGCGGCGCGCGTGTTCGAAGAAACTGCGAAAAACGGATTGCACGACATCTTCGGGATCGATGCGGCGGGCCAGTTTCGTCGACAGACGATTGTGCGCCACCCGGATTAGACGATTGACGTACCGCTTGAAGAGAACTTCCGCGGCTTCGTCGTCGCCCGCTCGAAACATTTCGACCAGTTTTGCCGAGTCCACTGCTGTGCCTTTGACGTTCGGATGCGAATCATGCTGCCATTGGCGGGCCTCCCGTCGAAATCCCCCGGGCCACCAATGAGAAAACACCTTGGCTAAGTCTACATCGCACCTAGTGACGCCGCAATGTAAACGGATTTCAAGCGAAGACGGGCGGCCACCGGCGCGGCAACAGTCTTGACGATTATGCGGAAGATGATGTTGCCGCGCCGCGCGCGTGTCGTTTCGCGATTCCCCGCGTCGCGACCGCGACGAGCATTTGGCCAGCGCGGTGGTGAGCTAGGCTTGAAGCGGAAGCTGGCAACCGGATCAAGGCCGTTGCTGACGCTACTCCCTCCGCACTTCCACGCCGGATGGTTCTTCGATGCGATTGCGATCCGTGCTACTGAAGCTCTTTCAAGGGTTGCTTTACGCGATCGTGGCGGCCGCTTTTTACAGGCTGACCGACAGCACGTTTCTCTGGCTCTGCATCAGCGTCGGAACGATCTCGCTGCTGGAGCGTGGTTGCTTTCAGGTCGTTTGCCAAACGACACGTCATCAGGCCGTCACCTGCTTCGCCAAGTACTCGGCGGTGCTGCTGCTGGGCGCGGTGGGCGCGGTCTGTATTTGGGGATCGGCCCTGTCATGGTCCGAGACGATTCATATCGGACTGATGCCGGCATTGATGATTGCCGCATTGGACTTGATCGCGGACTTGGCCCACCGCGCTCGACAATGCATATCACCAGATAGTCGGATCAAGCAACGCCCAACATGGAACTATGTTTTCGCGGGTCTTATCGTGATGGGGCTAATTGTTATTGCGCCGGTTGTTTCAACGGTGCATCTGATTCACCGCTTGCCGTCGCACTCGCCCGCGGACTTGAATCTGCCATTCGAGGAAGTCGCTCTAACCACCGCCGACCGAGTTCGCCTCGCCGGCTGGTACATACCGGCGGCGGAACCGCGTGGAGTGGTGATCTTCTGTCATGGACACGGAGCCCATCGCGGACAGGTGTTGGGAATGCTCGACACATTTGTCCAGTCGAATCTGGACGTTCTGGCATTCGACTTTCGCGGTCACGGCGCCAGTCACGGACACACGCTGACTTTTGGCCATCGCGAAGTGGAAGACGTCATCGCGGCCCATGAATTGGCCAGGCGGCGGCTGCCCGGTAAGCCTGTCTTTCTTGTTGGCGTTTCCTACGGTGCTTCGGTGACCCTGCAAGCGCTGCCTCGGCTGCCCGATGTGCATGGCGCCTGGGTGGAAGCTCCCTTTAGCCGCTTTTCCAACGTGGCGGAACACAAGTTCTCACGGGTGCCCCCGGCAATTGCCCGACCGATGTTGTCGGTCTGCTACTTGGTGACCTGGATGGATTGCGGATTTTGGCCACAGCAAATCAATCCCATTGAGAAACTCAACGACGTGCGGACTCCGATCGCTTTTGTGCATGGCCGCAAGGATGAACTGGTTCCGTTTCGTGAAGGCGAATTATTGTATGCAAGCTACCGCGGGCCGAAGGAGTGCTTTTGGGTAGAAGACGCGAACCATTTCAGCCTGTTTTCAAACACTCGATCGGAATACCAAAGCCGGCTCTCGGCGTTTTTGGAAGGCCGGTTGTCGGCGGCCACAAGGTCCGATTGACACGCCGGGCCAATTCGCGATTTATCCATCTAGCAGGACCGCGCCGCGTCAAATTGCCGCTTGACGGTCAGCAGGGGCTTTCTACACTTTATCGTGTCTCTTCGATCCTCGCCGCTAAACCGGCAAAAGAGTGAACGGCATGTCATCATCCACTGAAACCGAGCAACCAACGGACGATTCCGCCAAGCCCAGCTTGCCCGACGATGTGCTGCCGCCCGTGGAAGCACCCACGGCGGGATTCATTCTGCAGTTGTTCTTCATCCCCATGATCATCGTGGCCATTATCGTCATGGTGTGGATGATGTTTAGCTGGCTGGCTCATATGGGTAGCAATCCTCGGGATCTGGTCAAGAAACTGGAAGCGGGCGATGACGCCGCCTGGCAACGGGCCGGCACGCTGGCCGATATGCTCCGGACCCGAGAGCACTTGAAGTACGACGTGGAACTAGCGGCCGCGCTGTCTGGAATCCTGGACCGCGAAATTGCCAAAGGGGGCACCGAGAAGAACGCCAATCAAAATCAAATCCACCTGCGGATTTATCTGTGCCGCGCGCTGGGCGAGTTTCAAGTTCCCTCTGTGTTGCCGTCGCTGCTCAACGCGGCCCGCACCGAACGCGACGCCTCGAATATCGAGCCTCCTGATCCGCGCCAACCGCCCACGCTGACCGAACTGCACGTCCGCCGCACCGCGCTGGAAGCCTTAGCCATCGCCATCAGCAACTGGGGGGCCGAGGACTACCGTGACAATTCCGGATTGCTGGAAGTGCTGATCGACGCATCGAAGGGCCGTGGCGCAAGCTCTGCCGATGAAACGCTTCGCCGAGAACTTCGATCAACCGCCGCTTACACTTTGGGCGTACTGGGCGGCGAAACGGCCTTGGATCGGCTGGCGGTGATGGTCGGCGTGCCCGATGATCGGCGGTATCCGGGAGATTCTTATGCCAACGCCCGCTTCAACGCGGCGACCGGTCTGGCCCGTCACGGCGATCTGCGCGCGGTGCCCGAATTGGTCTACATGCTGGACCCGGACAACGATGAAATCGTGGAGACGGAAGAGTACGAATCGAGCAAGTCATTCAAGCGTTCGCTTGTCATTACTAGCGGCATTCAAGCCATAGAAATGCTGATCGAAAACAACAACGAGGCGGATCTTCAACCGCTGGAAGAAGCGCTGAAGAAGCTGGCCGAATCCGATTCACCAATCAGCGTGCGGACTCGAGCTAAAGAGACGCTACATCGGTTGCAGGAACGTGCATCAGCGGTTGCCGGCAAGTCCTAACGCCTGCTTTTCTTCAAGCGTCCACCAGTCGTTAATCGCCCCGCTCAACTGCTGCACGACCTTGGGATTTTGCTTGGCCAGATTCTTGGTTTCGTGCGGATCGGCGAGCAGGTCGAAGAGTTGCGGCTGCCGGGGCCGGCCGGCATGGACCGCTTGGTAGCGTCCGATCTTGCCATCGTAGGTCAGCAGCAACTTCCAACGGCCCTTAATGCACCAGCGATATAACAAACTCTGTTCCGGGTCGTCGATATTTGCAATGTCATGGGCGAAACTCTCACCAAAGATCGTGTCGCGCTTGGCCGGCTGTCCGCAGCAATAGTCCAGCAAATTCACGCCGCTCATTTGCTCGGTTGCTTTTAGGCCGCAGGCAGCCAGAATCGTGGGGGCCAAGTCAATGCTGCTCACCAGTGCTTTGTCGTCTTGCATCGGTTTAATCTTGCCCGGCCAGCTAAGCATGATCGGGGTTCGCGTGCCGCCGTCGTAGGGCGACTGCTTTGACTTGGGAGCGAACTGAGACCGCCATCCTTGGGGAATCTCCATGCCGGGCACGCGTTGAATCCAGCCGTTGTCGGTCACATAAACGATCAAAGTATTTTCGCGCAGGTCTTTCTTATCCAAATAGTCAATCAACTGACCGCACGTTTCGTCGAACCAGTCGCACATCGCATAGTAGCGGGCCAGTTGGACGGGCCGTCCGTCCGCTTTGTATTTGTCCAAGATTCTTTTGGGAGGATTGTGGGGCGTATGTGGCAGGAACGGCGCGTACCACAGGAAAAACGGCTTTTCACCCGCCTCGTCAATGAAATCGAAAACGGGCTGCATTCCCTGGCGGCCGATTTTCAAGCCTTCGTCGCCGTGGCGCCCGCCCCGCTTGGGATCGCCGTGCGTCATGCCCGCCGTGAATCCGGCTCTTTTGAAATTCCCTTCCCACCATTTTCCGCTTTGATGGCTGACATAGCCTTGCTTGCCAAGCAACTTGGGCAGCGTGGGATGGTCGTCGATATGCGCGATGAGTTGATTCCGCAAGACCTGGTATTGCGGACTGCCCCGGCCCTGCTTTGGGTCCGCGGGAATCGCCGGATCATTGCCGCTGATTTTATGCTCATGAGGATAGAGTCCGTTAATCATGGTGGCCAGCGACGGCCGGCACAACGCGGTCGGAACATAGCCGCGCGTGAAGACGGCACTTTGACGAGCGAGCCGGTCGAGGTTGGGCGTCTTGATAGCCTCGTGTCCCATGAACCCGTAATCGGTCCAAGTCTGATCATCGGAAATGATCATCACGACGTTGGGCCGTGCGTCGTCAGCGGCGACGGCCGAGCCAACGAAAATGCACGATACGAATAGACTCAAGATTCCAACCAACAACAATCGCATGACGAAGCTCCTAAAGCGGCATAGCCGCAACCAAATACGAAATCCGAATCTCGAAATCCGAAACAAACTCGAAATTCAAAGGTTCAAATGAAGAACGAGCAGGCCGGACCGAGGAGCAAAGCGACGACGTTCCGGCATCCACGATTTCAGGGGACTGCCGGAGCAGCGCTTCGCTTGATCCGGCCTACACAAGTGGTTCTTGAACAGGCTCCTAGGATGACTTGCCGCCGACTGAAATCAAATGCGAATAAGTGCGAATATAGAGCCGTCCGCCCGAGACAGCCGGGGTCGATCGGGTAGGTTCGCCCAGTTCGTTTTTGGCCAGCAGCTTGTATTCATCTTCCGCGGCGAACACAAACACGATGCCATTTTCATCCACGATGAATATCCGGTCATCGATCCGCACTGAAGATCCTGAAAACGCGCCGCCCGTCCGCCTCGACCAGTGAATTTTTCCAGTCGCGGCATCAACGCAACTTGCAAAGCCTTTGTCGTAGATGAAGAACACCAGACCGTCCTTGGCCACGTAGCAGGGAACGTAAGGCGCTTTGAACTCACCGCTGTTCTTGATCTTGTAGGCCACTTCGGCCTTCTTGCCCGGCCGCACGGCGACGATATAGTTTCCGGAATAAGCACCCGATCCCGTGCTACCAAAAATCAAACCCTTCACCTGAATCGGAGACGCCACGGTTCGCATTTCGAACAGGCCGTCATTGAGCGCCCAGTTTTGTTCGCCCGTCTTGGGGTCCAGGCTGAACATGCCATTTCCGGTACTCGTGCAAACGAGTTCGGGTTTGCTCTTGGCGTCGGCTTGATAAATGAACGGCACCGAGTAACAGACATTCATGCTCTTCAGCGGCACGGTCCACACTTCGTCGCCCGTCTTCCGATTGAATGCCATCATGCGGCTCTCGCCGGGTTCTTCGCCCTTCTTCAGTTGGTTGGCCTGTTGCGAGTTGTGCAAGATCACCAGATCTTCGTACACGATGGGCGACGTGCCGAAGCCGTGCTGACTTTGCCAGGGGCCCAGGTCCTTGCTCCAAACTTCCTTGCCCTCATGATCGAAGGCTTTGAACAACGTCTCCTTGGGAGTTGACCAGGCGATGTAAACCCGTTCTTCGTCGACCGCGGGCGTACACGAAGCGAAGCTGCTTCGCGTGTGCAGATGATGCGATTCCGACTTATATTCGCGAACCCACCGCCGCGACCCATCCGCCGCGTTGATGCAAACGACATAACGAGTGGCGGTGTCCGGATCGGCGCTCAACAAAAAGACCTTGTCACCCCACACCACCGGCGATGAATGCCCTTGTCCCGGCAACTTCACTTTCCAGTTGAAATCCGCCTCGCTGAACTTGGTGGGAATGTTCTTTCCCTTGCCAACGCCCGTTCCGTTGGGTCCGTGAAAGCGAGTCCACTCTTGTGCGATAGCCAGGCTGCTTGTTAACAGGCATACGACAAGTGACAGACGCAAGGTTCGAGAATACATGTGGCGATTTCCTGGCAGGATGGTGTGGAGGAGGTCGGTCAATCCGTGTTCAGTGAGTCATGGAAATGTTCAGCAATCCATGAAAAGATGGTAACCAAGAATGAGCCCGATCGCCAGTCTCGGACGTGGCGGCGTGGGCTGCGTCACAGTGGCAAAGTCGCTGTTCGCTCCGCGAACACGGCGTCTCCTTCTTGGGTCCCGCGCCAAGCGGGGCAATCGCGCGAGTGTAACATACACGATTTTGCCAAGCATCCTGTTGTCTCTTCTCCTAAAAGATGTTGTTGTAAGGCGTTACACGCGGCGTCGCCCCGAATCGGTGTTCGCCGCGCGGCAAAAACGTTTGCAAAGTGGCAACAGCTTTTGCCGCGGCGATACGGATCTCTATCGCCAGCCCCTCTGGTCCTCCCCCTTTTTCAAGGGGGAGTTAGAGGGGGTCGTTTGTCGCGTCTCTATTCAAACTCAACTCAAGAGAAAACTGAATATCGAATATCGAACACGGAATAATGAAGGGTGAAGGAAGAATGAAACGCAAAGACGCGGTGGCGCAAAGATGCAAAGAAGATCACAAAACACCTGCCTCCTTCGCGTCTCCGCGTCATGGCGTCTTTGCGTTCATTCCCCCCCTTGAACAATGAACCGAGCGATGCGAACGGCAGGTTGTTGGGCTGGTGGCGGACCAATTGCGGCCAGTCTTCCAGGAAGACTTCGGCCCGCAACTCGTCGCGCGTCCCGAACGGCGTGCGGTGCAGGTTGAGGTCTTTGATGTGCTGGATGAATTGTTGCTGGTGGTCGGGATCGTGGCCGGTGCCGGGCGGACGGTCGGGGACCCATTCGTCGTTGGCGAAATAGATGTGCAGCCGTTTTCCATAATGCCGGGCAAAGTGGAATTCCCATTGCGTGTAGCTGGCCCGGTCGAGGCCGTCGGGCAGCATGTCCTTGGGAAGGAACGCGGCCGTGTCGGGTGGATAGCTGCCGCTGTAGCGGCCCACGATGCAGATCACCGCATCGCAGTCGCGGATGTAATTGTGCAGCGCCTTCAACAGAGTTGAAGGATCATCGCCTTGGCGGAAACTGCGCTGGATCTTGACTTGCAGCCCTCGGGCTTGAAGGCCGTTGGCCACGCCGTCGCGGGCCAATTCAAACTCGCCTGAAACACCCGAAAGAAAGACTTGAAAATCGTTGGACATGGTGAGTTAGTCGGCGGTGTTCCCCTCCTTTTTCAAGGAGGGGTTAGGGAGGTTTTTCTTCCTTCGGCCTTCATTATTCCGTGTTCGATATTCGATATTTCGGCCGCGCTTTCGACCCCCTCTAGCTCCCCCTTGAAAAAGGGGGAGAACAGGAGAAAAGTGTTGCCCTTCTTTATAAGGAGGCGAGCCCTTGACGTTAGTCGAGGGGTATCGATGCGGCGGTTAGCTGTCATCTATCGGAATAGGCAAACGCCGTGTTGTTCAAAACTACCCCCCAGCCAACGCTGGAGGCTCGCCGGTTCGATGTTCGATATTCCCTTTCTTGGTTGATTTGAGTTTTGAATTGAGATGCGACGAACGACCCCCTCTAGCTCCCCCTTGAAAAAGGGGGAGAACAGGAGAAAAGTGTTCCCGTTCTTTATTAAGGAGGCGAGCCCTTGACGTTAGTCGAGGGGTATCGATGCGGCGGTTAGCTGTCACCTATTTGAATCGGCACGCGCCGTGTGGTTCAAATCTACCCCCCAGCTAACGCTGGAGGCTCGCCGGTTACCGGGGAGCTAACGCACCCGGCTCGCCGTTTGATCAACCCCGTTTCATTCTCTGCCAAACCTTTGGATCGATGAGCTATCAGTTATCGTAACGCCCTGGATCGCGCGGGCAATACCTGGAATTCCATAGTCATCAACTCGGAAAGCGGCCTACCGATGCAGGCGAATCATTTTGGCGGGCGGCGGCGAACGGTTGCACCACTCGAAAGAGTTCCGCACGCGCGTGACAGCGAAGGCCACGTCACTGGGCACCGGCCATTTTGGAAATAGCGTCGAATTCCTTTTTTCGCACCGGCTGGACCGAGAGCCGCGAACCTTTTCTCAGTAGCTCCATTTCCTCAAGTGCTTTGACTTCACGCAGCGCGGGCAGGCCGAGCGGCTGGTCGAAGATCTTTTCAAGCTTGACGTCGACCATGAACCAGCGCGGGGTGTCCTGGCTGGATTTTGGATCGTAATGCTTATCCTTCTTGTCCCAGGAGGTAAAATCGGGATACGCCTCTTGGGCAACCGTGGCGATGCCGGCGACCGCTGGTGGATCGGCATTGGAATGGTATATCAAGATCCGGTCGCCCTTTTTCATTTCGTCGCGCATGAAATTTCGAGCCTGATAATTACGGACTCCATCCCAATAGGTTGTTTGCTTGGGCTCGGCGGCCAAGTCCTGAATGGAGTAGACGCTGGGCTCGGTTTTCATCAGCCAATACTTCTTCGCGCGTGCCATTTTTCCTCCGCATGTAAGACGGCCTTCGAGGCCGTCGAGAACATGACGACAACCGCCCGGCCGTACTCTTCGTCCGTCTCACTCACTCAATTTCATAACTCATCTGCCCATGCTGCTGCGATCGGGAAATGCGGTCCATCGCGTAAAGCCCCGCAAGAACAAACTCGACGCAGGAGGCCCGGACCGCTTCGTCATCGGCGGCGTTGACCTCGAATGCCTTATCCCACACGGGCGGCACTCGTTGCAGTCGTTCGGCGTAACGAGCCGACGGCATAAGGTCGCCCACTTCGATCTTGATGCCACGGCCAAAAATCTCGGAAATCTCTTCCAAGCCGTGCCGGCTGATGTACTCTTCGAAGACAATGCGGATGGCTTCGGCCATCACGGCGTCCAGCACCTGCCGTTCGCTCATCTGGTGACTGCCCATTAGGTCGAGTTCCAGCTTGCCCAACGAGGAGGAATACAAATGGCCCAAATCGCTGATGCGGGGAACGGCAGGTTTTTCACCCAACAGCACGCCCCGCTGCCGCGCGCTGGCGATCATGGTGCGATAGTTGGCGATGCTGAAGCGGGCGCTGACGCCGGATTGATGATCGATATACTTTGAACGTCGCGCCTGCACGGTGATTTGTTCGATGATTTCCCGCATGAAGTAAGGCACGAACACGGGGTACTCGCCGTCCAACTCGACGGCGGCTTCCTGCTGCATGATCTGAATGCCCAAGTCGCGCGACTTGGGATAGTGCGTGTGAATGACCGAACCGATGCGGTCTTTTAACTGGGGGATGACTTTGCCGCTGCGGTTGTAAGTCGCCGGGTTCGCCGAAAACAAAATCAATACATCAATGTCGAATCGAATCGGATAGCCGCGAATCTGGACGTCCCGCTCTTCAAGAATGTTGAACAGGCCGACTTGCACCAATTCGTCAAGCTCGGGCAATTCGTTGATGGCAAAGATGCCGCGATGCATGCGTGGGATGAGCCCGAAGTGGAGTGCTTCCTCGGTCGCCATGCTCACGCCGCCGGCAAGTTTCGCGGGATCAATCTCTCCGATGATATCCGCGAATTTGGTGCCCGGAGCCAGCCGTTCGGCGTAGCGCTCGTCGCGTTTCCACCAGCCAATGGGAACTTGGTCTTCGGAATGCTCGGCGATGAAGTTCTTGCAAGGGCCGCTGATGGGCTTTAGAGGATCGTCGTGAATCGGTGCCTGAGGGATTTCGACAAAGGGAATCTCCTCATCGAGGAATCGCACCAGCGCCCGCATCAGGCGGCTCTTGGCCTGTCCCTTCTCGCCGAGAAACAGCATGTCATGGCCGGAAATAAGCGACAAGTTGATCTCCGGAATGACCGTGTCGTCGAAGCCTACGATTCCCGGATAGAGTTCGTCGCCGGCCGCGAGCATCCGCATAAAGTTGTCGTAGATCTCCCGTTTGACAGGCTTGGAAGTCCAACCGCTATCGCGCAACTCGCGCAGAGTACTCGGTTTAGTGGTTTCACTGGGCATAGGGTGAGTTGTCCTGAGGTCGAATTCGGCAAGTCGCCAACATTATAGGCCAGAGGGAATGGCGGCCAAACGGGTCGGCCAAAGCGGGGCAGTCGCGACTTGGTAACCTACGACGCATTGCCCCACCCGAGACCGCGGTGACAAGCTCTTGGCGCTTGCCCCTCGTCAACAGCCCCACGTGAACCGGCCGCCAAATTGTACGCAACCCCATTGGCCGCGGATAGCGCGCCGTTTCCTTGCTGAATGGTTGACGCTCTCGGTGAATCCTGTACTAATTGTCCAGCAATTGGCCTGTCAGTCTTTCTTCAATTCAAGGCATGATTACGTGAGTGCATATTCGGCGGAGTTCATTGGAACGGCAATCTTGATTTTGTTGGGCAACGGGATCGTGGCCAACGTTTTGCTCAACAACACAAAAGGAAACGGCGCGGGATGGATTGCCATCACGGCTGGCTGGGGATTGGCCGTCTTTGTGGCGGTGCTTTGCGTTGGCCAATTCAGCGGAGCCCACATCAATCCGGCGGTGACGTTGGGTCTGGCGGCTGCGGGCAAGTTTGAAATGAAACTGGTGCCCGGTTATCTGGGCTGCCAAATGGCCGGTGCGATGCTGGGCGCGACGTTGGTCTACTATTTTTACAAACCGCACTTCGACCAAACCAAGCAACCGGATCTCGTGCTGGCGACATTTTGCACCGCGCCCAACATTCGCTCGACCGCCAACAATTTCTATTGCGAAGTGGTGGCCACGTTTGTGCTGGTGTATGGCGTGCTGATGGCCAGCAGTCCCTCGTTTGTGTTTAGCGCCGGAGGCGTCGACAACGAAGCCAAAGTCGGACTTGGCGCAATCGGCGCGTTGCCGGTGGGTCTGATCGTATTCGGCATCGGCCTGTGCCTTGGCGGTACGACGGGCTATGCCATCAATCCGGCCCGGGACCTCGGCCCACGATTGGTTCACGCCCTGCTGCCGATCCATGGCAAGCGGGATAGCGACTGGACCTATGCCTGGATTCCCGTGTTGGGACCGATCGTCGGCGGAATCGCCGCCGCCCTCTTGTACCGATTGACGATCGCGCCACCAAGCCCTTGAAGCGGCCGTGCCGCAATCAAACATGCACGCCGCGATTCGCGAGCGCATAAAAGTAGCCGCCACCCCACGGCGATACGCACCGGGGGATGACGGCTCGGGCGGGGGCTGACGCCTTTATGCCTTTGTGTTTCTTTCTGTCTTGTTAAACAGCCGTGTCTTGTTTAATAGCCGTGGCGATGCCGTGAGCCATGGCCGCCAAAGTGGACGCTAACGCCACCGTGATGTCCTCGCCCGTGGCCGCCGTATCCGCCGTAACCGTGCCCATGTCCGCGGTGAACGTGGCCACGGCTGTAGGGACTGTACACCGAATACGAACTACGGACCCGGTATTGATAGGGGTTGTGATAATTGGAATAGGACCGGTAGGGCGAGTACCCTCCATAGCCGCCGTACCCTCCATAACCGCCGTATCCGCCGTTGCCACAATGGTCCGCCATGGCGGGAACCGCGGAAAATGCCAAACCGGCCACGGCAACAACCATGATCGCGAAAAACTTGCGCATGTAGAAACTCCCCTGTAAGGAATTGAGATCCTTGCTTTGAGATCTGTCGTTGGAATGAAAAATCAACCTTGCGTTCGCCTCTTCCCCGTGTTCCTGGCCTAGGGTGCAAGCATTACTGGCAGATGGCGTGCCAGGGAGCCGGTTGTCGGCAGTAAGTTATTCCAGAAAAGGAGCTTACGTAATTTAGAGGGGTTCCGACGGATCTTCCGGAACGCGCGGAATCCGTGGTCGATTTGATGTCAACGTGTCGCAATTCTGACGACTTCATCGGGAGGCACTCCGGCGAAAGGCACAGCGATCCCGGCGGTCTCACGGCAAGTGAATTTGAGCCAGCCCGCGGAATCGTTCGTACACTCTTTCGCGTTCGCTCGTAATTTGCGCCCCCGGCGGCGCGACCGGTTTTCAAACTGGATGCGTTTCTGCATGATGGGTTGCCCGCGAGATAGGCCGCTCCGCCATCCGCCAACAACCATGACATTCCGCACTGCAACTGATGGGAGAGACAGCCAATGAACCACCGTACACTCGGCTCCAGCGGCCTTTTGGTCTCGCCAATTTGTCTGGGAACGATGACGTTTGGCGAACCCGTTTCCGAACCTGATGCGATTCGCCTCGTCCACGGGGCGATCGATTTGGGAATCAACTTCATCGACACGGCCAACGTCTATGAAGGCTACAAGAGATACCTGGGAAGCGCGGGCGGCACGGCCGAGGAGATTGTCGGCAAGGCGATTCAAGGACGGCGGAACCAAGTTGTCGTCGCCACCAAGGTCGGCGCGCCGGTCGGCCCCGGGCCCCAAGATCGCGGCCTTTCACCAAGCCACATTCTGCGCGAAGTCGACCAAAGCCTGCGGCGGCTGCAAACCGATTACATCGACCTTTACATTGTCCACTGGCCCGACAAGCACGTCCCGTTGGAAACGACGATGGCCGCGCTAGACCAGGCCGTGCGGCAGGGCAAAGTGCGCGCGATCGGCGCGTCGAACCACAGCGCCGCACAGCTCTGTGAGATGCTTTGGCTGGCCGACCGCAACGGCTGGTCGAAAATTGTTTCGTCGCAGGTTCCGTTCAGCCTGCTGCGTCGGGAATTTCACAACGATCTGGCGTTTTGCCAGCGGCACTCGATCGCGGTGACGCCCTATCAACCACTGCAAGGCGGCTTGCTGACCGGCAAGTATTCACGCGGGCAAGCGCCGCAAGGTGATTCGCGGGCTGCGGAAAAGCCGGACTGGATGTGGGAACTGAACGACGCGTTATTCGACCGCCTGGAAGGAGTGGAACGTCTGGCGTCGGAAATCGACGCACCGCCCGCCCAATACGCGCTGGCCTGGGCACTGGCGCAAACGGCGATGAGTTCGCTGGTGGTCGGTGTCAAGAACATGAAGCAGATCCAAGACGCGGTGACATCGTTATCCGTCAAGATTCCGACCGCGCATTTCGAGCAACTGGATAAAATCTGCCCTCCGCCATGGCAACAACCGGACCCAATGCGCGGATAGACCGACTCTCTGACGCCGCCGCAAGATCCTGGTTAGGATCGCTCGCGAAACAAGTGTCGCGTTTTGATCAGCCGTTGGGCGTTAGCCACGGTTTTTCAGAACCGGACGCTAACGCATTCCGGCTAATGGGACACGAATTGCCCGAACGATCCTTAGTGGGCACGCCCGGCCTGGCCTGGCTGGTCCAATTCGTCATCGGACCCGACGGTCGGAGGCGAATCGGTCGGCTGGATGCGGCGGCCGTCGCTCGCCGAAATGCCAAGCGTCGACCGCAACGTGGACTCCGCCTCTCGGACGTCATTCAATAAGACGTCGCAAGACTGCTTTGATTGAAAATACTCCAGACGAAGTGATTTTTCGGCGCCCGCGCCTCGCGGTGACTTGGCTTCTGCTTGCCGCCAATTCTCAAGCAGCCGGTGTTGAGTCGCCCTGGCCGCCTCCAAATCTCGCCACTTTGACCATAACTGCCGGTAATGTGACTCGACGTTGCGGGCACGTTCAGTCGAAGACCTCGGAGCGTTTCGCCGAGTCAGGTCCGCGCTAGTTGCGGAAGGTGCCCCCGTGCCTTTCAGATCCGGGCGCGAAAGACGAGACGAGGAACCGGAGACCCTGTAATTTTCCAAAGCAACGCGGAGTGCTTCTTGCAATGACATTTTCCATGGACCTGGAGACTTGGAAGCAGGATGCGGTGCCGGAAATAGCGAGTCCGACGGCGATGGTTCTGTCATCGATGTCTCCTCCTTTTCAAGTTTGCTTTCCAGCAATTCAATGAGTCGCCGCACGTCTTGTCGCAACAAACGGACTTCATTCAGCAACCGCGGTCGATCGCCGCGCGCGCGTTCCGGCGATTGGGCAGGCTTGGCCTTTGGAGCGGCTGCCTTCGCGGATCTCAGGGAAATTTCATTTTTGCGTAACTCGCGGAGCGTCGCATTGCGCTCGGCGGTCAGAGGATGCAGGGGGCCGAAAGTTCGCTTGAGTTGATTCAATTCGGTAGTGAGCTTCGGAATCGCGCCAAGGTTCTTCGTTGGTTGCGATTGAACGACCAGGTGACTAAGCACCCTGGGGGCGTACTGCTCGGCGATCTCGATGATTTGCGCGGCTTGTTCTTTTGTGGCAACGTCTCCTCGCAGAAGCAGCGAATTGTTGACGTCATGAATTTCGATCGACAACTGGGGATAGAGTTGCTTTAACTTGCGCGCGAGCGGTCGCGTATCGTTCACGACCGAGACTTCGAGGCGAGAAACATTACCTTTTTCATCCCGCAAAGAAACGGATGTCGTGCCAACGCTGGTGGCTCGAATCCTTAGCCGGTGCGGCGTGACCGGTTCAATATCAACGACTCCCTCTGACTCGGCGGCCACGCGATTGATTCGCTCGTCCGATTCAAAAAAGCAAGTTGTTCCCCTGTGCAGTTCCAAGGTCTTTTTTAGATCGGCCACGCGAATTATTTTTACCGAACTGGCGGGCCGTTTCGGGAGTCCCGCAGTGTCCGAGGTGTTGCCACGAGAATGGGGCGGCTTGGCTGGCTGAATCGGCGACGGCACTTGATCGTCCAAACCCGCCACCAACTCGGGTGTGACTGTGATCAGCAGTTTCTCTCCCGCGGCATTCTTTCCACTGGGCTTTTCCAGCAGAATCATGGTTTGACCCGGTTCAAACTTGACACCTGTCTGAATCTTCCGTGATTGGATCGCGGGGCTGCTTGGTTCGTTCCTTTTCGATGGGGGTAAAATTCGGCTGTGTTCCGCCTCCAGGTCGAGCCGTATGTTTCCATCGTCGCCGATCGTCGGGACCACACTGACGATCACGCCAAACGCCTTATATTCAACCCGGTCGCGAGTTTCACCGTTGACGCGTTCCTTGATCGTCAAGATGGGGAGTTCGCCGCCGGACTGAAACTTCGCCGCTCGGCCGGCCAGGACAACCAACGTCGGCTCGGCGAGAATTTTCGGTGTGAAGTAAGACTTCAGCAACGTCTCAAACGTGCGGAAGGCTCCAGGGTCGCGCATTGACACGATGACGGTCGATTCGTCCGGCAGTTCCTTGACCGACGGATCCACGAGTTCAATCAAATTCAGCTTTTCATCCTTCGAAGTTAAACCCGTCACCGTCGCGACGGTCATATGCAACATGATTTGCCGTTTTGTCGAACTCTTCACGGGCAACGGCAGGGCGGTATTTACGTCGCCTCCTTGTCCGCTGTCAGTTGTCTTGGGCTTGATGTCGTTGCCCACGACGACCGGCGTCGACTCGAGTTCGTCCGCGCATGCCGACGGCGAAGCGACGAGTACGTGGCACCAGATTGCCAGAGCCATAACACCGCCGAGGCGGCGAACCATGACGGAGGCCCGGTCTGCAAGAGAATTTAATGTCTTCATTGATTCGGTTCCTTTCACTTTTGCACTCCTTCGTGTGACTGGATGCTGATTCGGTCGGCACGTTCGCGCAGTCGTTCGGCGAGCGTCTGAATCTCTGGTTCGGGACGAGACTTCCGCAGTAGGTCGTCGACGCGTTGAAGATCAACTTCAAGGCGTTGAAGTTCTTGTGACAGCGCCAAAGACGCGACGTCAGGCGGGTCGGTGTCGGGTGCCGAGTTGATGGTCGATGCTGAATCACCATGGTCTTCCGACGCCTCGAGCGGCTCGGACTGGCTGTCCGTGGCGGTCCAACCGCAGCGGGGGCCCATCATCGAAAACAAGACGATCGTCGCCAGGCAAGCTGCCGTGAGCAGACGCCGCCGACAACCGAGGGCCCAACGATCATTCCGTTCCGTATCGTTCACCAGCCTTTCGACACGCCGCACGATTGTCCTTTTCGGGCCACTGGCGGCTAACGCGACGGCTCGGTTCTTTGATTCAAAACTCCACTCCGCGATCCGCGTCAGGCAACGGGCCAGCGACAGCGCGCAGACCCCTCTGTCAACAGCCCAATCGTCGCAAAGATACTCGGCCGCCTGCTGCCAACGGTTTCGGGCCACGAAGTTCAACGGTTGAAAGGCAAGACAGGAACAGAGTACCCGTCCCGCCCACAGCCAGCGCACGTCGCCACGCGCCAGGTGCGCCAGTTCATGGGCCAGCAGGGCGCGCAGTTCCTCCTTGCTCAGCCGATTTTGCAATCCGACTGGCAGCACAATGGTCCAGCGCCACAACCCGAATGCGGCCGGCTCGGAAAAGTGGGAGGACGCAAGAAAGCGAATGTCTCGCCGAATTCCGCTTCTTTGAATCAGCCGCGCAAGCACTCGGCAGGCCATGTCGTCTTGAACCCGAGTGGCGGCGGCAATTCTTCGTTGGAATAAAAGGGTCTGCAACATGATCCGCAGCAGGCCGCAAGCGACAAACGCCGCGAATCCTAAAGCCATCATGCTCAATCCGACGCTCGATGGCGAACTGCTTGACGCGGCCGGTGAGCTGACGGTGGGAACGCCGTCCACGATCGAGCGGCGATCTAGCTCCGCAATCTCTTCCGCAAACCGGCTCGTCGCGCTCAGCCGTTTCGAACTGGCAGTCTCCAGCGCGTTCGTATTGTCGCCAAGTAACTCATTGTCCCCGCTCGCGACGCCACGGCCCGTTGTTATTCGCCGAGGAGTCAAAACTTCTCCCTGCTTGAGTACGGACAAACTGCCATCCGGGAGAGTTGGCGCGGGGCTGTCTTCCTGGTGATGACTCGGGGAGTCGAGAGTAAGTGGACGATTTGGCACCGCCGCTTCGCCTGCCCCTGCCCCCTCGATAACAACAGGCAACTCCGACCCGCCGGTCGGTCCAATGCTGGCTTCTTCCGGAATGATAGCCTGGGGAATGTTCGCGGGCGCGATGGCCGAAACTAGCGCGATATCGACAACGGGATTTGAAAATCCAAAAGCAACTTGCAGGGGCGCCGTCACCGTGCCGGCAATCGCGGCGAATTTCCAAATTCGCTCCGAGAGTACGAAGCTTTTGCTTCGGATGCCACGGACAACTACCCAAGCCACGCAAAGCAACAGCGTCGAATGCAGCAGATAGGTCAGCACCAAGGAAACGGCGATTGCGGCCGGGATCTGCATTTCACTCGTCATCTTTCAACTCCCGTTCCTTTTTGCGGATCAGTCGTTTCAGTTCGGCAAGATCATCCAGGGTCACTTCGCGGCCGTCGAGCAGATGACAGACCATCTCAGTGACATCGCCTTCAAACAGGCGGTTCGCCAGGTCGGAAACCATCGAGCGGCTCACTTGATCGCGCCGAATTTTGGCTCGATAAATGTTGACGCGGCCATCGCTGCGATGCGTAACGTGCCCCTTTTCCTCCATCTTGGCCAGCATCGTGCCCACGGTGGTATAGGCCAGCGGCCGAGTCGGCTTGAGCGCCGCGCGTACGTCGCCAACGTTGGCTTCGCCCTTTTCCCAAAGTACGTGCATGATGGCCAACTGCAATTCGGCCAGGTGATGCTTACCGCTCATCGCTTTCCCAAAATTCGTTCCGTCATATTCCAAAACCCCGGCCTACTAACCAGGTAGGAGCAGCAGTCTACCACCGAGGTAGGAGACGTGTCAACAGCGATCTCGAATCGTTGGTCGGCACGTAAAGAAGGGCTTGGTCGGTCGGGCAGTGATCCTACGGATCGCGCCTCGGGCGACGGTCATTGTAGATCGGTGCGCGCGAGTACGCAGCCTGCCGGTCTGGAATTGAACAGCCAATTCAAGCCGACAAAGGCTTTACGCTGGCAAGCATGGTCGGAATCAATTCCGTCACGGTTGGATGAATGTGCACCGCGCGTTGAATGACCGTGTAGGGCGCGTCCGCGTACATGACGTCAAGAATGGAATGAACAATTTCGTCGCCGCCGATACCCAGGATAGCCGCGCCGAGAATTCTCTTGGTGTCCGCGTCGATCAGGACTTTCATGAATCCTTGCGTTTCACCGCGCTCACGGGCACGTCCGACGCGAGACATCATCATTTTTCCGATCAGTGCCTTTCGGCCGGAATCCC
This sequence comes from Planctomycetota bacterium, assembly GCA_029259935.1. The sequence goes on from JAJDEH010000201.1 coordinate 35,504, forward strand.
GCACCTCTCGTTCGGTCATGCCCACGCGCCCGAGCGGCGGGTCGATGAACAGACCATAAGCCGTGATTCGATCCGACACTTTGCGCGGATCGTTGTCGAACAGATTCGCGACGACGATTTCATGATCGTTGTACGAAGTGTGCGTAAAAGCGCCTCGGCCATTGACATCCCCAGTCGCCCATACGCCCGGGACATTGGTGCGAAGCTGGTCGTCAACGGTGATGAAGCCACGAGAATCTGTTTCAATGCCGGCGCTCGCAAGACCGAGATCGTCGGTGTTTGGACGACGGCCAACAGCTAACAGCAGATGGCTGCCGACGACTTCTCTGGCACCTTCTTCGCAGTCCAGGGAAACCACGATGTTCGACCCGTGCTTTGCAACGCTTGTGCAGGCGGCATTCAGATGCACCTCGACGCCTTCGTTCTCCAAGATTTCTTTTACGGCGGCGGACACGTCCTCATCGTCTCGCGGGATGAGGCGGCCGCCGCGTTGCACGATGGTGACGCGACTGCCGAATCGGCGGTACATCTGGCCAAACTCCAGACCGATGTAGCTGCCACCGATGATGATCAGGTGATCCGGCAAGCTGTCCACGTCCATCATGCCGGTATTGGTGAGATAGTCGACGTCCTCCAAACCTGGAATGTCCGGGATGACAGCGCGCCCTCCGACGTTGATGAAGACCTTGTCCGCTTCCAGTGATTCATCGCCCACGCGCACCGCGTGCATCCCCTCGAATCTCGCATGGCCCTCGTAGACGCTCAGGTTTTTCATGCCTTTCAGCCACTGGGTGACTCCTTCATTGGATGGTCGCACGATTTCATCCTTGCGCTGCTTAACCCGCTTCATGTCCACCTGCACGGAATCGACGACCACTCCAAAGTCGGCCGCGCGGCGCGCCATGTGAGCGGCTCGCGCGCTGGCGACCAAAGCCTTCGTCGGCACGCAGCCAACGTTGACGCACGTGCCGCCAAAGAGCTTACGTTCGATAATCGCCGTTTTCAGTCCCTCCTTGACCATCCGCGCCGCCAGCGAAGGTCCCGACTGTCCCGTGCCGATAATGATGGCATCGTACTTTTTGGCGGTCATCGATTCAGTCTCCGGTGTGAGGTAGATGAGAAAGGCGAAACCATCTGGAGTTGGCTTGAGGGCATTGTCAACCAAACGCCCTTCAGTTCACAGTCCCGAAGCAAGCGTTCCCCGCGAGTCGCCGAAGTTTGAAATCGGTTCGGATTCCGATATTCGCGCGTCGAGTCGATCAACCGTTCGTGCACGGCCGCCGACATAACTCCAGCCCTGCTTGAAGACGAAGCGACTCAGAAGTTTCGCCCAGCTTTTACCACCGTGCGGCGATTTCCCGATGTACGCGGCCTGATTTCCAATAGGCGGTGTGGGCGCTGGAGACCACGTCGGATACGTCGACGTAGACATCTTCCACCAGGTCGGAGGGCTCCAACAGCGGCGCGACGGGCCACGCAATCGGATCGTCTTTATCCCACAAATTGATCAGGCGCGGCCCGGACAGCGGTGCCGCGTCGGCGAGTCGCGAGTCCAATCCATAGTCCGACGTGCGAAGTCTTTCGTCTCTGGAGAGGATCTCCACAACGGCATCGGCGCGAAAAGGTAGGAATCCGATGGGCGAACCAAACGCAATCAGACGGCGCAGGCGCAGCTTGTTGGCCGCCGCCATCTCTCTTAATTGTTGAAGACCATTCCGGCAATCTTTCAATTCTCGCGAATCGTTCTCGTCATCGGGTGGAGGCAGGAATCGATGCTTTCGCGTTGAAAAAACATAGTACAGAAAGTCAAAGGCGATCACCGAACCCGCACTGTGCGCAACCAAGGTTAAGGAAATGTCTTCATCGCCGTCGCCGCGGCGCTCGTTGATATGCTCGACGATCCGGCGAGCCACTTCCAGGCGAATCGCCCACTTTCCATCGCTCGAAACATAATAAAACATATCGCCAAAACCGTAAAAGATGATGTCGCGCAGGCGATTGACGATGAACCGAGTCGGATTCAACGTAAAGTCGCGTTGTTCTTTAGCAAGAGGCAACACGCGCTCCCCGTGGGTGCGCTGCGCGATGGCCAGTGCTTGATGGCTCTTGGCCGGTCCGCCGTCAAAATTCCATCCCCATTCAGCGCCGCCAATATCATCGACGGCAGGCCAACTGACATCCACTCCCGCTTCGGCAATGGCTTGGTGCATGGCCCGATACTGGCTTTGGTGTTCCGTAACTTCCGCTTCGGGCGAAACGCCATGAATATAGAAAACGATTTCGATCGGCATGCCATCACCGTGGTTGCGGGGCCGCGCAGTGTTTCAAGCCGCGATAGCGTCTGTTTGCCCCTACGTGTGTTTTGAGTGAGTGTTGAATCCTAACAGAAAACCTTGCAAACTGGGTGCCGTCTTACCGCACTCGGACTACCTTCCTGAGTTCTGCGGTGTTCGCCTTCCAACTAACGCACCGCCCGATGGAAACGCAGCCACATGAAAATGATCGACTTCTCACGTTCGTTCCTGACGTTTCGCATCGACACGGCAAAGAAACCACCTCAAACGGCCAGCCATAAGCCGCCGTACAGCCTGAACAACGCCCGCATTCAAATTGAATGTCGCTGCGGGGTCACGGAAAAGCAAACCGGAAGAACTCAGACGTTCGTTTTGGGCGCGAGCTGCAAGACGGAACGTGTCGGAGTCGATCGCGACATCTGGACCGAGCCAAACTCCGACTTCGCCCCCATCTTCTCGGACGACGGCTTCATGCACCTGAAAACGTACGCTCGGGCCGGCGTCGAAGTCGACTCATACCCACCCGGCAGCGGCAAACAATCCGACCGCCAATCGGGAAAAATCGCCGACATGTTCGATGATGTACGGATCGACATCGTCGAGCAAGACGCAGCAATACTTTCATCCCCGGATGAAATCGTCAATGCCACGCTGGCGAATCAGCGCTTGGTCGCGCGAACGAAAATTGAAAGCGAGCGCTACACCTCGATCCTCGAGTATCCCGTCAAAACCATGAACGCCAACGAACGCGACATGGTCTACCAAACGGACACCGGCCCCATACTGCTACCCAATTTCGATTGCGAACCGGACGAATTGCTAAATCGCTTGGAACTTGCCTTCTCGGCGTTCAATTGCCCACATTGGATCGAGATGATCGTCCGAGTGCCAACAGAATTATCCGCGGGCGTAAGCGTTTATCACTATTCGCAAAGCATGCGTTTCGACGCCATCAACGAGATCCTCTGCCCGCCGACAGAGCCGCCGCGATCGTAAAGTCGAGCAAAGCTGTCGTCGGATGCGGGCGAGGTTGCCCCCGCTTTCAGCCAGCAAATTGGAAGCAGGTGAATCGACCATGGAATGCACTGTTAAGGTCTATTCTCTATGTAATCGACGACAGATCGCCATGCGGGATCGTTGCTGAAATCGCTTAGCCTATTCTGCAAGTCGGGTGAGGTGACGTTGAGCCGGTGCAACGTAGCGAGTGCTGCAAACTGTGGTAGACGGGAGTCATCGTTTGACGCTATGGCCCGCAGTCGCTCTTCGGCCACCGTGCTTAGTTGGCGTGATTTCCCGAAGGCAAGAGCGGCTTGCGCACGCATTTCCGGGTCGGCGGACTCGAGTGCGTGCAGCAGCGCATCGTGTAATGTCGATTGGGGTTTCTGAATTCGGGCATCGTAATCGCGAAGGCGGTTCTCAACCTCCGCGGCCGACAATTCCGCCGGGTTGTCAGTTCCATTACATCCAGCGATGCCGAGCGCGACTACGACAAGCCCCAACATGGAACTAAGGGGCGGCCCGGGCGGCCCTACCAACACGGGACGAATTCGCAACAGCGTTCGCGTTACAAGTACTGTCAGCAGAATCGACAGTCCGAACAGGGTGGCGCCCGACGAAAGCGAATTGCTGAGCCACGGTTCGCGGAAGAACTGCATCGCCGCGGCGATCTCGATTCCCGTCCACGCGACCACTGCGCCGCTGACGCTGTAACGCAGGGCACTTGAGTAACTCGCCTGGCGTGCCGTTCGCCAAATCATGTACGGAGTGGCCACGGCAATCGTAACCAGCGTCAACAGCAAGCCAATTTGACCGGCTGCGCCCAGTCTTGGATCGGCCAGCCACAAGACGCAAACGTAGCAGAACCAGACTGTCATGAAATACTGTATTGCGGTTCTTGCGGCGTAGTTCTCCACACGACCGCTGGCGGCAGCAGTCCGCGCGATCGGTAACCGCCTTCGAAACCATTGGAAGACTGCACACCGATTCGACTCATTCATTGTCAAACCGATCAGCACCGGCACCAAAAACACAACGGACAATTGAATGAGGATCCCGCCCCCATGAGTTCCCACGACGCGGCCTTGGACAACCTCCACGGAACCGGCCAATCCGAGTCGCCGGGCCGCGGCCACCAGGCCAAACTCGATCGCGCCCAGCCAAAGGCAATGCCCGGCAAAAACTCCCAGCAGAGACTGAATGCCGGTGTTCACGACCCACCGCCCATACCATGCCAGAAACCCGCCCGCGAACGTGAATCCCACCGCGGCAAATACCAAGAACGCGGAACTGGAGAGCGTCGTCAACTTCGCCACGTCAACTCGCGGTGCATCCGGCGGGAGTCTCCGGGCCGCATCCTTGATACTTCCGTAGCCAACCCATACGAGCGGGGCACCAGCCGATTGGTACACGTCGGCAGAGATGGCGCGATCCGCAGCCACCGTTGCTTTGTAGAGCCGGTGTCCCGCGGCCGTCAACGTGACACACAGCAGCCAGAACAGACAGGCCACAACGACATGACCGGCCGACACTCGCGGCTTCGTTGTGTCAGCGACGACCATGTGGCCAACGTCCTCC
>JAJDEH010000202.1 GCA_029259935.1 Planctomycetota bacterium
AAGTACAACAGGGCGGGCCAAATAGTTGGCAGTTGTACGAGAGATTCACAACGCACGAAGAAGCGCAACGCTGCGCCGCCATTCTTGACGAACAGGGCAAGACCACCCGCATCATCCGCTATAGTCTCTGCCCCGCCGCCGCTTAGGAATGGCTGATCGCGGCCAGCAAACCGGGGGTTCGTTTCTTCAACCCCAGCCACTCGAAATGCCAATCAACGGTTGACCATCTACTGGTGGCCTCCGTGGGCCTTCATCAACACAGTTTTGACGCCACCTCTTCGGGGGTCTGCTCAGAAACTCTTGCCGGCAACTCGCTTTCCAGCGAATTTCTCTATTTTTTGCGCTCAACGGCCACACATCCGTCGTCCATTTCAATAGGGGCGATTTGATCACGATGTGAAAACCGTTCGTTGGGTAATGAAATTGGAGAACAAGACGATGACGAGTCAATTCAAGTCCGGTATTCTGGCCAGCTTTGTATGTTCCTGCATGCTGGCGACCGCGGTCGGCGGCGAACCTTCTGGCAAGAGCAAATTAGTCCTCGACGTCGGAGATCAATCACCAGAATTTTCCGCGAGGGATCAGTTCGGAATGGTCTGCGAATCGAACCTGCGATTGCCGATGACGGACACGGTGATCTGGTTCTACAAGGGTGATTTCTGTTGTCAGAGCCTGCAGCGCGCAAGACATCTGCGGGCACTTGTGGACTCGCGTGTCAGCAGAAACGTGCAGGTCGTTGGGATCAGCGGCGACCCGGTGGAAAACCATTGGGCCTTTCAAGAGGTTTGTGCTGTCAATTTCACGATCCTCTCTGATGAAACCGGGAGCATTGCGAGGCAATTCGGAGTTCCGCTGCGGTCTGGCGGGAAGGCACGTCTCCGCAACGACAAGGGTCAGGTCGTCCTAGATCCGTTGACCAACAAGTCGATCATTCTCAATCGCGGCGTGACCGTGGAACCCCGGGTTTTCGTCGTTGCGCACGACGGCAGGATTGTTTACGCGCGAGCCTGTTCCGAGGCTTCAAGTGACATCGACGACTTAGTTGAATTCCTGGAACAACGTGATTAGACGTTGGCGTGCCTCGCCCGTCGCTTCCCTTGGTGGTGGGCGAGCAAGGATTTTACGGAACCAAGATTCGCATTGTGGTTTTCTATCCGTCATAATGCCGCCGTCGCCTCTCACTTGTCATGTCTTACCCATCTGGTCGCCACATCATGGCTGATCCGTTGCGCATTGAAGGTCCTACGTTGGAGCGGTTCCGCGGCTACCTGCGCCTGCTGGCCCGCACGCACGTCGAAAAGTGGCTGCAGGCCAAAATCGACGCTTCCGACCTCGTTCAGCAGACACTGATGGATGCACACGCCAAGCGGGATCAGTTTCGCGGGACTGAAGAAGCCGAGTTGTGCGCCTGGCTGCGGCAGATTCTGGCTTACAATCTGGCGGATGTCGTCCGTTACCATGGGCGGGCGAAACGCGACGCCGCCCGCCAAGTCTCGCTGGAAGCCAGTATTACGGCGTCGTTCTCCCGCGTGGATGCGCTGCTCGTGGCTTCACAGGCTTCGCCCAGCCAGCAGGCCATGCGGCACGAAGAACTGCTCCGATTGCCGGCCGCGCTGGATCAACTTCCACAGGCTCAAAAGGATGCGGTTGTGCTGCACCATTTGCAGGGGCTGACGCTCGCTGAAACGGCCGAGCGGCTCGACAAGACGGACGCCGCCGTGGCCGGCCTGCTGTACCGTGGACTCCGGCAACTTCACAAACTGCTTGCAGATCGAGAATGAGCGATGTCCCAAGACCCCGCCGATCGCCGCGACGATTCCTCCGCCCATAATCAGCGGCTCGACGAAGTCATCGCCGCCTACGTTCGGGCAGAGGAGGCGGATCACCCGCCCGATCGCGAGCAGTTGCTGCGCGAGCATCCCGATTTGGCGGACGAGCTGCGCGAGTTCCTAGAGCATCGCGAGCGGATGAAGCAACTGGTCAAGCCGCTCCAAGATGCAGTGCCGCAATTCCTTCACGTGCGGTGTCCACATTGCCACAATCCGATCGAATTGGTGGATGACGCGCCAGTGGAGGAGATTAATTGCCCGTCCTGCGGTACCAATTTCAGTTTGGTGGGCGAACGGGAAACCTTGCACTATCCACCTGGTGAAAAAACGATCGGCCATTTCGAGTTGCTGGACCGCGTGGGGATCGGGGCATTCGGCAGCGTTTGGAAGGCTCGTGACACCAAGCTTGACCGCATGGTCGCCGTCAAGCTTCCTCGGCACGGCCAACTCGACTCAGGCCAAACCGAAATGTTTCTGCGCGATGCCCGGGCGGCGGCCCAGCTCAAACATCCAAATATCGTCAGCGTGCACGAGGTCGGCAAGCAAGACGACGTGATCTACATCGTCAGTGACTTCATCGATGGCGCGACGCTCAAAGAGTGGACCGATGCCAAACGGCTCACGCCCCGTGAAACGGCCGAATTGTGTGTCAAGATCGCCAAGGCGCTGCATCACGCGCACGAGGCTGGTGTCATCCACCGCGACCTGAAGCCGGGCAACATCATGATGGACACCGATGGCGAGCCGCACCTTGTCGACTTCGGTCTGGCGAAGCGCGAAGCGGGCGAGATCACGATGACCGTCGAAGGACAAATCCTTGGCACTCCCGCCTATATGTCGCCCGAACAAGCTCGCGGCGAAGGCCATACGGCCGACCGCCGCGCCGACATTTACTCGTTGGGCGTAATACTCTTCGAAGTCCTGACGGACGAACTCCCCTTCCGTGGAGACACGCAGATGCTGATCGTCCAGATTCTAAAGGACGACGCCCCAAGCTTGCGCAAACTTAACGGCAAGATTCCGCGGGACTTGGAAACAATCTGTCTCAAATGCTTGGAGAAGGACCCCCAAAAACGATATTCGTCCGCACTCGATCTGTCCAATGAACTCAGCCGTTTCCTCGACGGCGTGCCGATCCAGGCTAGGCCGATTAGCCCGGCCCAGCAAACGTGGCGATGGTGCCAACGGAAACCGGCTTGGGCCTCGTTGATCGGCGTCAGCAGTTTGGCCACCATCGTCTTGATTGCCGGGCTGATCTTCAGCAACGTGATCGTTTCAGACGCGCTGGAAGATCGAACCGAGGCACTCGGGCTATTGCAAGACGAGCAGGAGATCACTAAGCAGGCCTTGCGGGAAAAGAGCGAAGCTCTGGATGATCGGACAAGAGCACTACAAGACTTGCGAACCCAGGAAAGCAAGACAAGAGAGGCACTGGGGCGAGAAACCAAGGCTCTGGGAGAAAAGAGCGAAGCCTTGGAAGGTCGCAACAGGGCTTTCGCCGATCTAGAAAATTCACTGTCGCGTGAGCAGAAGACATCCAACTACCATCTCATTTCGCTGGCCCGTCGCGAATGGCTAGCGGGCAACGTCGTCCCCGCCGCGGATTTTTTAGAGATGTGCAAGCCCGAGTTCCGCAACTGGGAATGGCATCAGCAAAAACGGCTTTGCGAACGGCACGGAGTTCGTAAGTTGCTCAATGGGTATGTCGGCCGGGACGAACAGATCTCGATGACAGAAGATGGCAAGTTGATGGTTGTCATGCAAGCTCCGCGCACCGTAAAGACATTCGATCTAGCGACGCGCGAGTTTGTCGACACCTTTCAAGTGAATGCCTATTCCGTGGTCTCGGTGGCCGTCGGCAAGGACGGCAAGCTGGTTGCTGCCGCGGGTCAATTCGGTGCAACGGATAGCAAGACAACTTACGGGACTCTGACAATTTGGGAGCGTGAGACCGGACGAAAGATCCTCGATTTTCCGAAACTCACATTCCAGATCGACCGTGTTGCACTGAATCAAGATGGAACGCGCGTCGTGGCCGCGGTCAGGCAAAGCAAAAAGAAAGAGGAAGGACAAGGAGAAGGAAGCAATACCCAGAACTCTGTGAAGTCCTGGGACATTGAATCGGGAGACGAGTTATGGTCGATCGCCGCACGTACCACCAATTCAGAAACCGTGGTGTTTGACCGTTCCCGACAGAGGATGCTGGTGCCGGCGGACGGCGGATGGAAATTGTGCGACGCGAGCACCGGTGAACAGATTCTCGACCTGGCAGGTGTCCGCGGTTCGTGCGTGGCTTTTAGTCCCGACGGAAAGTTCCTGGCGGCAGCACGCGAAACCACAATCAACATGTGGGACGCCGTCACGGGCGAGCAGATTCCCAAGTTTTTTGGCAGCAGCGAAGCACCGCGAGCCGAGCAAGCGGGATTCAGGATTACTTCGCCAACTCGCATGCTTAACCCACCGCGGGCGGGCATACTTTCACTCGCCTTCTCAAGCGGTGGCGATCGCATTGTCGCGGGAAGTGGCACCGGGAAAATCACCGTGTGGGAGATTGCCACGGGCAGGCAGTCGTTGGTGGTTCGCCAGCATTGGGCGGTCGGCGCGGTGGCATTCACGGCCGACGGCTCCGAAATCGTATCGGCTAACTCGCGGCATCATGGTATCCCTGACGAGATGCGGATCTGGGATGCGCGCAGTGGACAGGAGTCTTACGAGCTTCGCGATCACGAAGCGAAGTGTTGGGATGTCGTGTACAGTCACGACGGGCGGCTCATCGCCACGTCGAGCGGCGATGGCAAGGTCCGCCTGTGGAATGCGCGAAATCGTGTGTTGGTCCGTACTCTTGTGCACGATGGGCGAGAGAGAAAGAGAAAGAGTCGCGATGTGTTCGGCCTTTCGTTTAGCCCGACTGATGCGCTGCTCGCCTCGGCAGGCCATGACGGAACGGCCAAAATTTGGGATGTCGAATCGGGCGAATTGGTGCATACGTTGGATGCAAATAAAAGAAATCAGGCGCTCTACGATGTGGCGTTCAGTCCGGACGGCAAATTATTGGCCACCGCTAGCAGGGATCGGACCGTCAAAGTTTGGAACACCGATTCGTGGCAGGAGATTTATACGCTTACCGAACACTCCGCGGAAGTCACCAGCGTCGTGTTCAGTCCGGCCGGAGACGAGTTGGTGACGGCAAGCATGGACAATACCGTCCGGTTCTGGGATCCAAACACCGGCCGAAGGATACGGCCACCCAAGGAACACACGGGCCGCGTTTACCACGTTTGCTTCAGTCCAAATGGGGAAATGCTGTTGAGTTCGAGCACTGAGGGCAGCACCGAATGTTCCCTAGGCTTTCACACGCCGAAGGACGCCGAAGGACGGCGGACCGATGGTGGTACACCGTAGCGGCATGGGCACCGTCAGAATGTGGAATCGGACCAGTGGCGTGGATGTGCTTGTGCTGCCGGACCAGCCGGAGGTGGTCTATGGAGTCGGGTTCAGTAAGGATGCCTCTCGCATTGTCGCCACCTGTCAAGGCACCGTGAAGATGTGGGACGCCGTTACGGGCCAGGAAGTCTTCAGTCTCGTCGGCGGTACGCATGCGGTTGCGTTCAGTCCCAGCGGAAACCAATTGGCCTGCGCTGCCTCCGATAGCATCGTGCGAATCTGGGACGCCACGCCCCTCGATGATGATCTCGATTTTCAAAGAGAGCGAGTGGCTCGCGAGATGTACGATGCAAATCAGCATCGACGAACCCGGCGCGTGACGGAAGCGATCGCTTCCTATGCCCGGGCATCCAAACATCTTGAAGAGCTACTGGGCAAGAGTCCGGATTCCAACGAACTGCGAAGCCAACAGGCCGAATGCTTTTCATCGGCGGGCCAGACTCATTACGGAGCCGGCCAACTGCGCGAAGCCTTGCCGCTTATGGAAAAAGCGGCCGATACCTGGCAGCAGTTGGTCAACACAGATCCAAATCGCGGCGAATTCCGACGGCGCTGTTAGGAGACGGCCAACACGATCGGGGCCATCCATGCCAGATCGAAGGCCTCCGATCAGGCCATCAAAGCATTTCGCAAGTCGATCGAAATTCTCGAGCAGTCTTCAGGCGAACAGCAAGATTTGCGGCTCATGGCCATCACTTATCGGAACCTAGCTAACCTACATCCAGCGAAAACGTCCGCGCGGCTGGACGTGCTGGAAAAATTGTCCGACGTACAGAACCGAATGGCGGAAAACTCTCCCGCGGAGACGCAACTGAGAAGCAGCCTGGCCACCACCATCAACGAAATTGGCCTCATACACTTTCACGACGGCCATGACATCGACCAGGCACGCAAAACCTACGAAAAATCGCTGAAGATTCGTCAGCAGCTTGTTGAGGACGATCCCGACTCCATCGCCTATGCGATCAATGTGGGCGGCAGCTATTGCAATCTCGGCCATCTTGAATCCAAGACAGAGAATCACGAGCAGGCGCTCACGCGTTATGAACAGTCCATTGCGGCATTGAGCGGCGCGTTGAAAAACGAACCCAATCACTCGACGGCGAAGCGATTCTTGACCAACGCCCGCGGCGGACGGGCAACGCTGCTGGTGAAACTCGAACGCTTCTCCGCTGCCGCGCCGGACTGGAAACGCTGCATGGAACTCAACTCCGGCCGAACCGCCCGGCATTTCCAAAACCAATTCGCGTTCGCCCTGGCAAAAGCGGGTGACCATCACTCGGCTGCGGGGCAAGCCGGGCGTTTGAGCAAATCGGCGGAAAAGCAGGGAGGATCGCTGTACGATCTGGCTTGCCTATGGGCCCTTTGCTCGGCGGCCGTTGATCAGGATTCGTCGCTGGCTGCCGCCCAGCGGAAAGACGACTCGGAAAAGTATGCAGTCGAAGCACTTGCAAATCTGAAACAGGCCCATGCCGCGGGCTATTTCGAGACCACGCAACGACGCGAGCACCTGAAGGCGGATTCCGATTTGCATTCCCTTGCCAAGCGCTCGGACTTCAACGAATTCATGAAGGAGATCCGCCAAACACCTTAGGTGTTGTTTTGCACGAGACGTGTTGCATGCCGCTTACTTGTGGAAAACTGGCCTTTTCATGCATCACCGCAAAAGCGGAGTCTCTTCGGGCAACACGCCGAAGGTCTCCCACCAAAAAGGAGGCCAGCCTACTTGGCAATTGTCAGACCGGCTAGTTGCCGTTTGCGCTGTATCCACTCGTCTCGTGTCAATGCCTGCAGTCTACTGAGCCGCTCGTCGAGACGAGTCCCGGTGCGTATTTCGAATCGCAAGACCGAATGTTCCGGGGGCAGTTCGTAGTCCACGCGTGTATCCCACAGACTCACCCCCTGTGCGTTTCGACTTAGAATTCGACTTTCATCGCTGCTGAAGCTCGCCTGCGAAACGGCACCGCCTTGCTCGAATTGCAGCAACAATTTGCCGCTTTCCACATCCCAGAGATTGACCGCGCCATCATGAGCCCAAGTCAAGATGCGGCTTTCATCTTCGGAAAACGTCGCTCCAACAAGTCCAGGCTCATGTCGGACCTCGACGAGCAATTCGCCGCTGCCGACGTCCCACAATCGCGCCGCGTCATCCCGTCCCCAGCTTAGGACGCGGTGTTCATCGTGGCTGAATATGGCCGCCGAAGCCTCACTGTGCGGAAGCTGCCAAAGCGACTGGCCGGAATCCGCATCCCACAATTGCACGAATCCATCCGACACTAGCTCACGGCCCCCGTAAGTCAATATTCGGCGTCCGTCCCGATTGAAGACCGCGCCATAAACCGCGTGTGGGAGTCCATAGTCGTCCTCGCCATCGGCGTTGTGATCCAGCGTAACGATCGAATCGCCGTTCCCGGCGTCCCACAACTTCACGAAGCCATCATGGTCCCAACTCATGATGCGGCTTTCATCCGGCGAGAACACCGCGCCACCGACATATTCCTGGTGCTCGACGGAGTGTAGCACTTTGCCCGTGCGCGTGTCCCACAGTCGTACCAGCCACTTCTTCAAATCGTCCGCGGTGCCCCATGTCAGGATGCGGCTTTCGTCGGGGCTGAAAACAACTCCTCCAACGTCATAGTAATGTTCTAGCCGCACCATGCGTTCGCCGGTCTCCGCGTCCCACAAACAAGCCTCCTCCTGGCCGCTCCAACTCAACACACGGCTCTCGTCGTTGCTGAACAGCGCGCCCTTGGCTGGCAGGTCGTGCGCGAACTTGACGAGTTGCGTTCCGGATGCGGAATCCCAAATCCGCACTTCGCCATCTCTCGACCAGGTGAGGATTTTGTCTTCCTCGCGGCTAAATCGCGCGCCGTGGACGGCTCGGGGATGTGGAAACTGACAAAGTTCCGAACCGTCGTCCGTGCTGCATAGTTTCATTCCACCGTTCTTGCCCCACGTCAGAATGCGGCTTTCATCCCGGCTCAGGGAAACACCGGAGCAATCCTCGTGAGCGATTCTTAAAAGGGCTGCATCCGTGCGGATATCCCAGACCCGCAGCGAGTTTTCGCCCCAGGTCAACAGACGGGTTTCATCCGGGCTGAACGCCGCGCCCCCGATCTCCTCACCGTGTTTGAGCTGACAGAGAGACGCGCCGGTTTCGGCATCCGAAATTCTCACGGTGCCCATCTTCGCGCCAAACGCGCCGCCCCAACTCAGAATGCAAGTTTCGCTCTGATTGAAAGTCGCCCATTGAGCGTCGCCTTCAAATTGAATGCTGAACTGTTCGGTGCCGGTCTTGCTATCCCACAACCGAACCGTATCGTCGCGGCCCCAGCTAAGAATGCGGCTCTCGTCCCGGCTGAATACGGCACCCGAGATATCTTCGTCGTGTCGCAGCCGCAGCGTTTGCTGGCCCGTTTCGGCATCCCATACGTGGAGTTCGCCGCTACGGCCAGCATAACCGTCGGCGGGACTGCCGAATCCTCCACCGCCCCAACTCATGATTCGAGTTTCGTCGGAACTTAAGACCGCGTCTATCAGCCCCACCGGCGATTCTACTTCCAGGCGGGCATCGCCCGTCGTCGCGTCCCACAACCGCAGTTGCTTGCCGTAGCTCCAACTTAAGATCGTCTTCTCGTCCTTGCTGAACATCGCGCCGAACAACGAATTGTCATGTTTGCACTGAACAAGTTCGCGTCCGGAGTTGACATCCCACACACGAACCGTCTTGTCGCTACTCCAGCTCAAGATACGTTGTTCATCGCGACTAAAGACCGCTCCACTGACTTTCTTGTCATGTTGAAGCGCGAGCAACGTTTGTCCCGTCTTCGCGTCCCACAATTTCAACATACTCGGTTTGTCCCACTCGCCGCCCCAACTGAGAATGCACGTTTCGTCCTTGTTGAATATCGCGCCATTGATGGATTTATCGTGCTTGAGTTGCAATAGCGCCTCGTCCATGTCGACGTCCCACAGCCATACCGATCCGCCAAGCGCGGAATCCCAGCTTAAGATGTGTTGCTCGTCGCGGCTGAACATTGCACCGGCAACGTAACCACCAGGGTCGAATTCAACAATTTTCTCATTGCTGTTTGCATTCCACACGGTGAGAAACCGATCTCCCCAGGTTAGTAGCTGGTCTCCGTTCGTACTCCATTGAGCGCCGAAAACGTGCGACTTGTTCTCTAGAATACTTCGCAGTCGGACCCCGCGAATCTGCGTCTCGTAAGCCAGACGAGCATTGCGTTGATTGGCGGGCGATTCGACGAACAAGGCTGCGGACCGCGCAAAGTAGTGACCGGACGCGAGCAAATCTTGGAAGCTGTCTCGCTGCGTGACTCCGTTGCTCCAGTGGTTTCTGGCAAGTTGTTCTCGTGCCCGATCCCGTTCGCGCCGCGCTTCCTTGGCTAGTTGATTGGCTCGCCCGCTTTCTTGGTCCGCCTTCTTTCTGGCAGTTTCTTCGTCTTCCCGTGCGTCTTCCGCCTTGATTTGAGCCTCACGCGCGAGGGAGCGCTGATAGTTGGCCACGAGTCCCCCCGTCGTTGCCAGAACAGCGAGAAACACCAACGCCGCAATCGCGGACAACTTGATTTTCGCCTTCTTGATGGCCTGCAGGGACGACGCGCCGACGAATTCTGTTTCCTCGGTCGTCAGATCGAATTCAGCCGCCATAAGTTGCTGGGCCTCTTCCAGTGGCTTGCCGGCCGGCAGTAGCAAATCCTTGGGGCGGCCCTCGCCGGTCCATCGAGCCGTCGCGGCTGCGACCCGCGAACGAACGCGAAGCAGGTCTCGATCCGCTTCCAACCAGTCAATTACCGGTTGCCAGCAACGCAGTAGCGCTTCATGCGCGACACGGACGATCGCCGTCCCGTCGTCCGCATGTCCCGTGGTCAGCAATCGTGCGTCGATCAGTGAATCCACCAACGTCGACATATCGGAGGTTGATCGCAATTGCGACAGCGCCGCGATCAAGCTCGTTGGCGCGTCGGAATCACGGCCGCCCAAGGTCGCCAGCTTGCGAAATACGCGTGACAGAGCCTGCCGGACCTTCGCGTCGAGCGCCCCGAAAACTTGGTCGGCTCGCGTCGCCAATGCTCCGTTGACTCCACCCAGTTGCTCGTGGGCTTGGTGCGTTAGCACGCCTTGGTCCGAGCGAAGTTTATAGAGTTCTTCCAGCGTGAACTCCAGCAACGGCAGGCTGGTTGGATCGGACGCGGCGGTGTCGCGAAGCACATCGTCGAGGCGTTCGCCTGTTTGCGGATGTTCTTCGAAATGCAAGCCAGCGGCCTGCGCTGGAAAGCGAATCATCTGCCGGATTTCGGCGGGCGAGGGCGGCAGTAAATCGTACTGGCCGCTGCCTTCCTTGAGGCTGACCAATTCGGGAAGCTCGCCGCACCGTTCGTAAAAATCGCTGCGCAACGTGACGATGACCCACACCCGGCCGCTGCGGGCCAGCGCCGACAACGCGTCGACGAAGCCGATTCGTTGCTCGTTGGAGATCCCGTCAAGCGTAAAACCCTCTTCGAACTGATCGACGTACAAAACGAGCCGGGCCTGGGGCTGGCTCGCCGCTTCTGCCGCACTATCAAGCCGGCTGGCGGCTTGCGACAAGGCTCCCTTGACCAGCAAGTAAGCGCCCTTCGGGTTGTCCCTCAGCATGGCCGCTAACTGCTTGGGAGTGGTTCCGTCCGACGCCAATTCGGGTACGGCATGTTCCCGCAACAAAGCCGTGGCGAGGCCGTCAAACAAATCGCCGGACGATTCGCTGGGCCGCATCGTCGCCCGCCGCCAAAGCCCCACGCCTTCAATCACTCCAGGCTGCGACAGCAACGGCAAGACGCCCGCCCGCACGAGTGACGATTTTCCGCACCCGCTCATTCCCAAGATCAGCAAAAACCCCCGCTCATCGGCTGACTGGCGGCGCAACGCATCCAGCACATCGCTGATCGCCCGCGTGCGACCGAAGAAAACGCCCGCATGTTCGAAGTCGAAAGCCTCCAAACCACGAAACGGTGAACCGGCCGTCCATGTTGGCGTAGCTTCCGGAATCCGCATGTCCGCGTCTGGTGCGATTCCGAGATCTTTCAGCCGACGCTGGATCAGCTTGCCGACATGTTCTTCCAGCAATTCCTCGAACTGCCCGGTGTCGAGGAACGAATGAAAAGCCGCAATCAGCGTCCCGTCTTCGCCGAAAAACCACTTGTTCACGAAAGCGTCGAGTGCTTTTCTTTGGTTCAGCCGGTCGATCAGCGATGCTTCGTCTTTCAGGCTGACCACCGGATCCGCCTCTTTGCGATAGACGATCAAATCGGGAGCGCCGCGGCGCTGGTAGCTGTCCAGAGCATCTTCGAATTCATACTCGGTGCCCGACTGATACGGCGAACCATCGGGCCGAGTGATGGTCGTGGGCAGCCGCGTCCCCAGACGGGACCAAAGAATCGTCACCACAATGTCCGTTTCCGACGGCCGCAGAATTTGGCTTTGAAATGTGTCGTGTGACAGCAGCGGCTCATGCTCCCAAAAGATCGGCTCAATGGCGACCAGAGGCGCGAAGCGGTTCGTCAATCGCCCCAGCACGCGTTTGGCCACCAGTCGCTCTTCAGCAACATCGCCCGGGGAAGAAACAAAGATGCGCAGGTTGGGTGTCGGCATGAAACAGGCAGGGAAAATTGCTCAAAGATCAGGTTGTCGCACCACATTAACCCGTAACGCGTGCGGCAAGCATTCTATTCCACGGGATTCCGAAGCGACAACATCACACGTTCGCGGTTCGCAAGGGCAGGAAGCGACGCCGCAACAAAACGGCTCCTTGCCTGACGCGAAAGAAAATTGCGGAAGTCGCTTGACACCTCAGATGGTTTATCTTACCTTATGGTCAGACGTGATATCTGAGAGCGACGGCACGTCACATTCCCGCCCCACAAACATCCACCGGAGGGTGCACCTTGACCGCGAAGATTCGATTGACCGAAGCTCAGTTTGCCGTGCTGGAGGCCCTCTGGCGCGATGGCCCGCGGACGATTCGCCAGTTGACGACGAGTCTCTATCCCGCGGAATCGACCTCCGACTACGCCACGGTGCAAAAACTGTTGGACCAACTGGAAGAGAAAAACTGCGCGGCCCGCGACCGATCGCAAATGGCCCACGTCTTTCGAGCCACGGTGGATCGCGGCGATTTGCTCGACGCACAGCTTCAGGACATGGCCGACCGGCTGTGCGATGGTTCGCTCACGCCGGTCCTGATACACCTGGTGGAAAGCACCAAGCTTTCCAAAAAGGATCGTCAGACGTTGCAGCGAATGTTGGATGAAGCGAAACAAGCCAAGAAAAAGCCGAAGCGAGAAGAACCATGATCGAACAGCTATTACGCATCGGAGTGACCAATGCCATCGTGGCGGCTGGTTTGGCCGTGGCCGTCTATTTGATCACCCGTCTGTTTCGCAACGCGCCTCTGGCCCATCTGCTGTGGCTCGGCGTGCTTCTAAAGCTGGTGACGCCGCCGATTGTTGACCTGCCGGTGGTCAATCCCTATGTCGCGGAGGCGGTTGCCGCGCCCGCGGCGGACGGCCTACTGACAGCCGATCATCGCGGGCACGCTGATCTTCATGCGTCGACCGCAGTTGAAGAATTAGCACTGCCCAGAAGCGGCTCGTCGCTAATTACGGACGTGACTTCTTCGACGATTCCTGAAGCCGAGAGGGGCCAACCACTCGTGGCTGATGCGAGCGTGGTCGGGTCCATCAAGCTGGCGGCAGTCGAGGAAGCCGCGCCGCGCCGCTGGACGTTGTCTTGGCTAACACCGCTGCATGTGATCGCGGCGATGTGGGCCGCCGGAGCGGTTCTGATGTTGGCGTTGACGATTGGCCGGCTCGTTCGGTTCACGCGACTCGTTCGCCACGCGAGCCTGGCACCATCGCAACTGATTCACGATGTCGCGGAACTAGCACGGCTCGCCAAGCTGAACGTGGTTCCCGAGCTGCGCATTTGTGGAATTCGCGTTGTGCCGTCCGTGATGGGAGCGGGCAGGGGTGCCGTGATCCTGCTATCGGAGCCGCTGTTGAAAACGCTCAGCGACGACCAGCGGGCGACCATGTTGGCGCACGAGTTGGCTCATCTGCGCCGACGAGATCATTGGCTGATCTGGCTGGAAATTGTCGTTACCAGCTTGTACTGGTGGCATCCCGTGGCCTGGCTCGCTCGCCGTCAGTTGCGACGCGCTGCCGACATGTGCTGCGACGGTTGGGTCCTGAAATGGTTTCCCGGCAAAGCGGTAGCTTACGCCGAGAGCATGATGAAGTCGGTGGAGTTTCTTGGCACGGGCAGCACGGTTCCGGCCGCGCCCGCGCTCGGATTTGGTAGACCCAATCAGTTAATTAAGAGATTCGACATGGTTCTTCAGAATCGGGCCCAACATCGATTGACTCGGCCGTTGCAACTCGCGGTCTTGGCAGCAGGCCTTATTCTGTTGCCGCTTTCACCATTGTTGGTTGTAGGGCAAAAAGCAAGTGAGACACTCGCTGCCGAGAAAGAAACTGCCAGCGAAGAGGATCACAACATTCGCTTGCCGGCCAAAGTGAAGGGCCGAGTCGTGAGCGAAAAAGGCGAACCGGTAGCCGACGCCCGGGTCGTTGTGGAACTCGTGGACAAAGGCGCGAATGCGGGAATGGTCACCATGACTTACAATCACCGCACGATTCGAACCTGGCGAGCAACAACGGATGAAGCCGGCCGATACGAAATTGACACCGGCGATCTCGGGCCACAACCGCCACACCGTCATTTCAACGCGCGGGCTCGCGCCGCCGGCTACGCCGAATACAAATCGCGTTACGCTTGGACCACCAAGACGGTATTGGAGAAAGCAAGCCTGGAGACTATCAAGCTGCCCGAAGGGCGAGTTGTTCGAGGCCGGGTTCTTGGTCCCGGCGGCGGCCCGGCAAGCAATGTCGTGATTCAGAAAGCGGGCAACTTCAACCTAAACAAATCATGGTTCCCCCATCCGTCCGCCGGCAAGGAAGACGGCACCTTCGAAATCACGATCCCGACAGACTTGGACTTAGTGGTACTGCTGGTCGTTGCCGACGATCTGGTGCCGCGCCGCTTGGAGGTTGCCCAGGAGACGAAGGATCTTGGTGACATCGCCATGCGCCATGGAACGATCTTGACCGGACATGTACTCAACCAAAAGGGCAAGCCCGTCGCTGGCGCGGTGGTTGCCATCGAGGAAGTGGCGAACGGCGATGCGGACCTGAGCGGATTCAAGCCGCGGTTCGCGACCAAGAGTGACGAGAAGGGCCGCTATCGGTTTCCGCCGGTCATTGGTACGTTCAAACTGTGGGTTACGCACGGATCGCTCACCTACGATCGTATTGAAGATCGATATCTTCGGGCCAGCGCGCCGCCGCCTTTTATTGCTCCGCGGCTAGTCGAGGTGGATGGCGAAGCGATGCAACAGGAAGTTGAACTTCAGGCAGGTCCCACGCTGAGGGTGCAGGGCACGATTCGTTGGGCGGACGGCACGCCCGTTCCAAATGCGAGCGTGACGGTGGGAACGATTTTGGAAGGAACCCGTCGTGGAATCAACCTAGGATTCGCCCGTACGAACAAAGACGGCGTGTATTCCTTGGAACTCCTCAAACCAATGCGAGATGTCAGCATCAGCACGTTCGGCGCGCGGGATGCCGATGGAGAGTGGCATCAAGCGCATCCGGCGGATGCCGTGCGGGCACATCGCAAACAACCTCAATTCATGACGTTCAAACTGATCGAAGAGGATTTGAAAGAGGCGGATTGGGAGTTAAGGCCCTTGCAGCAACCGGGCGTACGACGCGCGCCGGCGGCAAGGCCAGGCGAACCGCAATTACAGGTCGTTCCAGCGGGGCGAGCCGAGCGGACGATTCAAGCACACGAGGGGATGACAAGATATTTGGTATGGTCTCCAGACGGAAAATCCGTGGCCAGCGGCAGTCTCGTTGACCGAAGCGGCCAAGACGAGATCAGGTTGTGGGATGTCGCCACCGGCAAGCAAATATGGAATGCTCGATTGCCGGATGGAGAATCGCCTTGCTCGCTGGCGTTTTCGCCGGATGGATCGACCGTGGCCTTGGGCGGCAACGGCCGGATCGCGCTGCACGACGCGGCCACGGGAGAGCGTCGACGAACGTTGACCGGCCATGGCGGGGCGTGTGTCTTTTGCATCGCCTTTTCAGCCGATGGCAGCCAGATCGCAACGGGCGGAGGCCAAGGCAACAACAACCTCTGCTTGTGGGATGCGGCATCCGGTGAGCTCAAGGCAACCCTGGTGGGGCATGAAGACGAAGTGATTTCCGTCGCCTTCTCGCGAGACGGCAAGCAACTGATTAGCGCCGCCGGCCAAAAGGACCCCACCGTTCGCCTGTGGAACATCGAAGCCGGACGACTGACCAAGACCATGACGGAGTTTACCGGTACCTGGCGACAGGCTTTTTCTCGTCAAGGCGACGTCTTTGCGGAAGTACGAGCGGGCCGCGTGACACTGTGGGACGTGCGTACGGGCAAGCTACGCCAGTCGCTGAAAACAAGTTCTGAATCTTCCGGTTCGGGAACCGTCACCGCGGCGCGTCTCATTCAGACCGTGACCATCTCGTACAATAGCAAGTTCATTGCGGCCGGCGACAGCTCGGGCACCATCGATGTCTGGGACGCCAAGTCTGGATCGCTGCTGCAATCTTTCGACGCAGCCGACCAAGTCAACTCAATTGCTTTCTCTCGCGACGGAAAGCGAATTGCCGCGGGATGCCGTAATGGCGGCTTGCGAGTCTGGAAGATGGCT
The DNA here is from genome assembly GCA_029259935.1 of Planctomycetota bacterium. The sequence continues at coordinate 16,084 of JAJDEH010000202.1, forward strand.
TCGCCCATGGATGATTCCGAGAAGCCTCGGCGACTGAAGCCCGTTCTGGATCGATTGCGGCCGGGAAAGGCGCTCGATCCCGCAACCCAACGAAAGATCGATCTCTACGAAAAGTCGTTTCGTTTGCAAACAGAAATCGGGTCCCGATCTGGAAAATCGGCACCCGAGGATTGACCTGGCCGCGCGGATGCGGACTGATGAACATCGGCGAGTCGCATTCGGAATAGAAACCGAAGCCGGGCAATCCATGTTGAGGTAGAACGGATTGACAAGGCAGGACGCGAAAACGCGGCCTCGCCCGCGGTCAATCTTAGCATCTACCGCTGCTGACTCCCGTAGTGCTGATAACATCCACATGGTTGATAATTCGTTCCACTTGGGGCGTTTTTCGCAGCAGTTCTTGCAGGACTTGTTTGAGATAAAAGCTGGGCACGCAGCCAGTCAGAGTGAGGACTCCTTCCTCGTAATGCCAATGCACTTTGCAAAAGACAAACGCATAGTCGCACTCGTCGATTTGACGTTGGATCAGTTCTTCAACATGCTGCTCCACGATCGTCTCTTGACAGTCCACGAGTCTCTTTGGCCGATCCATGAGATTCAAGGGGTTTCTCCTTTGAATTTTGGCCCCGCCGCGCATCATTCGACCGAGGGCTTTCAACGTTGCCTATCGGGACATGTCCGCCAACAAATCCTTTGGCCAAGCCAGAGATTCGCGAAACTCCACCTTCCCTGTAACTACGCCGTCAGCCACAGTTTCACGAATCAAGCCATGGCGGGAACTCAATAGGGCAGCGACCAGTAGTGGAACGAGTCCAATTCACCGGTACCGCCGCCCAGACTGGCAAGCCAGATCACGAGGGCCATCACCACGAAGGCGATGACCAGCACGACCATGGCCGCGATACGGTCGCGACGCAATTCGTCGTCCCGAGGTTGGTGCTTGGGGCTGTGGTGCCCGAAAGCTGGGGAGGGCTTTGTGACCATGAACATGGTACACCTCTCTTTCTGAAGTGGCGTTACAGCATCAAAGCCGCGCCTTTTACAAGTGCAATTCACATGCCATGCCGGCCGTCCATCGTCGCTCGTTTCAGCCGTCAATCAAATACCGTGGAACGGCTTTCCCAAGCCGTTATTGGGGGGTGAGCTGGGACGACCAAGGCACGCTGTTCGCGCGCGGTTTCGCACGGCAGCAAGGCGGAGTTGACACAGTTCTCACTGCGGTTGCACAAGGTGGCCGTGTTCTTGTCGACAACAGTGAATTGGCATAAAAAAGAACTGGTATGAAAAGTGCAACATCACAAGATAATGGTTTGCACGGCAACGCTGAAGGGTCCAACCAAATCCGAGTTACGAAAGTCGAAACAATTCAAAACGTGCGGAATTTGGGTTGCCTAACACGCGCCGCCGCGCAACAGTTACCGACAAAGTCTCTAGTCGGGGGAAACACCAACCTTGCATAGGGAAAGCCAAAGATCATGTCCGAGAATATCTTCAAGAAACGCGAAAATGCTTTGGAATATGAGTTTTTTCACCGGGTCGACCAGGAATTGCTCGCTAAACTCAAGGCCCAGCTAGACTTCGAGAAGCAAGAGCAGGCCTTGACGGATGCGACGGGAATCAAGGACGAAGCCGTACTCGCGGAACTTGTCGGGCTGGGCATTCGCAGCGAGACGATCTTCGCTCTGTCGTTGTTTCCACTCGTGTGGGTCGCTTGGTCGGATGGGAAGATTGCGGAAACGGAACGGAAAGCGATCCTGGAGGCGGCTCATTCGTCGGGTCACGAGCGGGACACCGCCAGCCATCAACTGATTGAACGCTGGCTGGACCACGAGCCAGGCGACACCTTGCGAATAGCCTGGAAAGACTATGTGCAGGCCGCTCGCGAGACCCTGACCGGTGAAGCGAGCCTGGCGTTGAAGGACGATATCGTCCAACGCACTCGAGCCGTCGCGGAATCCGCCGGCGGCATTCTCGGATTCCACAAGATCTCCGACGAGCAAAACGAAATCTTGGCTGAAGTCGAAGCCACTTTTGAAGCGTAGCGGTCGCCATAGGTGTAACTCCCCACGGTTTGCGTTGGAGGGCCTTCGCCTGAAGTTGGGATGATTGGCCGTCAGATCAACTCGTGCTGATTGGCGGGCTCGTTGCCAGCGCGGAGGACGAGGGAGATGGAACGGCCCTCATTTGGTACGGCAGAATTATCAGTGATGTAGCGCATGGATACCTCGCGCCGGCCTATAATGGAGACACGCCTTCCAAGTCGTCATTTGCCCACCGCTCGACTGCAATGAATCGCCTGAGCATCTTCATTTTGTGCCTAAGTTGGATCTGCGCGGATTCCGGCGCGCTGGCCGAAGACTCCAAGCAGGCGACATTTTCGGCGGAGCAAATCGAATTCTTCGAACGCAAAGTGCGGCCAGTTTTGCTCGACCGCTGCCTGCAGTGCCACGGGCCCGAAGAACAGGAAGTAGGCTTGCGCCTCGATTCTCGTGAAGCAGTGACGCGTGGCAGCATCGACCGGCCCGTGGTGAATCTACAACGTCCTGGCGACAGCCTGCTGATCCAGGCTATTCGCTATGACAGCGATTTGCAGATGCCGCCCACCAAGCGGTTGGCCGACGACGAGGTCGCCGCGCTGGTTCGCTGGGTTGAGATGGGTTTGCCTTGGCCCGCGGGCGAGCCCGTGTTGACGGACAAATCGAGCGATGCCTGGAAACAACATTGGGCCTTTCAGCCGGTGTCCCGTCCGCCATTGCCGACAGCGCAACGTCAAGACTGGCCACAATCCAGCATCGATCGATTCGTGTTGGCCAAGTTGGATGATGCCAAGCTCGCTTCCTCCGCGCCCGTCGAACGCCGGGCGTTACTGAGGCGACTCACGTTTGACTTGACCGGTTTGCCGCCGACGGCCGATCAAATTGGCGAACTGATGTCGGATTCGTCGCCCGATGCTTTCGAACGTCTGGTCGACCGGCTGCTGGCTTCGCCCCGTTATGGTGAACGATGGGGACGGCACTGGCTCGATATCGCCCGCTACGCCGATAACAAAGGCTACACGTTTTTCGGCGAAAAGAAATTTCCGTGGTCGTACACCTATCGCGACTATGTCGTCCAGGCTTTCAACGAAGATTTGCCCTACGATCAGTTTCTGCTGCAGCAGTTAGCAGCCGATCAACTCGACCTCGGCGGCGACCCGCGACCCTTGGCCGCGATGGGTTTTCTGACCATCGGCGGTCAATTCATGGACAACACGCACGACATCATCGACGATCGCATTGACGTGGTCTGTCGCGGTTTGATGGCTTTGACCGTTACCTGTGCACGGTGTCACGACCATAAGTACGATCCGATTCCGCAGGCGGATTATTATTCGCTTTACGGAGTCTTTCGCAGCGGTTATCAGCCGGTCGTTCCGCCGCTGGCCACGAAGCCGCCCGCGACCGGCGAGTATCGCAAGTTCGCGGCGGAGATGGAGTCTCGCGAAAAGAAACTCATCGATTTCGTGACGCAAAAGCATCGTGAGTTGGTCGACGGCGCGCGAATGCGAGTCGCTGAATATTTGGGCGCGGTCCACGATCGCAAGGGCCAGCCGCCCACCGACGACTTTATGTTGCTCACCGATAAAGGGGCGCTGAACCCTGGGATGGTTTTGCGCTGGCAAGTTTATTTGGAGCAGCACGCGGCCGATCATCCGGTTTGGGCGCCTTGGCATGCGTTTGCCAATCTTTCCGAAGAACAATTTTCGCAACAATCGCCGGATGTCCTGCGGAAATTGTTGAACAACGGCAAGCAGTCGATTAATTCGATGGTGGCCGCTTCGCTGGTCAGCCCGCCGAATTCCATCGACGATTTGGCGCGCCGCTATGGCGAACTGTTCAAGAGCATCGAAAGCGAGTGGCAGCAGTTCATCAAGGATGCGGAGTCCGCCGGACTCGCGACGCCCCAGCGGATGGCTGATTCCCACGAAGAACAGCTTCGACAAGAGTTGTACGGCCCCGGCGCGCCGCCGAATGTGCCCGTCATTTTGGGTTGGGGATTTTTGACACTCTTTCCCGACCGTCCCACTCAGGCGGAATACAAGAAGCATTTGAAGGACGTGCAAGATTGGATGGCGAAAGCGCCCGACGCGCCGCCGCGAGCCATGGTCTTGCTCGACAGCGATAGCCCGCACGATCCACGGATCTTTTTACGCGGTAACGCGAGCCGTCTCGGTGATGCGGTTCCCCGGCAATTCATTGGCTTCCTGCAAGCCAAAAAAATTCCCATCGAAAACGGCAGCGGACGGTTGGAGATGGCTCGCGAAATCGCCGACGCTAGGAATCCGCTGACGGCGCGGGTGCTTGTGAACCGCGTATGGATGTATCACTTTGGCCAAGGCCTGGTGAGCACGCCTAGCGACTTCGGCTTGCGCAGCGATCCGCCTTCGCATCCGCTGCTGTTGGATCATCTGGCCAGCGAGTTCACGAGCGGCGGTTGGTCGATCAAACAGTTGCATCGAAAAATTCTCACGGCTTCGGTCTACCGGCAGGAAAGTCACGATCGTCCAAGCTGCGCCGCCGTCGATCCGGAAAATCGGCTGTTGTGGAAGATGAACCGCCGTCGCTTGGATTTTGAATCGTTGCGAGATTCGCTGCTGGCCGTTGGCCACTGCTCGGATCATCAAGTGGGCGGGCCGCCGTCGGATATATTCTCCACCAAGCTGAATTCTCGCCGCACGATCTATGGATTCGTCGACCGCATGGATGTGCAGCCGGTTTTGACGACATTCGGATTTCCCAATCCGGTTGCCACGAGTGCGAAGCGGGAAGCAACGACGGTGCCGCCCCAAGCACTGTACTGGATGAATCACAGTTTTCTGACCGAGGTAGCGAAACGCATCAGCACCCGTGCCGACATCAAGCAACTTGGACCGGAACAGCGAATCGCCGGACTTTATGGCCTGTTGTTTGGCCGAACTCCCACGGATGACGAACGGCTGTTCGCCAACAATTATCTAGGCAGCAATCCGACGACGGAACAACAGGTGAGCTACATTCACGCCTTGCTGATGACCAACGAATTCGTTTTCGTGGACTAAAGATGATGAGTTCTCACTTGGAAAATCAAATGCCGCCGCCGCTCACCCGTCGCGAGCTTTTACATCGATGCGGCATGGGAATGGGAGTTGTCGGGCTGGCCGGGCTGCTAAGCGACGACGTAGCGGCGGATTCACCGGCAAGTCAAGCCGGTAGCAACCCTATCGCGCCGAGATCGCCGCATTTCGCGCCGCGCGCCAAGCATGTGATCCACTTGTTCATGAACGGGGGTCCGTCGCATGTCGATACGTTTGATCCCAAGCCGCTGCTGAAGAAGTATCACGGCCAACCCTTACCGATGAAGAACTTTCGCACCGAGCGGAGGACGGCGGGTGCGTTCGGCTCGCCGTTTCGTTTTAGCCGCTATGGTGAATCGGGAATCGAAGTTAGCGAACTGTTTGCCAAGACCGCCGCGCATATCGACGACATGGCCATCATCCGCTCGATGTACGCGGAAGTGCCCAATCATGAACCGTCGCTAATGTTGATGAATTGCGGTGACGGCCGGCTTCCACGGCCTAGCATGGGAGCTTGGATCACTTACGGCCTGGGTTCAGAGAATCAAAATCTGCCGGGATTCATCGCCATGTGTCCCGGCGGCTATCCGATCGTGTCGACGCGCAATTGGCGATCCGCGTTTTTGCCAGGTGCCTTTCAAGGCACGTATGTCGACACCAAGCAGACCACCATCGACAAGCTGATCGCCAACATTCGCAACAGCCGCCTCAGTGCCGGCGAGCAGCGCAAGCAGCTCGACCTGGTTCGGCAACTGAACGAAAAGCACCTCGAAAATCGGCAACAGGATAAAGAACTGAACGCCCGGTTGCAAACATTCGAATTAGCTTTCCGCATGCAGACCGAAGCGACCGACGCCTTCGACATCAACAAAGAAACGCAAGCGACTCGCACGGCCTATGGAGAATCGACGCACGGCCGGCAACTGCTTATCACTCGGCGGCTTATCGAGCGGGGCGTGCGGTTTGTGCAAGTCTGGAGCGGCAATGGACAGCCGTGGGACAACCATAACAACCTCGAGGCGCAGCATCGCAATCTTGCCGGCCAATGGGATCAGCCAATCGCGGCCTTGATGACGGACCTGAAACAGCGCGGGATGTTTGACGAAACGCTGATTCTGTGGGGAGGCGAATTTGGCCGCACTCCGGTCGCCGAACTACCGGCGCTCAACGGACGAGATCACAACCACTATGGGTTTACTTGCTGGCTGGCTGGGGGCGGCGTCCGAGGCGGAACGGTCCACGGAGCGACCGACGAATTCGGCTTTCGCGCCCGGAAGGATCCTGTCCACGTCCACGACCTGCATGCCACCATGCTGCACCTGCTGGGCCTGGACCACCAGCGGCTAACTTATCGCTATGCCGGCCGCGATTTTCGCCTCACGGACGTTCACGGCAACGTAATTCGCGAACTGCTTGGGTAGTGACCCACGGTCGGGCCCATGGGCAGGCCTTGCCGAGTCCGTACACGCAGTCGCCGGCAGCTACCTTCAAAGGCGTGATTTTTATTTGCTTGACATTATGTACATTTGTGGATAAAAACTAATGACACTTGTACACATGCAAGAAAGAGACCATGGCACCACGGCCCGCACTTTCCAAGAGTGAACTGCAAGTTGCCAAGATCATTTGGCAGCTCGGCAAGGCAAATGTGGGCGAAATCTACCGCTCGGTCTCGGAGGTCCTCGATGTCGATTACACGACGGTCCAAACCTATATCCGGCGGCTTGAATTGAAGGGCTATGTCCGGGCAACCCGAACCGGGCGCAATAAAGTCTACAGCCCGAAGGTGCGTCCACGACAAGTGATCAAGGAAACCGTGGACGATTTGATGGAACGGCTCTTCGACGGAGAAATGATTCCATTGATGAGGCATTTGATTCACGATCGTGATATTCAGCCTGAACAGATTCAGGAACTGCGGCAAATGCTGAGCGAATTCGAGGCGGAAGAAAATGGAACTGACGACGACTAATATTGTTCACCTATGCTGGTCGCAGTGTTGGCAACTCACGGCGCTGATTGCGCTGGTCGGGTTGCTGGGAGCGACCGTTCTTCGGCAACGGCCTTACTTGCTGCACTTGCTGTGGATTCTTGTCTTTGTGAAGAGCTTGACGTTGCCGCTGTGGAGCAGTCCCACAAGCGTGTTCAGTTGGCTGCAATCACGGCCACCGGTCAGTCAGCATGTCGATTATGGTTACTTGGCACCCGCCCCATCGCCGACATCCGCCAGCCTGGAGAGCGAACCCTCCGATGTCGTGCCAGCGAGCCATCCAGAACTAGACCAACCTGTCGTTCCCGCGCTAAATATTTGGATCTTTTTGGGTGGAATCTGGGCGCTAGGCGTCGTCGTACTTTTTGGGCTCGCGATGCGGCGTTGGGTCGAAGTGTATCGCTTGCTGAAACAGAGTCGGGCGGCCCATCCCGAACTGGAACGAGCCGCGCGCCAATTGACGAAACAGCTTCAAATGACCTCTCGTGTTCGCGTCCTCGTGTCCGAGGCCAACCTGGGCCCCATGGTGTTTGGCTCGTACCGACCTGTTTTGATCTTGCCCGACGCGTTAATCGCGGAAAAGTCACCGCGCGAACTGCGGCCCATCCTGGCTCACGAACTGCTTCACGCCCGACGCGGAGATACGACTTTTGGTGCTTTACAGTTTATCGCGCAAGTCTTGTGGTGGTTCCATCCGCTTGTCTGGTGGGCGGTGCGGCAGGCGAATCGCACCAGCGAACGCTGTTGCGATGAAGCCGCCATCGCAAACCTAAATTGCAAGCCGGGCGAGTATGCCCGCTGCCTGCTGGACGCTTTGGAACTGCGCGCTCGCCTTTCAGCCGCGCCAGCGCTTCCGGGAATCCGTCCCGTCGACATTACTACTCATCGCGTGGAGAACATTATGAAGAACAACAACCGATTTCAGTCCGCGACACCTCGTTACTACTGGATCTTGGCGGTCATTTTGGCCCTGATCGTCCTTCCGGGAGGTGGGTTGCTGGTCAACGCCTGGCAAGGCGCAAGCGCCGCCGCGCCGGCCGACCCAACACAGTCCCTCAAGCAGGAGGCAGAGCAAGCCGCGGCCAGCATGGACTGGAAATTGGCCGCCGAAAAGTTTCAGGCGGTCATTGATGAAAACGAAAGTGACGGCCGCGCCTGGTTCATGCTGGGCTATTGCTTGCACGCCGACGGAAAACTGGATGAGGCAATTGTCGCGCACAAGCGGGCGGCAACGTTTCCCGGGGCGAAACGCGTCGCGCTGTACAATCTCGCCTGCGCTTATGCATTGAAGGGCAAACGCGAGGCTGTGATCCAAGCGCTGCAAGGAGCCGTGGATGCCGGCTTTATCGCCCGCGAGCCGATCGTCGAGGACAGCGATTTTGACGCGTTAAGAGATGATCCGGAGTTTCTCAAATTGGCGGAAGCCGCGAAACCGCCCGGCCAGCGGGAAGTCTATCGGCAGTTCGACTTTTGGGTCGGCACCTGGGATGTCTTTGGCCGTAGCGGCCAGCAAGTCGGAACGAACGTGATCACCAAGAACGAAAAAGGGTTTTTGCTCACCGAAAAGTGGACCAACACCGGGGGCAGCACGGGCACGAGCATCAACTACTATGACCCCAGCGAAAAGATGTGGAAGCAGACATGGGTCGATGCCGGCGGCAATGTCGTGCAATACGGGGGTGGCTTCAAGGACGGCAAAATGTCACTTGAGGGCCGCTTGACCAAACCCAACGGAGAAGTGATTTGGAGCCGCGTTTCCTACTCGCTGAACAAGGACGGAAGCGTCCGGCAACTGATCGAACACTCAAAGGACGAGGGGCAAACGTGGAACACTTACTTCGACGGTAAGTATGTTCGCCGTGCAAAGGCGGCCAGTGCAGGTAGTGAAGTCTGACGCCTCGCATAAAGCGGCGCGGTGCCAGCCGCCCGGTGGTTCCCGCATTTAACGTCCAGTTGTCGGACGGCGAGTGCCGTTCCGCTACGTTTTCATCCGCCTGTGTTCTGTTTCAGCATCTGCTCAACGGCGTCACGGCCAGACATTCCCGTCTGAATACCAAACTGGGCGGCTTTGGCGGTCACGCCGACGATCTTTGCATCGAACAAATCTTCAGGCTCAACCAACGGATTTTCGGGCGTTCCCTTGGCAATCGCAAGCGCCTGCCCGAATTCTTCCGCGGTGGCCAGATCATAAATGCCGCAACCGACAATGCCGTTTTCGGTCAAGATCGAACAATATTGTCCGCCCACCCAGCGCTGGCTGGTTCCAATCGCTATTCCGTGGTCGAACTGAAGCTCTCTGCGATCGGATTTTGGTAGGCCTTGGCTCATTGGTTCTCTCCCTGGACATCTTGTCAGCGCGATACCGAAAGCCTACCACAATCCGGAATTGAAAGTCCCATCGCGCGGATTAATAGCCTAGCGGTCCGGTTTCGTCCACGGCCTCCAACTGTTCGTCGCGAAGCCTTAGCTTCTTCTTCTCTTGTTTTTTCCAGGTTGTCATTTCGCGAACCATTTCCCACTTCAGCGGCGGGTCGACCGCGAATTGCTTAAGTACCCTTTTCAAGTTTTTGAAGTCGTGGTCCCCGGGTTGCATCCAGGCGTCGTAACCTTCGGGGTCGAGGAACAAGGGTTGCCGGTGGTGCCCGTGCTCCATAATGTATTCGCCCGCGGGACGCATGATCATCGACATCGTGTTGAGCGGTTCGCCGCGGTTCGGTCCGCGCCACACTTCGTAGATCGCGGCGACACCAAGCAGCCCTCCTTCCATTGGCTCGAAGTGAACCTCTTTCCCGGCGGTTTCTCCCCAGTAACACGGTTCGCGGAATCGGGACAACGGCACCACGCAGCGCCGTTTCCGAAACGGCCCGGCAAAGATCTTCTTTGTTTCGACGTCTTCAATCCGGCAGTTATTGGTCGAGTACTTGGTTTTCCGCTCCTTGGACCAGGCGGGCGTGAGCGAAAATTGCATCGGCTGGAGCTCACGCCGGCCATCTTCGTTCAGCAGTAGCCCGGGCGCGGGCTCATCATTGAAGTTGGTGATTTCGCCTTCCCAGGTGAACGGCAACGGCAACTGGGCATCCAAGGCCATTGCCAAGCCAGCGGCGTCGGTGTCGACTTCAAATCGGTTACACATGCTGGCGTTAACTTGAGGTCGGCTCGACCCGCCGTACGGCGCAACTGGGCGCGTAGATGTACCAGTTCTCGTGCTGAAACACCAAGTACTCGCCTTCGGACTTCAGCAGCAGATCGAAATGCAAAGCGCGGCGCAGGGTATGCGGTTTCCACTTCATTCGGCCGCGCGCCGCGACTTCAGCCACCGCGACACGGGTGCCCTTTGGCGCGAGATACTGCATACCATTTCACCCCTACGACGGTGTATCGTGCTTCTCGACATAGGCTCGCGCGCGATCATAATCCTCGGCACGCACAAGCAGCTTAATTTCCATAATGCCGACGCCGGTCAAACCGGCTTGGTGTTCGCCGTCGATCTCACATTTGATGCCTTCGGCTTGGATGGCGTTGCGAAGGATTTCAGCGGTATTGGCGTCGCTGGTCGAATAGACAACCGTTAGTTCATTTGGATCCATTGCTTCGATTCCTAGAAGGAGGCCGTGCCTCGGACCGGTGCGAGTTTCCGATTGGGCCAAATTGCCCGCCGTTTCAACGGCACCTCGCTCACCTACGATTATTGCAGGAGCGAGCCCATCAGGGAAGGAACGCGATTGGCACGGTGGCCTCGGTCGGCGTTCACTCGGCAAGCAAAATTAGCATTTGCTCGGCGTAGCGTTTGCCAAATTCAAGCTGGCTGGCACGATCGAAGTGGGCATTGTCGAAGTTCGTTAGGTCTTCCGTGGACGCACAACCCGTGCGGGAGATGTTGTCCGGTTGTTGGACAAGCATCTTGTTGAATTCGGCGTACTCAGGGTTCCATTGGCCGATCTGCCCGCAAACGAATGGCAACCTGGGATTGTCAAACTCCATACGCAGACGTTGGACGTGGGCCTTCAATAGAGCCGGATATTGTTCCACACGGGCTCGGTTGGCTTCTCCCTGATGCCAAAGGATGCCTACTAGCTTGCCACCTGATTTGAGGGCGGCGTGAGTTTGGCCGACCGCCGCGTCGTACAGGTCGTAAGGCTTCTTGTGATCGGGGTGCCATTGCTCCAGCGACGTGCCGCCGCGCGCCCAGCAGATAATGCCGATGGTAACGTCGGAGTTCGCATTCAGATAAGCGCGAGCGAACGAGGGCCCCATATTTAGGCGTTGCATGTTGGCGGCTTTGCGGTGGGTCGAGAAGCGATTGAAGGGCGCGGCGGCCGGTTCCCACGACGTCCCGTTCCACAGCAGGCAGTTTTTGATTGGCTCTCGATCTTCGGGCTCGAGGGCGGCGCGGCCGGCCATGTTCGATTGACCGATCAACAGAAAGACCTCATCCGGCGATCGGACGGATGCGCGGGCGTCCAGTCGAGGGTTCTCGTACCAGACGACGTTGTTGCTGTTCTGGCCCGCGATCAGCAGGTCAAGGTCGCGATCGCGATCCATGTCGACGGCGCGGATGTCGTAAGCGGCTTGATTCTTGGCCACCACATGTGTCGTGAAGTTGCCCTTGCCGTCGTTTTCAAACCAGGCGGCGACTTGACTTTCATAGGCACAGGTTGCTGCGTCGATGTCGCCATCGTCGTCCATGTCGAGCACCTGCAGACAATGCGGCGAGACAAGTTCGGCGTTGACCGTGTGAACCTTCCAACTGGGGTTCTCGAACCAGATCAGCCCTTGGCCGTGGCCCCGCGACGCAAGCAGGTCGACCTTGCCGTCGCCGTTGATATCGGCTTGTTGGATGTTGGTAGCCCCGGGATGCGGGCCGGGCAGTGAGTGTTTCTTGAAAACTTGTGTAGGGTCTTGGGGAGCTTCCCACCAGGCAAACCACTCGCCCATTCCCGATTTGTCTTGCGGTCCGCCTTTCGCGCCCATGGCGATATCGGGCCGCCCATCACCGTTGATGTCGCCGTAGCCCAGATAGTGGCTAAGCCCGGGAGCGTCACCGTTGGCAAAAATATGACGCTCCCATCGTTTGGCTTGGCGGGGATTCTTGGGCACCTTCAACCAGGCCGCCGAGTTGGCGAATTTGCCGACTGGCTGGCCGCTGTTGGCGAGCAGGTCGACTTGGCCATCGAGATCAACGTCGCCTTTCAGAAGTCCATGGATTCCGTTCAGTTCATCGTCGGCAATGCGTGCTTTCCAGGGTCCGGCGGTAGGCTTGTCGGGACATTCCAACCACACGACCAGGCCAGGACTGTAGCGAGCGCCGATAAAGTCCAGGTCGCCGTCGCGGTCGACGTCAAATACTTCACCGTGAATAAAGTTGTGCCCCTCCGTGTCGTCGATGATCAACTCGCGCCAGTCGGGAGCGACGAATAGACGCGTCTTGCCACCGCTATTACTGATGACATCGTGTTGGCCATCGCCCGTGAAATCAGCCGCGACCGCGACGTTCGAGCGTTCGCCTTCGTGGACGACGTGTTTCTTCCATTTCTCCTCGGCAGAAAGAACAGATACGAGGACGAGGGTGCCGAGCAGGGGAAGGATGATTTTTTTCATTTGCGTTTCCAAAAACTGAGTTTTCCGTGGACGGGTTTTGTTCTTGGCAGTTTACCACGGCGATGCACTGGGCGGAAATCGCCGGGTGAGAAGATGCAGGATTTAGTGTCGCTGTGTCCGTAGCAGGACTATTCGACACGTTGCGTACGCTAACGCAACCGATCTTCCAACTGCTGCACGCGCCAGTCGACCTTTTCCAACAGCTTTCGGTTGACGGAAATCAGATCGGACATCAGGCCCACAATGACTCCCGTGAATCCGGCACCCAACAGCAACGTGCCCAAGATCAGCGATTGAATATGGCCGTCGCCGCCGTCGGTAAAGTAGAAATAGAAGAACCGCAGAAAGATGCCCATGCCCAACAGGCCGCTGATGACTCCTGGCACGGCGAAGAACTGGAAAGGGCGATAAGCCATGAAGATCCGCACGATGGTCAGCGCCGATCGGCTGACATAAGCCGGAATGCTCTTGAACAGCCGCGATGGCCGCATATCCGGGTTCGTGCGGATCGGCACCGAGGTGACCGCCATGTTCTTCTGGCCGGCTTGGATAATGGTTTCCAGTGTATAGGTGTAGTCGCTGAACACGTTCAAGCGCATCGCCGTCTCGCGGCTCATGGCACGAAAGCCGCTCGGTGCGTCCGGTACGTCGGTCTTACTGACCCGCCGCACGACCCAACTGCCAAGCCGCTGAAGGCCCTTCTTGATGAACGAAAAGTGAGGCGTCTGGTTGATCGGACGTTCGCCGACAACCAGTTCGGCCTGGCCGTTCGCGATGGGCTGGATTAGCTTTTCGATATCGTCGGCATGATACTGATTGTCGGCGTCGGTGTTGACGATAATGTCCGCGCCTTGACGAATCGCTTCATCCAGACCGGCGGTAAAAGCTCGGGCCAGTCCGCGATTGCGAGGCAAACTGACGATGTGATCGACGCCATAGGCTTTGGCGACCGCGATGGTGCGGTCCGAGCTGCCGTCGTCGACGATCAGCCACTCAACTTGGTCGACGCCGGCAACCTGGCGCGGCAAGGCTTGCAGCGTCGTGCCGAGCGACTCCTCTTCGTTGAAACAAGGAATCTGAATGATGAGCTTCTTGACGCCCCGACGGGAGCCCGTCTCGCGAGGTTTTTCCTCTTCGGCGATCGCGTCCTGCAGCGACTGCTGGGCGACTTCCAGTCGGTCGAGCATCGCCGAAGAATCGGCAATCGGACTCTGCCGGTCAACGGGCGAATCCTCGCGCCCCGCCGAACCGCGGCCACTCATCTCTTGCTTTTGGTCAACGGACCCGCGACTCGTCATTGTCATCCCGCACAATCGGTAAACAGAGATCTCCAAGAAAACGTATGTCACCTGCCGGATCTGTCAAAGAACGACCCCGCGGATGTCGCCGATAGGTCTCGCCACGGTTGCCCCCGGGCTCAATTCCGGTCCGTGGATACCAACCGGAAGCGTAAGCGAGACAATGACTTAGGGCATGCCGGGTTGCCGTGCGGCGGGCCTTCGATACCGTTCATGTGGGTTATCAAGGTTTGGCACGAGAATCGCGTTACTAGTGGGACCGGGCAATTCAACTGCCAATTTGGCCCACCGTGCTCTACACGGTCTGCATAGCGGCCAGCCCCCTTTTGCAAATCGCCTTCACGTTGAAGGCCGACTCTTCACAGTCCTTGCGGGACGCGTCGTGGCACAAGCCTTGTTCTTGGTGCCCATCTCTTTCGCGTCCGCCACTCGCTTACCAACGGCGGCGAGCGTTCGCCGCACTCTCTTTCCTTTTCTTTACCGAGGTATTGATATGACTCATGCAAAGAACCAACGAACCGGCAAGTCCAATCGCGGGAAGTCGCAACGCAACACGCCCTCTTCATTCAGGTCCACGAACGAACGAGAACCGGTCGCGGGCATCTTGGAGGTATTGCCAGTCGGCTACGGCTTCTTGCGCCGCGGCGAAGTCGACTTTGAAAGCTCGACCCATGACGTTTACGTTTCACAATCCATGGTCGATCGATTCCGCCTGGCCACGGGTTGCCAGATCGAGGGTATCGCGCGGAACCCTTCCAACAGGGCTTCGCGCAAAGACCGAAACGGTAGGAGGTTGCAAGAGATCGTTACAGTCAACGCACTTTCTCCCGACGACTTCTCTAATCGGCCGTTGTTCGAGACGCTGACGGCACGGCAGCCGCAACAACGGCTGCATTTGGAACTGGCTGGCGACATGAGCCTGCGCGTGGTGGACCTTGTCACGCCGATCGGCAAAGGCCAGCGGGGGCTGATCGTTTCGCCGCCCCGCGCTGGCAAGACGGTGCTGCTTCAGAAAATGGCGGCCAGCATTTTGCAAAATCAACCTGACTGCCACGTCATGATCTTGCTGATTGACGAACGTCCGGAGGAAGTCACCGATGTGCGACTGATGGTCGCCGACCAACGGTGCGAAGTCATCAGTTCGACGTTTGATCAAACGCCGGCGAACCACGCGCGCGTTGCCAAGCTAGTTTTGGGTCGCGCAAAAAGGCTTGTCGAATGCGGCCGCGATGTCGTCGTCTTGCTAGATTCGATTACGCGCCTGACGCGGGCCCACAACACGCTCGCGCCGGCCGGTTGTAAGATTACGACCGGCGGACTAGCGATGGAGGCGCTGGTGGCACCCAAAGAATTCCTAGGAGCGGCCCGCAAGCTGGGCGAAGGCGGATCGCTGACGATTCTGGCCACGGCGCTGGTCGATACAGGCACTCGGATGGACCAGTTCATCTTTGAAGAATTCAAAGGGACCGGCAACATGGAGATTCATTTATCGCGCCAAATGGTCGAGCGCCGCGTCTGGCCGGCAATCGACATCATGGCCTCGAGTACGCGACGCGAGGAACTGCTCATGGACGCCGACGAGTTACGCCGTGTGTCGTTGCTCAGAAGAGCGCTCAGCCGAGTCGAAGCGGCCGACGCCATGGAGATGTTGACCGAACGGTTGAGCAAGACCCGTTCGAACGCCGAGTTTCTGCTCTCGATGTCGATTCCTTCCTAGCGCTTCTTCGCCGCTGGGCACCGGCGCGGCAAACCGATCAGAATGGGTGGACGTTTAGTTCAACTAGTCAAGAGATCGCCGCCGATGTCTGCTACGAAGTTTTGGGACAATGCCTAGTCCTAGTCTGCCTCCACTGCCGCCAAGTACGCTTTCAACCGCTCGTCGACTCCGGGCACGATACGGGCGACATTCTGGTGGTACACCTTTTCGAGTACGTCGTCCGGCAAGCCGAGACCATAGATCATCCAAAATCCCTGCGGCGGAAATTCTTTTTCCGAATAGGGAAAATATTCGTCATACGTTTCCAGAAACCGCCAATACAGTTTCACTCGCGTTTCCGGCCAAGGACCATCCGTCCCGAACAGGATGCGGTCTTGATACTTCAAGAAGAACTTGCGGGCCGTGTATGGCTGCCGGCCCAGTTCGCCAATTCGCGATGCAAATTCAATGTAAAGATTGGGATATTTTTCAAGCCAAGCGCCAACCGCTTGCAAGTCTTCCGGATTGTTCGCCATGTGGGCGCCGATGAAAGTGGTCTTGGGATGCCGCGCGATCACTCGATTACGGGCCGCCAGCAATTCACCACGCGGCGGATACTTGTCAGCGGGAAAACTCCAATCGGGATGACGATGCAATTCTTCCCAGCGCTCGTTCGTTTCGTCGATGTCCAGAAAGAATGCCGCCGGGTCGGCCGTGTGAATGATGATGGGCAGTCCCAACTCGCCACACTTCTTCCAAATCGGATTCCAGCGCGGATCGTCGATGGCCATCAGCGAGCCGTCGGCGTTCTTGTGGCCCAGCCCGAATTGCTTGAACAGTTTAAGGCCACTGACGCCCCGCTGCTTGGCCTCGTCCAGTTGCATCACGACCCGGCGTGCAAAATCCTCGCGCTGGCAATCCCAGGTGGCCGGGTCGTCTTTTTCGCCGTCGCCTTGCCAATCGACGTTGGCAAAGATGACAAATCGGTCGCGATACTTAGTCCACAGGTATTTGATATGCTCGTCCAGGTCGTCGCCCAGTTTGCCGTCCAGGCTGACGCAGACGGCAATGTTGTGCCGGTCCATCAGATCGACAAACTGTACAAGTTCCTCTTCCGAGTGACGCAGCCGATAGCGAAAATGCGTATGCACGTCGACCACGGGAAACTTGGCCCGTGCCAGATGGTGGGCTTTCACTTTGAGTGTCGACTTAGGCCGATAGAGCCGTAGCAGCAGTTCGCGTCCTTCTCGTCCGTCTTGAACAGCGTCATCCTCGTCCGCACTTTCCCCCGCCGGATCATCGCTGGAGGACGACACCTCTTTGGGAGTCACCATGATAATGCGCGTTCGACCGTTTTCTTTGACAATAAAGTCGATGCTTTTCTGATCGCCCGGGCCTCGCAAAGATACTTCATCGATTGGTAAATCCATGTCACCATCGTCCAACCCGGCCTGCCAAGCGGGACCGCCCGGAGCCGGTTGCGACGAATCGAGTGGAGAAACGTCGACGAATGGTTGGTCGCACCCACACAAGTGGCAGCCCACGGCGGCAAGCAAAAAAGTCCACGATAACCGCATCGCCTAACTCCAAGGGGGGCAGGATGTTCTGTTTCGCATGGCATTTGTTACTATAACTAGACCAGAAACAATACAACATCGCTAAAGCGGCATGGCCGCAATCAAATTCGGATTTTCGAATTCTTGACCTTAGTGTCCGCGGCGCATCAACTAGCTGCTTTGCTTCATGACATCCGACCACACACAACAGCAATCTGGCGACGCGCGGCGGCGGGCGCGAGAACTGAGCCTGAAACGCACGACGCCGCCCATCGACGTGCCGGGCTACGAAACGCAGCGGTTTCTCGGTTCGGGCGCGTTCGGCGAAGTCTGGGCGGGCATCGACAAGAACACCGGGCGCCGAGTGGCGATCAAATTCTATACGCATCGAGGCGGGGTGGACTGGACGTTGCTGGCCCGCGAAGTGGAAAAGCTGGCGGTGCTGGCGGCCGACCGCTATGTCGTGCAGTTGCTTGATGTCGGCTGGGATTCCGATCCGCCTTACTACGTCATGGACTACATCGACAACGGCTCGTTGGAGGACTTGCTCAAGGAAGACGGCGCGCTCTCCGTGCACAAGGCCATCGACATCTTTCAAGAGATAGCCGTCGGGCTGATGCACCTGCACGGCAAAGGCGTGCTGCACTGTGATTTGAAGCCCGCCAACGTCCTGTTGGACGAAGACGAAAAACCACGGCTGGCGGACTTTGGCCAATCGCGACTTTCTCACGAGCAGCAACCGGCGCTCGGTACGTTGTTTTACATGGCTCCGGAACAGGCCGATCTCGAAGCCGTTCCCGACGCCCGCTGGGATGTGTACGCCCTGGGAGCGGTACTCTATAGCATGCTGATCGGGGAACCTCCGTTTCGCAACGATACGGTCACGACGCAAATCGACTCAACCAACAGCTTGTCCGACCGGCTCAAGCAATACCGCAAGGCCATTAAATCCGCGCCGCGGCCCGATGCTCATCGAAAAATCTCGGGCGTCGATCGCGGACTGGCCGAGATTATCGATCGCTGCTTGGCGGTCGACCCCGAAGAACGATTTCCCAGTGTGGAGAGCGTGCTGGAAGCGCTCAAGCAGCGCGAGTGGGCTCGCATGCGCACGCCACTACTGGTGATGGGTGTCGTGGCACCGATCGTGTTGCTGGCAATCATGGTCTACTTGGGAGTCACCAATTACCTGGCGGCCATCGACGGAGCGAATGACGCCGTGATCAGCCGAGTCCGTAAGAGCAACAAGTTCGTAGCCGTTTCGAAAGCGCGCGCCATTCGGGGCGAAGTTGAGCGATTCTTCTCAGCGGTCAACAAAGAGTCACAGCAGACCGATCTGCGCGATAAGGTAGGACAACTCCTATCGGCGGACGATGTGCCACGCATGCTGGAGGAACTCAATGTACCCCACAGTCGCAAGAACGAAGTTGAAGTTTCGGCCGTGCGAACTCTGTTTTTGCAGACCTCGCAACGAATCGCTTTAGAAAACTACCTGAAGAAGAGAATCCAGCTTCGCAGAACACAACTCGACGAGGATCCACAAGCGATTCGCATTGCCAGCATGTTCGTCCTGGACCGGCATGGCACGATTCTCGCCGTGGCTTACGAGCAACCGCAGGACTCTAAATCCGAAGGCCGCAATTATTCGTTCCGTACTTATTTCCACGAGAATCCGCGGCAGTTGCCCAAAGACACGCCTACGTCGGAAATCCAACCGATTACCAAGACGCACTTGTCGGGCGCGTTTCAAAGTTCCACCACGGGAACCTGGAAGATTGGAGTTTCCACGCCGGTGGTTATCGACGAGCAGCCGCAAGGCATCCTGGTCATGACCATTGAATTGATGCACTTCACCCCTTTCCGAGACGACGACCAGGAATTGGCGAATGGCCAAAGTACTCCAGAGAAAGACCCCTACGATCATTTTGCGGTGCTGGTTGACGGCCGGCAGGGCGAGGAGAAGGGCCAAGAGGAAGGAACAATCTTGCATCATCCCTGGTTAACCGCGACTAGCGACGAGCAGCGTCGGGATGTGGCCAAGCAAAAGAAGTATGTCGTCAATTTGCACGAGTTCACCCAGGCGGGCGAGGACGGCCCATTCATTTATCGCGATCCCTTTGGGCAGCATGAAGAGGGAGCGAACTTTGATCGCCCTTGGATTGCGGCAATGACCAACGTCACCCGGCTCGACCCTGCATCAAACGAGCCGCGCGACACGGGACTGCGGGTCATCGTGCAAGAAAGTTACCAAGCGTCAGTGAAACCGTTGGAGACCTTACGGCTGGGTTTCCTGCAGCGAGTTTCGTTCGCTTCGGTGGTCGTGCTGCTGGTGATTGCCATCGAGTGGTATTTTGTGGCGCGCATGCTTGGCCATTGGCGCGGCCAAGGCGCGAATTTTCCGGGACAGCGTTCGAAGTCCGATTCGGTGCATAGCATGGAGACGATTTCCGCGCCGCAGCGCCCCAACTGCGGGGGCGAGACGACTCAAGCGAGTTGAACATGGTCGCGCGTTTCGCACTTGTGCCTAGCAAAGCGCGAAAAAATTCTGCTCTACGAACGCATTAGGGCAAATTGACGATTCGCGGCTTGACCGATATAGTGCCAAGGGACATCGGCGACCAGAGCGAAAGTTTCCCTCAAAATCGTCTATGTGAGCCACCACACCCTCAGAAAAGGGAGCCTGAGTTGAACTGGGTCATCAAGGTTCTACGTTCGTCGTTGGGAAAAAAATACCTGATGGCGGTGACAGGACTCATGCTGTGCGGTTTTCTGGTTGTTCATTTGAGCGGTAACTTCCTGATGTATGTGGGGCCCGAGGCCTACAACACCTACGCCAAGACACTCCACTCGCAAGAATGGTTTGTAAAGACCGCCGAGGTTGGGCTGCTGGCGGTGTTCTCTTTACACCTGTATCTGGCCTACGCCACCACGCGCGACAGCATGGCGGCGCGAAGCCAGCGTTACGAAGTCAAGCAAACCAAACAAGAGGGTAAATCGGCCGTCGCCGCCGACACCTGGATGTTGATTTCAGGTGCCATCGTTTTCGTATTCGTGGTTTTTCATTTGATCGACTTTACGATCGAAGCGCGCTGGGACTTCAAATACGAAGAGTTCGAACACGGTAAATACTATTCAAAAGCCATCGCTCTGCTAAGTTCACCCTGGAGCATCCTGTATCTCGTGGGAACTATAGTTTTGGGATTTCACCTGGTACACGGATTTGCCAGCGCCTTTCAGTCGCTTGGCCTAAACGGGCCGAAGTGGGACCCGCTGATCCTCTGGGCCAGCCGAATTTTTGCCGTCGTCATCGGCCTGGGATTCGCCTCGCTTGCCATTTGGGGCTTGTTCATGCTTGCCACTACGTCTAGCAGCGGCGGTTGATGCCGTGATCCGCCCATTCTCGTTTTCAAGAATATTGCGGAAGAATTAAATTGTTTTGTCAGCAGAAGGACTGAGTTCATGAGCCAAGCAACTTCCACGGTGCTGGATGCCCGCGTGCCAAGCGGGCCAATCACCGAAAAATGGGCAAAGCGCAAGAACGAAGTCAAATTGGTCAGCCCGAACAACAAGCGGAAGTTCAGCGTGATCGTGGTCGGCACGGGGCTGGCCGGCGCTTCGGCCGCCGCGTCGCTCGGCGAACTGGGCTACAACGTCAAGTCGTTTTGCATCCACGATTCACCCCGCCGGGCCCACAGTATCGCGGCCCAGGGCGGAATCAACGCGGCGAAAAACTATCCCAACGACGGCGACAGCGTATGGCGTCTGTTTTACGACACTGTCAAGGGCGGCGACTTTCGTTCTCGCGAAGCCAATGTGTACCGCCTGGCGGAAGTCAGCAACGCCATCATCGACCAGTGCGTGGCCCAAGGCGTTCCCTTTGCCCGCGAATATGGCGGCACGTTGGCCAACCGCACATTCGGCGGCGCGCTGGTGTCTCGCACGTTTTATGCTCGGGGACAAACTGGACAACAATTGTTGCTCGGCGCGTACGGCTCGTTGATGCGGCAGGTCAACACCGGCAAGGTCGAGATGTTTCCCCGCCACGAAATGCTCGACCTAATCGTCGTCGATGGCGTGGCCCGGGGAATCGTGACGCGGAACATGGTCACCGGTGAATTCGACACCCACACGGCCCACGCCGTGGTGCTTTGCACGGGCGGTTACGGCAACGTCTTTTACTTGTCGACCAATGCCAAGGGCAGCAACGTGACGGCGGCCTGGCGGTGCCATAAGCGGGGCGCTTACATGGCCAATCCCTGCTTTACGCAAATTCACCCCACATGCATTCCGGTCAGCGGCGATTATCAGTCGAAGCTGACATTAATGAGCGAAAGCTTGCGGAACGACGGGCGGGTGTGGGTACCGAAGAAGGCCGATGACACCCGGTCGCCCCACCAGATTCCGGACGACGATCGAGATTACTATCTTGAGCGACGCTATCCGGCGTATGGAAACATGGTGCCGCGCGATGTCGCGTCCCGCGCCGCCAAGGAGCGGTGCGACAGCGGATACGGCGTTGGCGAGACGAACATGTCGGTCTATCTCGATTTTCGTGATGCACTGCAAAGAGACGGCGTCGACGTCATTCGCCGCAAGTACGGCAACTTGTTTCACATGTACCAGAAGATTACCGCCGAGAACCCGTATGAAGTGCCGATGCGGATCTATCCCGCGGTGCATTACACGATGGGCGGGTTGTGGGTCGATTACAACTTGCAGAGCACCGTGCCAGGCTTGTACGTGTTGGGCGAAGCAAACTTCTCCGACCACGGGGCCAATCGCCTCGGTGCCAGCGCCTTGATGCAGGGTTTGGCCGACGGATACTTCGTGATTCCCTACACCATCGGCGACCATCTGGCCGGCAGTTCGCTGCCCGATGTTAACGACGATCATCCGGCGGTCAAAGCGGCGTTGGTCGACGCGCGAAACCAAGTCGAAAAAATCCTGTCGGTCCAAGGCAAACGGACCGTCGACAGCATCCATCGGCAGTTAGGCCAGATCCTGTGGGACAAGTGCGGCATGTCGCGCGGTGCCAAGGGATTGGGAGAGGCCGTGAATGAGATCCGCTCGCTGCGCGAAGAGTTTTGGAAGACCGTCAAGGTGTTGGGCAGGGGCGAGGAGTTTAACCAGAATCTGGAGTACGCTGGCCGGCTGGCCGACTTCCTGGAGTTTGGCCAATTGATGGCACAAGATGCTCTGCAACGTGAAGAATCGTGCGGCGGCCACTTTCGCGAGGAGCATCAGACGGAAAACAACGAAGCACGTCGCGACGATGAAAACTTTTGCCACGTGGCCGCTTGGCAATACCAGGGGGCCGATCAAGAAGCAACGCTGCACAAGGAACCGTTGTCCTTCGAAGAAGTACCGCTCACAAGCCGGAGTTACAAGTGATGGCCGGAATGCGTTTGAAACTGATCATCTGGCGACAACCTGCTCCTGATCAGCCGGGCAAGTTCGAACCTTACAACCTGGACGACGTATCGCCCGAGATGTCATTTCTGGAAATGCTCGATGTGCTGAACGAGCAGTTGATCGAGAAGGGCGAACCGCCGGTCAACTTCGATCACGATTGCCGGGAAGGCATATGCGGAACCTGCAGCCTGATGATCAACGGCCAGGCGCACGGGCCGGACCGCGAAACCACGACTTGCCAGTTACACATGCGCCGCTTCAACGACGGCGACAAGATCGTGATTGAACCGTGGCGGGCCAAGGCCTTTCCCGTGATCCGCGATCTGGTGGTCGACCGATCGGCCTTCGACCGCATCATCACGACTGGCGGATTTGTTTCGGTGAACGCGGGCAACGCGCCCGACGCCAATGCCAATCTGATTCCCGCCAAGGATCAAGAAAAGGCGATGGACGCCGCCGCCTGCATCGGATGCGGAGCCTGCGTGGCCGCCTGCAAAAACGCCTCGGCCATGTTGTTCGTGGGAGCGAAAGTCTCGCAAATGGCCCTGCTGCCCCAAGGCAAGCCCGAGCGGGGGCAACGCGTCACGGCGATGGTCGAGCAGATGGATGAGGAAGGTTTTGGCTCATGCACCAACACCTCCGAGTGCGAAGCCGCCTGTCCCGCAGCGATTTCCGTAAGCAACATCGCGCGGCTCAACCGCGAGTATCTGCGGGCGGCCTTTAGTTCGGATTAGCGCCGATGGCGTGATCGGCGGGCATCATTTTCTTGCTAATCCACTCCTGTTGATACTCGCGCGCCGATTTTGTGGCTGTTACAGGCCGGATCGATGATACATAATCGCTTCCGGGGCGTGCCCGCAAATCTGAATCCGAATTTATCACTCCTTCCGTTGAGTTAGGAATCATGCACAAATTGTCCCGCGCTTTGTCCGTATTGATCTTGGCTACCTTCGTTTGCCACCCCGGTGCGGCGGCCGTCGCACAGGACGCCCCTCCTGATCCAGTGCCGAGCGACCCAGAACTGCAATATTGGCGCGGGAACATTCACACCCACTCGCTGTGGAGCGACGGGAACGATTTTCCGGAAATGATCGCCGAATGGTATCGCACTCACGATTTTAACTTTCTGGCGCTCTCGGATCACAACGTCCTTAGCCAAGGCCAGCGGTGGATGAAGCATGATGCCATCTTAGGCCGCGGCGGGGCCGACACGGTCAAGAAATATACCAAGCGATTTGGCCCCCACTGGGTCGAGTCGCGTGGAGATGAGAACACCGACACGCATGAGATTCGGCTGAAACCACTGGACGAATTTCGGGCGCTGGTCGAAGAGCGTGGCAAGTTCATCATGATTCCCAGTGAAGAAATCTCCGACCGCGTGGGCGGCGCGCCGGTCCACATGAATGTGACCAATCCGAAGGAAGTGATTTCGCCGCTGGGTGGAAAGACTGTCAGCGCGGCCATTGAAGCCAACTTCCGGGCCGTCGAAGAGCAGGCCCGGCGGACCGGCCGCGAAATGATTGTGCATTTGAACCATCCGAATTTTGGCTATGCCATCAAGCCCGCCGATCTGGCGATGGTCATTTCCGAGCGCTATTTTGAGATCTTCAACGGCCACCCCGGAGTCAATCAGCGGGGCAATGCCGAAAGTCCCAGCGTGGAAAAGTTTTGGGATATCGCCAACACGATTCGCATCGTTCAGCTTGAAGCCCCTCCGCTGTTCGGCGTGGCCACCGACGATAGCCACAACTATCACTCGACCAAGGGCTCAACGCCCGGGCGCGGATGGATCATGGTTCGCGCCCGCTATCTCACGCCCGAGCGGCTGATCCGGGCGATGAAACGCGGCGACTTTTATGGCTCTAGCGGCGTCAGCCTGTCGCGAATTCACTACGATGCCGAGCGGCGCGAACTTATCGTCGAGATCGACGCCCAGCCAGACGTGACGTACAGCACGCAGTTCATCGGCACGCTGCGCGGCGAAGCGCTTACGGCTCCAGCAAAGGACGCAAAGAAGGACGCCGGCAAGGGCCAGTCGCTCAACTTGGCTAACGTCGGAAAAACGCTGGCCACCGTCAAGGGTGCCGTGGCCAAGTATCGCTTGACCGGGGATGAACTGTATGTGCGCGCGGTCGTCACTTCCAGCCGGAATCACTCCAACCCGAGTTTCGCCGACCAATACGAGCAGGCGTGGACGCAGCCGGTCGGTTGGGAAGAGTAGCCTCTCGCACCGCGAGAGGAGCGTTTCTTTCGCCGAGCGAAAGCCGATCGTCTAAAAAAACTGGACAGACTCTGAATCGCGGGCCTATACTCAATCGGCATCGCTTGGAATTTACTCCCAAGCCCCCACCTTGATGGCCCGCCAAAATACGTCCCGCGCTTGATGTTCTGATCGCGACCTCGCGGGACGTAGGAACAGAGGAACAAGAGCATGAGAATTCTCCACCTGGTTTCCATTTTCGCGCTGCCGTGGCTTACCACGCTGGCCACCCCCGCAGCGGCCGCCGACGGCCCGTTCGTATTTCGCAATGTGGCGGAGGAGGCCGGCCTTTCCAAACCGCTCCAGGGAATGATGGCGCACGCGGCCGCTTGGGGCGACGTGAATGGCGACGGGCAACTGGACCTGTTCGTCGGTTCGTTTGCCGACCGCAAGGTGGAGATTTACCAAGCGGGCGGCGCGGACGGGCCGGTGCCCAACGTGCTGCTGCTGCAACGCGATGGAAAGTTCACGCCCTCCGGCAACGAGGCGATGGCTTGGAAGGGACGGGCGACCGGCTCGGTCATGGCCGACTTCGACAACGACGGCTGGCCCGATCTGTATGTCTCGAACAACGGCAGATTGGGTAAGGAAAATCTGCTGTACCGCAATAACTCGGGCACGCTGGAGTTGGTCACCGAGCAAGCCGGTGCGCCGCTGCACCTTCCAGAGACGTCGCGCGGCGTGGGGGTGCTCGACTTCAACGGCGATGGGCTGCTGGACCTGCTGGTGCTGGCGACCGTGGGCAAGGGTCCGTCGATGTTGTTTCAGAATCAGGGCGATTTCAAGTTCAAACCATCGAAGGCTCTGCCCGGTGACATCACCGGATTGGGAGTTGCCATCGGCGATGTGACGGGAAACGGCTGGCCCGACGTATTCGTAGGCGGACCGAACCGGCTGTTCGTCAATCGAGGCCGAGGGCGATTTCGTGAAGCGACCGAATTGGATCTCGACTGGGGCTTTAAGGCCGAAGACGCCGCGCCTTCGGGCGGCGTGGCGATGGGAGATTTCGATCGAGACGGGCGGCTCGACCTAGTCATTGGTTCGCATACTAAGCGGCCGTGGGCCGATCCGTTGCCGCTGCGTTTGTTTCGCAACACGGGTTCGACGCCGGAAAAGGTGCAGTTCGACGAAGTGACCGAGCAGGTCGGTTTGAAACCGCTTCCGATGCGAACGCCGCATGTCGAGATCCGCGACTTCGACAACGACGGCTGGCCCGACTTGTACACCGCCATTGTCATTTACAAAGACGGCAAGACATATCCGGCGATCTATAAGAACCTTGGTGCCCGTGACGGCAAGCTGCCTCGGTTTCAGGAAACGGCGTTTGTCCATCGTCCCGAGTATCCGGAACAGGAAGATTACCATCCCAAGATGCGGACCAAGGAGTTCTACGACGGCTTGGTAGCCGGCCACAAGCTGATGTACTTCGCGCCCGGTCCGTCCGCCGATTTCGACGCCGATGGACGGCTCGACCTGATGCTGCCCAATTGGTTCTCCACGCAACCCTCGTTGTTGTTGAAGAATGAATCCAAGGCCGGTTCGTATTTGGACGTCGAAGTGGTCGGAGCGGAAGGGATCAATCGTGATGGCCTTGGCGCGGTGGTACAAGCCTATCGGCCCGGTGAGGCTCAGGCGCTGAGAGCCCGATTCATCGCTTCCGAACAGATCGCGACCGGCTACGGATATGCTTCGGGTCACGACCCCGTGGCCCATCTGGGGTTGGGCGATTTGAAGTCATGCGACGTGGTCGTCACTCTGCCACAAGGTAAGGGGCAAATCGTCCGACGAGGCGTCAATGCGAACCAAAGAATTCGCATCGAAACGACACAGGCCGCCCGTGACGAGTCGGCCGCGGCCCTATCTTGGCCGCCCAGAAGCCTCGATGCTGACAACAAGGCCATCACGCTGTCGACGAAACGCTTCCTCGACATTCCGGCGGACGTCGCCGCCACGCGCGAAGACGAAGGCGTTGCTGAATTCGTCATGGCCAAACATCCGCCCACGGTTGATCTGGCGTTTCATCAGAATCTGGGGCCGGCACCCGCCAAGCGGAGGCTATGGTCGTCTTGGGGTGACATTTGCGTCGCTCGTAATGGGCGGGTGTATGTCGGCATCGGCGATCACGACAACGATGCGGGCGGCGACGGGCGCTGCTTCATCTACTGTTGGGATCCCGCGTCGAAGACTCTGTTTCGCATTGTCGACATGAATCAAGTCGTCCCGCCGCGCGAGGGCCAACCGGCTTGGTCGAAAGTTCACGCCAAGATCGACGAAGGTCCCGACGGCGGCATTCTCTTTTCCTGCACCTTGAATGCCGGCAGCCGCGCGGGGCAGCCGCAATATAAATGGACCGAGCAACTGCCCGGCGGGCAATTGTACCGCTATGATCCGACGTCCGGCGAAACGGCGGTCTTCGCGAATCTGCCGCCCAAACGTTGTTCCGCCACGTCACTGGTCGACCCGAAGCGCAACATCTGGTGGTGCAATCTGGAAGCGGGCGACGGCGACACACTTTTCGGACTGGATCTGACAACACGCAAAGTTCTGTACCAGGGTCAGGATGGCTCGGTCGGTTTCAATCGCAATTTCGCCTTGGCGGCTGATGGCTCGATCCATTTCAACGGCCAAGAGGGAGAAATTCTGCGACTCGATCCAGAAACGTACAAGACCAAGAAGGCCGGCGCGACGACCACCGACTCGCCCGGCATGCGCGCTTCGACTCGCGAGTCGGGCAAGGGCGAGATCTTCGGCGTCACGCATAAGACGAACCAATTATTCCGCTATCGGCCCAGCAACGGAGAATTCCAACTGCTCGGACCGACCTGGAGTACCGGTCAGTACACGACGGTCGCGGTCCTCTCGCCCGATGAACGATTCGTCTATTACTTGCCAGGTTCCCACGGGCAGGCGTTTCAATATGGATCGCCGGTCGTGCAGTACGAGATCGCCACGGGCATTCGCAAAGTGCTGGCCTTCCTCGCTCCGGCATTCGAAGAACGCTTCGACTACGTTCCGGGCGGCAGTTACGGCGTCAAACTGAGCGGCGACGGAAGCACGCTGTATGTCAATTTCAACGGCCACGCGGCCGACCCGGTGCGGCCTTCGCACATGCGTCCGATCGGCTTCGGCCTCTGCAGCTTCGCGGCGATTCACATTCCCCAATCGGAAAGGTGAATGGGCCGATTCGGCCTTGGGTCGAGCAGAACCCTGCTTCGTGGATGCTCGGTTTTCGAGTTTAATGGACCGGCCCTTCGCCGCCTGGCACCCGGTCGTCAAGAATCGCCGCCCCCGGGTGTCACGGAGGTTTGTCCTCCGATTCAATACCAGAACAAGTCCAGGGCCCTCCCCAGGGGGCCAAGGGATGGGAAATTGCAGCCAGCAGAGCGCGTGGTTATAACCATAACAGAATTTTCATGATTTCTAGCGAAGGAAACGAATCAGAATTCTGCATGCTCAAGAGAAGAACTCAGGGCAATCGACATTTTTGAGCATTTGGATTTCAGGTTTCATATTTGCTTCATATATCCAGATTCGAATATCTTTCGTGGGTCATCGAAGTGCGCGTGGTGCGCGGATGTTCAGTCCCTAACTTCATAGCCGCTCCTCCTTCTCCCTTATGGTAAGTCAGAACCAGGAACGGGCCGTCGGAATTGATCTAGGCACTACGTTTTCGGCCGTGGCCTACGTCGACCCGACTGGCCGACCCGAAACGCTGCTCAACGCCGAAGGCCAAAACAAGACTCCCAGCGCCGTCTTCTTCGACCGCGACGCGCCCGTGGTCGGCGTCGAGGCGTTGCGCGCCGGCCGGCATGAGCCCGAGCGGCTCGCTCAATTCGCGAAACGCGACATGGGCGAGTTGGCATACAACAAATCGATTCGCGGCGAACTGATTCCCCCCGAAGTGATTCAGGGAATTGTTCTGAAAAAGCTGAAGGCCGATGCCGAGATGAAATTGGGGACCGTCCACAAGGCGGTCATCACGGTGCCCGCGTTCTTTAACGAACCGTGTCGCAAGGCAACGCAAGATTCGGGCCGGATGGCGGGCCTGGAAGTGATGGACATCATCAATGAACCAACCGCGGCGGCCATCTCCTATGGTTTTACCAGCGGCTTCCTCAGCGAGAGCGGGCAGAGCCATGAGTTGGAACGGATTTTGGTGTTCGACCTGGGCGGCGGAACATTTGATGTGACGATCATGGAAATCGATGGGGCCAAGTACAAGGCCGTCGCTACCGCCGGCGACGTGTACTTGGGCGGCTATGATTGGGACTCGCGCATCGTTTCGTATCTTGCGGAACAATTTGAACAGCAATTCGGCGAAAGTGTCGAGCAGGACGCGGTCGCCATGCAATCGCTGTTGGAAATCGCCAACGAAGCCAAGCACGCGTTGTCGGCGCGTAAGGACATGGCAATCTACTTCGCCCACCAGGGCAAGCAACTGCGACTCAGCTTGGCGCGGGATAAATTTCAAGACCTGACCAAGGATCTCGTCGAACGTTCGATGGTCACCGTTCGCATGGCGCTGCAAGAATCCAGTTTCCAGTGGAAGGATATTACGCGAGTTTTGATGGTGGGCGGATCGACGCGGATGCCAATGATCGAGCAAGCCGTTCGGCGCGAATGCGGCATGCAGGTCGACCGCTCGATGTCGCCCGACGAAGCGGTGGCTCAAGGGGCGGCCATCTATGCCAGTTTGTTGTTGCATTCGCCCGAAGCGACCCGCTTTGGCATGTCGCTGTCGAATATTAATTCCCACGATCTGGGAGTGCTGGGAATTGAGCGGACGACCAAGCAGCAGCGGAAGCACGTCATGATCCCCCGCAATTCACCGTTGCCCGCCGAGCATACCCATCGATTCACGACGCATGCCGAGGGCCAGTCGAGTGTCAAGGTCGCGGTGGTGGAAGCGGGAGATGAAAGCGGGCAGAACTCGATCACGATCGGCAAATGCGTGATTTCCAACTTGCCGAAGGGGCTGCCGGCGGGGACGCCCGTCGACGTCAAATTCAGCTATGCCACCAACGGCCGCCTGACGGTCAAGGCATGGCTGCCCAGCATGGATACCACGTCCACCAAATTGGAACTGGACCGCTCGGCGGGGCTTACCGACGAAGGCATCGAGCAGTGGCGCAAACGTCTCGAAGACGGTATGCCGGATCCGGGCGGTGGCGAGGATGGAATCATTGAACTAGACGATGCCGAAATCGACATCGATCACTCAGGTGCCAGCGACGATCTTGCCCTGGGGGACGACATCTTGGACATCAGCGAGATCGAAGGGGTCGTCGACGTCAGCGACATCGAAGGGATCATCGATATCACGGACAGCGAGGGCATCGTGGAAATCAGCGAGATCGAAGAGACCGAAGTGATCCAAGAGACCAAGGAAATCAAAGACATCACGCCGTTGGACCCCGAAGTCGACGACTTGATCCAAGGATTCGATTTTGACAAGTGAAAGTTGCTTCGCGGCATGTGCGGATTTGGTTTCCCAGTTTCACGAATCGGTGGGCAAGGCCGAAAGCAATCTTCGATAACGTGCATTGACAGCGCCGGGTAATTAGTTCGCCGGAAACCGAAAAGAGGATCGCGTATGCCCTGGGTTTATTTGGCGGTTGCGAGTTTATGCGAAATCACATGGGCTAGTTTGCTGAAATATTATTCAATTCGTGAGCGGCCGTTGATCAGCGTGATTGCCATCCTTGTGATGTTGTTGAGTTTTGTGTTTCTTGCGAACGCAATTCGCGGAATTCCGGTAGCCGTGGCTTACGGAATCTGGACGGGCATCGGAGTTATTGGTGTCGCTGGCGTGAGTGTGTTTATTACGCGTGAACCACTCACACGAATGCAGCTTTTGTTCTTGATGCTCGTCGTCATCGGTGTCGTTGGCCTTCACTTTTCGGCGCGTCGAGGAACTCTCTTGGAAGGATATCCCGGACAAGGCCGCTCCGCGACTGACAGCCACTCAGGTTGAGACGCTTTCCCAAAGATCCTCGAATCGCTCGCGAATTTTTTTCGACTTGGATCCGCTGATGAGGAAAAAATAGGGGAGTTTTTCTTCAATCGGGGACATGATGACGACTTTTTCATGGATCGAATAGGGATCGTAGACGATGACCTCGGATTCGACCTGATGCTCGTCAACGTACCGGACTTCCAGATTGTTGATAGCTGGGTCCGCGAGACCATGCTTTTCTAGAAATCGACGCGAACTTCTTCGGGCGTCGCGTGTGTCGGGAAGAATGTATTTGTAGGTAATGCCGCGATGCAGAACATTGTTTGTGACGACCTCGGCGAAGAGTTTTAGATCGGTTTCGCTATTTGGCTCAATGATCCAGATTTCGTCTTGCACACTCCCTTCGATTTCCAACACCTCCGCGGCCGGCAGCACCAAGTTGCTGTGGCAAATCGGCGCAAAGTCGTAAACCGGATTTGACGGAAGTTCCACGCCGTCACAAACTTTAATTATCGCCGTCGTCAGCTCGTTGCGCAGTAGCTCGCGGCCCCTATCTGATTCGTCGTACTCGATAACACGATACGATTGGACATCAAATGGAACTGAATTGACGTCCTGTGTCACCATCACTGTCTTGTTTCCGGCCGAGTGTGCGATGCCCAATTCATAGAATACATTCGGGTTATTTCCGCTGAGAACAGCGACGATGACCTGGGAGTGATAGATGCTGTCGATAATTTCGCGCGCGATCGAGCCCGGACCGGCGAATTCATCACCCCGACGACATACCAAGGGGATCGAAGTTTGGCGTGCCGCCGCGACAACCGCGGGTTGAATTGCATCGCGATACATTGCGTTGTATTGCTCTGCAAACGGCATGATTACATAGCAGATACGCGATGGCTTGGGCATTTGATGTAGGCATGAGATTGTGCGGACAAAGAGACAAGGCGATTGCTAATTATTCTAACCGCGATCCAAGAGAACAAGTGGAAATCTCTTTCCCAACGTCGATCCATGCGAACAACCGTGATTGGCGGAGCAAATTGCATCGGATAACCGAAGAGCTTTGGGCGGCTTACGTTCGGAGAGGGACGCCCGTCCATCGTGTCGCCTTGTCGTAGGATCACACGGGCCGCGCAGAATCGTAGCCTTCTTCATCGGAAGCAATCGACCGCGCCCAAATTGTCACCTGCTACCCAATCATTTGCATATTTCCGATCAGTCGGGTTCCAGCGATGAAAGGGGCAACAGGCGGCATTTCGTTGACAGTTTTCCCGGCGCATGCGAGAATTCTGATTGAGGGGCCACGATTATCGCCGACCCAAACAGGCGGCCGAGAGGAACAGGCGAATGAAGATCCACCAATCGAACTATTATTTGTTGACGCTGGCGATCGTCTTGATGTCAACCGCGACCTTCGCCCAACGAGGCCCGGCCCCGGGCGGTCGCGGTGTCCCGCGCGGCGCGGTGCCAGGCGGCGCTGGTGGTCGGCCTCCACTCCGTCGCGGTGATTTTGCCGCACCCGGCCGGGCCGACGAAGCCGAGAGAGTCGAAATCCGGGAAATCGAACTTTCAGGGGTGATCCAGGAATTTAGGAACGACGGTCTTATTTTGCTGGCGGACGGCCAGGCCTACGAAGTAGACCTTGTTCATAACGGAATCAATATTCCCCCGCCCCGAATCCTGTTTGACCGCGAGGAAGATCTGCGGTTTCTCGCGCCCGGAATGATCATACGTTTCGAGGCGGAAATGAAACGCGGAGACGTTGAAGGCGAAATGTCCACGTTGGAAGTCGTTGGCCACGTGGATCGCCGCCCATTGCCACCGCTGGGATTGACTCAAATCCATGATGTGGACGCCGACAAGGACGCGGAGGTCGCCGCCCCGCGACAGGGACAGGAGACTGGCCGCTTTCAAATTGTGGGGCGTTTCAAACGCAACACTCGAAATCGTTTACTCATTGAAGTGCCCGATCGGGCTCGACCCGAGGAGTGGCGAACTTTAGGAGTGCTTGTCAGTCGAGAGGCCAACGTAAAATTGGCGAGCATGATCTTTGCGAACGTCGGTGAGGCGATTGACGTGAAGGGTGTTGAACCCGTTCGCGAAGTGTCGCTATTCCTGTATGCGACCGACGTTCGGGTCAAGAGCGCGGAGAAAAGCGGTTCGCCTCGTAAAAAGGGTCCAGGCGCCCGCAAGGCGGCGGCGTCCGATCGTCCCGCGTTGGGGCGCAGAGCCTCCACGCCGGGCACGATTCTAGAAATTAACTGATCGGAACGATCAAGCATCGCTACAGTTGAATCGGCGATTCCGTGTCGCTGGTGGCGTCACTAGGTGGAGGTTGATAGCCGCCCCGCACGTAGTCCATGCGAAGTTCGTGCAGAGTATCGGTGACCATGGTTTGCTCTTCGGGCGTGAGATTCCCTTTGGTCTTTTCCTCCAGAACGCCCAGCATGTCGATGTGGAACTTGGCCAACTCCAGATGCTTGTGCAGTTTGCCTTCGGCGTCTGGAATGCGTCCCAGCGAGGCCATCGCCTGTGTGGCCATCGTGGAAACCAGCATCGGAAAACTCACCGGTGGCAATTTTTCGCCGGCACCCGAGTCGTCGCCCTCGTCTTGGCGTTTCTCCTGCTGACTCTTTTCCAACGCTTCTTTTTCAGCCTGCGCTTTGGCTTTCCAGTCTTCGTCGACAATGATTTTGGGTTGCTCTTCGGGTTGCTCAGACATGAAGAATTCCTTGTCGATGGCCTAAAAAAAGTACGGCGATCAGTCCGCCTGTGAGCTAATCGTTTTTTTTTTCGCGGCGGACCTGCTGCCGCTGCACCGCCGCCGCCACGAAACCGGCGAACAGCGGCTGGGCCGAGGTCGGTTTCGATTTGAACTCTGGATGAAATTGTACGGCCACGAACCATGGGTGATCAACAATCTCGATGATCTCGACGAGCCCTTGATCCGGGCTCGTGCCGGCGAATCGCATTCCGTGTGCCTCGAACTGCCCCCGATACGCGTTATTGAATTCGAACCGGTGCCGGTGGCGTTCGTGAATCGTCGAGTGGCCATAGCAAGCAAATGCTGCACTTCCTTCATCCAATTCGGCCGGATGCGCTC
>JAJDEH010000203.1 GCA_029259935.1 Planctomycetota bacterium
CGTACGAGGTGACGATGACGGTGGGTGACATGGGAGCCTTTGCCCACGACCAAATGGGAATCTTCCTAGAAGGTGGCCAAGTGGATTCGGTGTCGACAGCAGCCGGCCAAGTCGTGACACGAACCTATCAAGTCACGGTCAACGATGGTCAGCTAACGCTACTACTGGATGACCTGGGCGGTGGTGATCCCAACACCGTCATCGAAGAGTTGACTATCAGCGCAAGCTGACCTCGAAAGAGCAAGCAAGGCGTTGGGCCCTTGTTGCACCGGTGAATTGGCTGAACTAGTCTAGACGGATCAACCAATATCACAAAACGCACACAGATTATTTTTCGTGTGCGGGGAATTCACAGAAAAGGCGTGGTGTGAGTCGTAAAGCCAATTCAGGAAAGCCGTTCGCCATGCGACTTTCGGGCGGAGTACTGCGGTTCTTTGCTACGCTCCCCGTGGTCAGCCACCTCTTGTTGGTCGCGGCGCGGCGCAGTTGGCTACCACGGCGCATCATCAAGAGCCTTCCCACAGCAAGACCATTCAAGGTACAAGTGGCCAGCGAAGGGTCTTTTGAATACGTTCCGTCTCCCATGGACCACATAGGTAGTCTTCTCTACTGGGGTGGGGTCCGAGCGTTCGAACCGGAGACTGTTGGCGTTTTTTACGAACTTGTAAAAAACGCGAAAACCGTAGTTGATGTTGGCGCTAACACAGGTTTGTATTCAATGATTGCCTGCGCCGCCAATCCAGAAGCACAAGTAATTGCCTTCGAACCGGTTCCACGTATCTTTGAACTGCTTCAAACAAATATCGAACACAACGGATTTTCATCCCGGTGTGAACTGCATCAAAAGGCCGTCGGATCCTCGATCGGCCAAGCAACACTCCATGTTCCCTACAGTCCAGTTCCAACTTCAGCAAGCCTCCATGCAAACGGGTTCCGAAACTACTCCGGCGATCATATCGATGTGGAAACGACAACGCTTGACTGTTTGTACTCGGATCGTGGTCCGGTTGATTTGCTCAAGATTGACGTCGAGGGTTTTGAACATCATGTCCTTCTGGGTATGGAGCAGATGCTGCTGCAGAGCCAGCCCGCCATCGTTCTAGAGTGCAATCCCGACGGTCCATGCGAGCATCTGACGAATCTGCTGCGTCCCCACGGATATCGCTTTTTTCACCTTCGAAGCGAAGGGCTAGTTGAGTTGTCGGCGATCCGTCCCGACGAGAACTCCAAAAGCCATTTCAGAAATTTCCTTTGCTCAACTGCCTTGAACGCATCGCTAGCGGAAAGGATTGTGAACCAAATCTAATTGCTAAGGCTTCCGCACTCGGGCGCACCAACAATGAAGAAATTGGCACGAGCCATTTGCACGTTGGTCCTCCGCGCCTTAGTCCTACACTTGATTGTCGTCAGACGCTAGTCAGAGGGTGACAGTCCAGTACTGATGCAAGCTGCGATGCGTAGCAATCCTCCAGGAATTGAATTCCTCGTCGGATGTTATAGGGAGTTTGTTCCAAGATAGCTTGTGCAGCGATGGCATCAACTCGGCGAGGCTCGCATGCTATGGAGATGACGGATTCGGACCACTTGGCGATCGTAGCAGATAAAGAGACGCGACGAATCAGGGCCGGAACCTGATCAGCTTCAGCGGGAATTCTATCGGAAAGAATGCAAGGCAAACCGGCTAGTTGCGCTTCGATCGCAACTAACCCTAGTCCCTCGTAATGCGACGGAAGCATGAATACATCCATTGCCCCGAGCATTAGTTTCGGAACATCGGAGCGTACGCCGAGAAAGTACACATGATTTCTGAGTCCTAGTTGATCAACCTGTCGTTCGATGTCCGGCAGTAGTTCACCATCTCCAACTAGTACGAATCGAATTCGAGGCTCCCTGCGGACTACCTCATTTGCGACTCTGATTAATAGCCGATGGTTCTTCTGCGGGTGGAAGCGTCCCACGTGCCCAACGACAATTGCGTCAGTTGGCAGGCCGATTTCAGCCCGAATTGCACAACTGTCGACGTTATCCCGAAACGGCTCTATGTCGACTGAATACAAGAGGACGCTCCAGCGAGGGTCACCCTTCCAGTGTTGCCCAAAGCGCGCTACAGCAGACGTCTCACTGCACGCAAATCCGTGCGTCGCATACTTTTTTATCCATCGCTTGGTGGCCGCCAGAAACAAGCGTCTGGCCAATCTACCTTTGGAAACAAGCCCTTGCTCTGCGTTATGACTATGGACGATTCGGATCGGAACATTGTTCTGATAGGCCGCCCGTAGGATCACACCGCTAAAGCTAATGTGGCTGTGCACAACATCGTACGGTCCGTATTCTCTTAGAATTGCGCGCAACTTTCGACAATAACTAAAGAATCGTGCCGGTTTCGTGCAGGGGATGATCCGGGCGCCTAAAGCACGGGCTTCGTCGTCAAAATGTGATGGCCGGTCGGTTTGGACGAGAAAGTCCATTTGGAAGCGATCACGATCGATGTGTCGTAGCACGTGCATTAGCCAAGTCTCGATGCCACCGCGATTCATTGCGCCGACCGCATGTAAGATCTGGATCTTCTTCATGGTGAGCTAGTTCGCCAGCTTGCGAACGTCAGAAGTAAGGAAGGGTCGATTTTCAGTCGCTTTTTAACACACAGAAACATCATCAGATTTTGAAACGTAGCCGTAACGGCAGTTGCCATCGCCGCGCCGACAATGCCAAACCGGGGAATCAACATGACGTTCAACAGAACGTTGGTCACGAGTGATACCGTGGTGATGGCAACCGCCTGCCGATGGTGGCCAGTCATGTTGAGAATCCAACCCACGGGACCGGAAATCACGCTGGCAATCTGTCCCACACAAATAATCGCCAGCGCGGGATAGGCTCGCGTGAACTCCGCACCGAAGAAGCCGAGAATCCACTTACCGCCAAACAACAACATCGGCACGGCTACGACCGCAACCGCACAACCGCCGAACGCTGCAAAGCGGACAACACGTTGCAGTTCGGCCGACCTTGCTTGCGTGTGCAACTCTGAGATCATTGGGCCCGCGATGATGTTCACGGACATCAACCCAAAGGTCACCAACGCGGCCAAGTCCACGGCTACTTTATAGACACCGGCATCAGTGGTATTGACAAGAATCCCGACCATCATCACGTCAATCCGAGCATGCATGTGGGCGAGGCTAGACAATAAGAACATGGATCCCGCGGTTCCCAGCCATTGCCTGGTGTTGTATTCGACACCTGTATGTTGGCTCGCATTTGGAACGGCGCGGCCCAACAGGAACACTGTGAGTAAAAGCAATGGCAGAGTTACCGCAACATTAATCAACATGACATTGGACGCGTACAGCCTTTCGGCCCGCACAACGAATACCAACATCACTACGGCAACGGCGATTAACAACGGTCGCAGCACGTTCAACGGGCCTTCGCCCTGCACAATTTTTTTCAGCCCGCGTAGCTGAAACGCGCACAGGTGCAGTAAAGCGACCAGCGGGAGCAAGATCGCGCCGATCAGAAACGTATGAAACAGGCTTGTTGACATCAACGAAGAAAATAGCCAACTCACAAGTGCCATGCTGGCGGCAGTGAGCAGCGATGCCAGTAGCACGAATTGGTTGCTGCGGCGCAAGAATCCTCGCAGCTTCCCAAATTCAGATTGACCGTGGTAGCTGGCGACAAACCGCACCGAAGCTACATCGAAGCCGACAATAGCAAAGGTCAAGAGGAGCATCACCCAGCTAACTACGAAGACATACTGCCCAAAGACTTCCGCACCCAAAAGCTTAGCTAACGCGACTTGCGAACCTAGACCGACGACTGCGGCCCCGACCTTTACTACTAGCGATCCAGTCGCACCGCGAAAAAAGACACCGTCCACGCTCGACTCGCCGAACTTACGGGCAAGCCTCGACAGAGTAGCGGTGCTGGTCGGGCCGTTCAACGGCTGCTCTGAGGATTCAGCCATTGCGAATCTGTATTTGAGAGTCTAACGCGCACTCACACCGCTGTCCTTCAGTATCCCGAAATGCCAATGACCTCCGGTCAATATCCTTGGCGACGTCCAGCAAGGCTTGTTCCCACCGAGGCATGATTACGGTCAAGTCGAAAAGTCGCCGACTACGCTCCGCCGCCGCCGAGCCCATGGTGCTTCGTCGGTCATCGTCGACCAACGCTTTTGTAATTGCATCGGCGATCGCACTTGAGTCGCCGGGTGCCACCAGAAAGCCGGTCGCGCTGTCTTCGATAATTTCATCCGGGCCGTAATCGCAGCGTGTCGAAACAGCCGGTAAGCCCACTGCCTGAGCTTCAATCAACGCATTAGGCAGTCCTTCTTCATCGCTCGTCATTACAAACAAATCTGCTTGGAGAAGAAGTGCATACGGATTCTCAACAAATCCCAACATCTTCACGTCGTTCTCCAGCGACCGCCGTTTGATATCCGCTTCAAGGACTGGCCTTAGCGGTCCATCGCCGCAGATCCACAGCTTTGCTGCCCTGCGTTTCCGCACGCGAGCGAACGATTCGAGCAAAATGTCCAGGCGTTTCTCTTGAATCAGTCGCCCGACGCTAATTATGAGCGGTTCAGAACCCTGACGATGAACGCATGGTTCAAGTCGCGCTAACGTGTTGATGTGGTTGAAATCGGTTGGGTTTCTAATGGAAACGGCGCGATGAGCGAATTGAGGATACATCCGCGAGAAGGCTCTCGCCAGCCGCTCCGAATTTCCAACTATCGCCGCCGCGCCCTCATATGCCCAACCAGTCCACCACCTAATTGCCACTCCACGCTTTGTTGGATTGCTACCCAGACGGGCGATCCAGGCCGGCCGCACACTTGCCTTGCGAAGAGCGCTCCCTGTGACGCAATTGACCTGTTCGATCGTACTGACGACGATATCGGGACTTTCCCGCTCAATATGACGACGAAGATCTTTAATTTTCTGCCATACGACCCAAGGCCGATATTTCGCAACCTGAGCCAACGGTATATCTTGTGGTAGTCCGCTCCTTGATCGATCATTGACCACGGTCAAGGGCACGTCATCGGGTAATCGATAGGTCACTTTGTTTCGCAGCAAACAAAGACCGGGCGCAAACCTCTCGCGGTCAAGCTGGCCGAGCAAAGTGCTTGTAACCCGTTCCGCGCCTCCCCCAGCAAAGGTCCCACAGACAAACATGACTTTTAGGCGTCGTTCAATCACAGTTCAATCCTTCAGCCGAATGAAACCACGCGAATCACATTGATCGATTACATTCAATTTCTTCATAGTGTTGGTGCGTTTCTACTTAGTCGTTCCAACTTCGACAGACGTGGCTTTACATTTCTGCTCTTCCTTCAGGACCGATGATTCGGCGACGGCGAGAGTTTGGAGATACCGCCCGGCAATCATAGGCAGATTGAATCGCTCGGCAACGCGTTCGGCGGCCGATAGGCCCATTTGCCGACAGAGGTCGAAGTCTGATGTGAGTTCAAGAGTGGCTCGCCGCAAGCCTTCCCGGTCCTTGGCCTCGGTCAGCAAACCTGTCTTGCCGATTACCTCCGGGTTACCCGATGCCTCAGTGGTGATAATCGCGCAGCCAGCGGACATTGCCTCCATTAGCGAGACCGGCAAGTTTTCTCTCTCGGATGGGAATACGAAAATCATCGATCTGGCATATAAGTTGGCCAGTTTGGGATCGCGATTGTCGACCCAGCCATGCATGGTCACTTCGGTGCGACAGGAGTTTGCCAGTTTAGCGATTCGATCGTACATCGGACCGTCGCCCACGATGTCGATATGCCAGCCGGGTAGTTCGATATCTTGAATTGCCTCAAGAAAATACTGGAAGCCCTTTTGTTCGATCAGGCGGCTGCAGAGCAAAATTCGTTTTTCCTTTTTGCCCGGTCGGAAGCGGCTCACATCGAGGCCGTTGGGAATGACCATTGAGTTGACTCGGTCGACGTACGAGCACAGCAGTCCGTGAATGTTTTCCGAGGGGCAGCAAATCATGTTGGTCCGGCGGCAGATATCTCGCCACCAGGGGCGTGCTAGTACGTGAGCCAACTTCAGCCGCTCACGATTATGACCCGGCACGTCGGATCCATGAGGCGTAATGATGAACGGCACACCGCCAGCCCGCGCCAGCCACATGCCGATCAGACCTGACGGCATGATGAAGTGCGCGTGGGTCGCGTCGAACGGTTGTCGCTGGTGCTCTTGCCGCACCTGCCGCCAACAGACCCTGGCCCACCACAACGCCTCGATCGCCGATGTCATTTCTTTTCGCTTGCGACCGGAACGGATTCGCTGAACCCGAACGCCATTGATCGTCTCTCCATCCGGCAGATCGCCAAAACCCATCGTGAAGACAACCACCTCATGTCCCTGCCGCGAATATTCTTCACAAAGCGCCGCGCACGCCGCTCCCGCGCCGCCGCCGATCGGAGGATACTCGTGGCATAAAGCTAGAATGCGTTTGGTCATGGTTGCGTGGTTATCCCGTTCGCTTGTCGATCATGTCGGCCAGCAGCGCGAACATGCCCGTCTGCGCGGCCGCCACCAACAGCAGC
>JAJDEH010000204.1 GCA_029259935.1 Planctomycetota bacterium
CCGTCAACGTCGTTGGCGGCGGTGAGGTTCCCCGTCCCGCCGCTGTTATCCGCCAGCTTGATGCCGTTTCTTGCGGCGTTAATGCTGGCCGTGACTTGCGCGGTGCCGGCGGCGTTGATGAGCGAGATGACATCATCCACCGTCTCGGCCGTGGAAAGATCGATGGTATCCGATCCTCCGTTTCGATCGGTGATGACTAGGTTGCCTAGCGTGCCGAGGCTTTGGCCGCCGCCCAGTGTCGAGAGAAGCGACGTCTTGATTCCGGAAAGCAAGCGGTTACTCGTAATCGTGTTACTGGCCACACTGGTCGCGATACCCAGACCGCTGGCCGCGCCGCTGCCGGTCCCATCTTCAACCGTGAAATTCCCGCCACCGACCGTCAGATCCGTAAGTTCGATACTGTCGCCCGATGCCGAGATCTGGGCCGATAGCTTGGCGGGATCCGCGGCATTGATCGTGCTGATGATCTCGCCGATCGTGGTCGGGGTGCTAGAAACATCGAGATCGATGTTCAATTCCGACGCGTCTCGCAACGTGATCTTGAGATCGGCCGAAGCTCCGAAAACAACGCCGTTGCCGCCATTCAAGCTGGCCAAGGAGAGTCCATCGTGAAGGCTGAGGATGTCCTGCCCCGTGGCTTCGTTGTCGGCGGCGTTGATGCTGTCCAAGCCCAGATCACTGGCCGTGTTGTCGGTGCCGACTTGTTGGACGATCAGGTTCGACGTGGTTTGTCCCGTGTTGTCGACGATCCGAATTTTGTCGCCATCGGCAAAAGCCGAGACATTGATGGAGGTATCCTCGGTGATGGTTTTCAGCACATCATCCACCGACTTAGCGAAACGCAGGTCGACGATTGAGCTTGTGCCGCTTCGATCGGTGATCCGGATCTTGCCACGCTGAACGCCCGCCCCTCCGTTCAGCTCATCCAAGGTTCGGGCCTCGTCGATGAATCCGCCAAAACGAAACTTTAGCTCGCCTGTTCCAATCGCCTGGTCGCTGGTCGCGAACCCTGAACTGAGCAGTTGATGCGCTTGGGCCTTGCGAACCGGCGTGTATTGATAGGATGCGACCGATGGGTCGCCGGTAATCTGGACGGACAGCGCTGCGGAGTCCGAAGAACTGGCGGTGCGTTGCTGAAAGCTAGAGGCCTCGCCAAGCTTTCGGGCGGCAAACTGAACGCCGATCACCCGCGCCGTGAGTTCGGTCAGAGCTACTTGCTGGTCGGTAACGGACGTATTGCGGGCCACCAGCAGGTCGCGCGGCCGCGCACTGATGGCGATCAACTGGTCCACCGTCTCAACGATGGGCACGCCCGTAACCAAACCGACAGATGATTGAATTCGGCCCATATGGCAATCGACTCAAGAGTGTTCCCTATAATCCCATAATCTTTCTTCGGCGGTTTGATCGTTGCCGCTTGACTAGATTAACACCAGGCGGCCCACCGCTCGCATTGGCGGCCGTCACAATCGGGCGTTCAGGTCGCGGTGTTACTCAGAAAAATCAGTTGCTCAGAAATATCTCGCCGAAAAAATATAACGCCGGCTCGCGAATAGCCGCGAGCCGGCGTGTTGTTGAACTTCATGTCCGTCGCTTGGCGGTTATCGCAACAGCGAGAGGACGTTTTGCGGATTCTGGTTCGCGATGGCCAGCACCGAAGTACCCGATTGCACGAGGATTTGTGCTCGTGTCAGGTTGGCACTTTCTCTCGCGAAGTCAGCGTCACGGATCGAGCTTTGGGCCTCGGTCAGATTGGCAATCGTGTCGTTGAGCGAAATCAGGTTACTTTCCAGTGTCGTTCGCTGGAATGCACCAAGTCGACCACGAAGGCTAGTGACTTTGGTGATAACCTCGTCCACGATGTTGGCCGCGCTACCCG
Organism: Planctomycetota bacterium; assembly: GCA_029259935.1. Next base: position 1,880 of record JAJDEH010000204.1, read on the forward strand.
GGTTGTTCGACAGCGAGCTTGTGGCACCCGATCGAATCTCGAAGAGCCGGCCCGCGGCACCACCCAAGGTTCCGGTAGCAATACTGTCGATACCGATCGACGCCTGCTGATTGCTGACGACGTTGGGACCCAGTTGGAAAATCGCACCACCACCGGTGATGGTGAAATTGACATCCGTGGAACTTCCGTCCGCGACTGTCAATGCCAGATCCAACGTCGACGTGTTGATCGACAGGGTGTTGCCGTCGCCATTGGCTTGAATACCATTGACGCGGGCAGCGATATTCGTTCCCGTGGCCCGCGTGGCACTCAAGTTCGTTTCAAACGTACCACCAGCACCTTCATTGATCACCTCAATATCAATGGTCCCGTCATCTCCGTAAGTGGTCGAGGTAATCTCGAGTTGGCCACCGTTAACCTGGGCCGATACACCAATTCCGTCGGAAACCAGTGAAATCGCATCGGCGATTTGCTGGAAGGTCGTGCCCGCCTGGAAGCTGAAAACTTCGGCACCGATAGCACCGGCAACTTGGATCAGCAGGTCTTGGACTTGGCCAATCGTGGAGAAACCGGTAGTGTCGCTTAGGGCGGTCGCGTCGATCGTTCCCGTTCCCGTCTCGGTCACGGCAAACGTAGTTCCACCCGTGATCGCTTCGATGGCCGTCTCAATTTCAGCGGCGGTCACCGCGGCATCCGAACCGTCAAAGGTCAACGTCAGTTTACTCGATGTGGAATCGAAGTCCGCCGCCGCACCGTCAATTCGGTTGAGCGTTCCCCGCGTGGTCGAGGGAGTTTGCGTCGTGCCGTCGATCGACCCAGAGGTCGCGCTGACAAATTCAAACAAATCAATCTCTGTCTCAGCTTCGACAGCCGCTTTGATTTCGTTGAAATCGACCGCGGTATCCGCATTGTCAAACGTCAGAGTGAGCGTGTTGGCGGCATAGCCAACTTTCACGCCATCTCGGGTGACCAAGTCGGTATGCGTCGTTGACGCTGCCACGCTGGCGGTGGTGATGTTGGACCCGCCCGTATGCGTAACCGCGGCAAACGGAGTGGTGGCAATCGCGCCGATGGCGGCTTCCACATCCGTGGCGGCTACGGTAGCGAGATCACTGTTAAGCGTGATCGTAAGCACATCCGTCGTTGCGTTAAACGCGGCCGTCGCTTCTTCCCGGGTCAGTGTATTAGCACCGATTCCGGACGTGACCGTACTCGCTCCACCGGCAACGGAAAACGGCCCGTTGTCCACGATACCGGAAAGGATAAATGTATCAGCACCGGTGCTGACGGTGTTCACCGTGGCCGCCTCGACGGCAGCTTCGACTTCCGCGGCGGTAATGGCAACTGCGTCGCTACCAATAGAAATGGTCAATGTACTGCTACCGGTATCATAATTCGCGGTAACGTCCGCTCCCAGTGTCGCGATATTCTGCGTATCGTCGACGGCGACGGTGATGTTATCGGCGTTGACTAGAGTTGCGTTGAGTCCCGCGGAATCCACGGCGAGGTTAAATTGGACATTTTCACCACCCGGCGTATCGTCGCCAATGCTGATTAACGCATCGGTGTCCGCAGTGGCACCTAAGGCCGACTTCTGGACGACCACATCCACGTTGTCGAAGGTTTCACCGGTGTCAGCAGCCAACGCAAAGACCGTGCTGTCGATCGTTAATGATCCATCCGCTAAGTTGTCGGCGTTCGTGGTGTCGACGCTGATCGCAGTAGCTTGCGCCAGTGAAGATGTCAGCCGGAAGGTATGACCATCAAATGTAGCCGTACCCGTATTGTTGTTATTGGCATTAATCTTCAGATCCACCGTGGCGGTGCTGGCGTCGGACGCCGTGACCGTAAAGGTGCGGCTGTCCAGCGTGAATTGCGTCGCGGCCGAGGTCGGTACCGAGTTGGTGATTTGAGCCTGCGTCGCGGCGGAAGTAATATCGATTGCCACCGCAACCTGGCCCGTCGATCCAAGAGTTGCTTGGTCGATGCTCAAGTCGCTGACGGTGGAGAAACCGGACCCGCCGCTTGTCAGGAACGCCAGGCTGCCGTCCAGCAACTTTCGGCCCTGGAACGTCGTGGTCTGGGCGATTCGGTCGATCGCTTCCAATGACGAGTCAACCTGCAACTGGTTCGCCGCAATCTGCTCTTCACTTTGGGCACCGATGTTCGCGGCTTCAGTAACCAGGCCTCGAATATCGTTCAACAAGGCGGAGACCTGACCCAAGGCGCTGTCGGCCGTGGCGATCAACTGGTTGGCTCGCTCGGTATTGGTCACGGCCTTGTTAAGACTCGTAATATCCCGCCGCAGACTTTCACTGGCGATCAAACCAGCAGGATCGTCTTTACCGACGTTGATCCGCAAACCAGTACTCAATCGACTCAAGGACGTTTGCAAGTCCGCGTTGGATCGAGCCAGTGTGTTCTGAGCTACGAGTGAACTTACGTTGGTGTTAATTCGGCTCATGCCAATTTACCCCTCTTAAAGGTTAGGAGATTACTCGCAGCCGATTGGGACATGGGGGAGAACAGTCTGTCTCGGCCGGCCGGCCCCACTCAAGCCAAATTCGCTGGAGTGTGGGACTGCGTATAAGTTACTTTGTTGTTGGCCACAAAACTCGCCCCAGGGACGAGCACGAAACCTAGCGCGACTCCAAACGAGGAATCACCTGTTAAACCGTTATCGTCCGGTCAAAATAGTTGCTTTAGGTAATTTGAAATATTTTCATCTCGATGTGCGGGCTACCGCATGGCCATCGATAGGAGGCATCGGTCGTGCGGAATGCGCGGCCAAAAGAAAGCTTGCGACACTTCGCAAGACTGCCCGTGAAAGCGTGTCGCGCGCCGGGAACCCATCCCGGTTCGGGCAACATCGCAAGATGGGCTTGAAATTACCGTCGCGGAATATCTGGGGGACCGCGGTTCCCCGTCGCCATCCGGGATCGCGAAGCCGACTAATGCTTGCCGATGTCGCGCGCTTCAGATGGGTCGACCTGACTGGCTTTTTGATTTTCCCGTTTGATGGCATCGTACACTTCTTGCCGGTGAACGGGAATATCTTGGGGTGCGTCGATACCCAAACGCACCTTATCACCACGAATGTCAACGATGGTGATGACTACGTCGTCGCCGATCATGATGCTTTCGTCACGGTGTCTCGACAAAACGAGCATCGGAGGCTCCTCATAATGCAATCGGTGGTTTGGTGACCCGCGCTTCGCCACATTGCTGACGCCGCGCCCAAGGCAGGCCGACCAAGATGGGTGGTGAAAGGCAGGGGGAGGCCGCTTCCGTGAACGAGTTCCGCTAGCTGGCCGTCCCACACCCAAGTATCGGCGCGCTGGGGGATTAGAATAACCCGGTGCAGCTAAGTGTTGCGATATTCCGACGACAACGGCTGTATCATGCGCTTTTGCGGAGTGGCGCGGAAAGTGATGCTAAATGCAACTGCAAGGGCTGTTCGTCCATGGTGATGACTTGGCGGCCCAAACGTCGGTCGAGATTGACGATGATGGGTGCCTTTAGATTCAGCGTTAGCGCGCCGTCCGCCTTGCCAATGATCGTCAATACATACGCGTGATCCGCGGCGGCCAGTTCGAGCGAGTCCAATTCGCCGCGGCCCACGCGCACCTGGTATTCGGGAACAAAACGGCGGGGACTGACCACGCACATCGAGACATCCGGACCCGCCACGCATTGCAGCCAGCCAATCGCTTCGTTTTCGACGTCTCCTAGCAGGACCCAATGCCGCAGATCCTCGTAGCCAACCAGTCCCGACGGAAACAGGATAATATCGTCTACACCGATTTCTACGTCGCCGAATCGTGAGGTGCCGATTTGCATGACGATCTAGCCTTTGTTGGTGGACATGGAGAGTCGATGGCACGCTAGCAGCGCACAGCGCCACGAAGGTGCTCGTTTACATCATCGGCTCGTTGCCACCGCCATGTTCAGCAAAATCGACACTACAGGAAGTCGAGTAGTGAGAGTTGGAAGGTGGTGCCAATCAGTTGCAAGGATGCTTGCAGCGTGGCCTGCTGCGCGGTGAGGTTGGTGGCGGCCTCGACGAAGTCGACATCGATCTCTAGCGACAGCGTCTCTTGCAGTTGAACCTGTTCGGCATCGATGCGCCCGCTGAGCCGATCCAGTGTCTGGCCCCGCACACCGATTTCGGCGCGGGCGAAATTCACGCGGTCGATATCCATGTCGAGCAACGCCGTGGCGCGTTCGATTTCGGGAATGTTGAAGTTTTGGATGGCATCGGCCAGCCGACGCAATGAATTGAAGACGCCGTGCGTTTCCAACGGGTTGACATCCCTGCCGGTTAGCACCTCGGGATCAAGACCCGGATTTGGCGTGGACGCCTGGTCTTGATCAGTGGGGATCAGCCCAAGATCCCGCGCCGCGTTGCTTGAAAATTCCTTGATGACCGTCAACACGCCGACACCCGGCGTCGGATCTACAAGTTCGATCCCATTGCCAACTTGAGCCAAACGGGCGGTGACCTGCGTCGCCGGATTTTGGTTGTCCACGTGATTGTTGATCAAGTCGACCACGTCGCCTACCGTCGCCGCGGTCGAGATATCGACTTGCAGATCGAATCCATCGTTTCTGCGAATGGTAAAATCGGTTCCGGCAATCGATTCGACGCCACGTCCGAAGTTTAGGGTGGAGAGCTTCGTGTTTTGCGTAAAGCTGCGGATACCCAGTTCGGCCGCGGTCGTTCCCCCGTTTTCTCCAATGTGAAAATTAGCGCCGCTGACGCGAGATCGAACATTGATGCCGTTCCCCGTATCATTGATTTCCGCCAACAGATCGGCGTCTGAGTTCGTTAATACATTGAGCAGATCGCTCACCGTTTCCGCGCCCGCGAAATTCACCGTATGAGTCGTTTCGCCGTTGATGATCTGAATTCCCGAGGTCTGGTCAAGATCAACTCCGGTTCCGCCGACGGTTGTGACGCTGGCGGCTACGTCCGCTGGGTCGGGCGCAACTGTTCCTTCAACGTTGGGCCGCGCGATGGCGGAGAATTCGGCCAGGCCGTCCACGGCCGCCGCAATCTTGTCCAGTGAAGTGGGCGTTGCGTCATCAATCGAAATGATCAGGGTGTCCGCAATGTTATCGTAGACGGCAACGGGAGTTTCCCCCAAACCGGCTTGCGTGGCGATCGAGATATTGACGTTGTTCAAATCCGTCCCCGGATTGACCGAAGCCACCTGCAGTACATTAGCCTCGGTCACGGCGGTCACACCGAGATCACGGGCCAGACTTCCGTCAATCGAGCCGACTCCACTGGCATTGGCGGTAAACGTCCCTTCGGCGGTGATCGCCGCGGCCACGTTCGTCGACGATGTGGCGACGGCGTCGTCAATTTGGAGGGTTAGCGTCTTGTTTCCTGGATTGTAGATTGCCGTTTCATTGCCAAAGCCGAGACCATTCACCGCTTGAAATCTGATCTTAACCTCTGCCAGCGACACTCCGGGAGCGGCCGCCTTGACGTCGATTTGCGTGCCGAAGTTGTCGAATCCGTTCAACGTGGCCTCGGCGGCGAAAACAAGCGAGCCGCGTGCCTTGGTGCCCAATATGTCGTTCAGATTGGTCGTAAGGTTCAAGCGAGGCCGTAGGTCGCTGCCGATCAGAGGCGCGGTACCCGCGCCGGATAATTCGAGGATTCCCAGTTCGGCCGCCGTCGTCCCGCCTTCGACTTCGCTGATGGTCAGACTGCCGCCACCAGCACCATCCAGGTCCACGATAAGCCCCGTGTCGCCGACATCCACCAGGAGCGTGCGTCCCGGCGGCGGATTGGCCTCGATCAGCCGTTTGATGTCTCCGAGGGTTTCGGCGTTCGTCAAATCGACCGCGACTTGCGAAGCTCCATCCGAAATGAAGATGCTGCCTTGCTTCACACCTTTTCCGTCGTGCAAATCGACAAGGCGAGTTTGCTCGGTGAGAATCGGATTCAGATCGCCGGTCCCTTGTACTTCGGCCGAAAACGCACCGAAGACGCCGTTTCCTGAGATGTTGGTGTCCAACAAGATGTCCAAATCGACATAGCTCTGCAGGGAACCCTCGTTACCGTGGTAGGTAACAAACTTGCCGTCCGCCTCGAACGGTTCCTGACCACCGTTAGCCCCGGCGAATAGGTGCCGTCCCCGAAATGCCGTATTCCCCTCGGAAACCAGTTTATCGATGGCACGATTGATTTCGATGACCGCCGCTTCTCGTTGACTGGACGTGGTAGTCGAATCCGACATGGATACCGCGAGGCCGCGAACATCGATTAAGGATTGTGAAACGCTTGACAAGATCGTGTCGGCGGCGGCCAAGAACGTATTCGTCGTTTGAATGTTGACCTGCGACTGCTCTTTTTGTTCCAACACGCGTTGCAGTCGGATCCCTTGGGTCGCGGCCGCCGGGTCGTCGCTCGGCACGCCGAGACGTCGTCCGCTTCCGAGTTGGCTCTGAAGCTTCAATACGTCGATATTCGTCGTGCTCAGTTGGCTCAGCAGACGTCTTTGCACCAGTAATCCACTGATGCGCGTGGTGGGAATTGGAAAGACTGCCATGGTGGTCGTCCAGCAAGCGGTTTAGCGGGTCGTTCTAGGTCGATTTGCCAGCCCAATGATCACGGGAATCACGTCGCGGGCAATGGCGGAAGTTACAACAGTGCCAGTAAGTCATCGAGCAACCCGCTGATCGTGTTGATGAATTGTGCCGAGGCCTGATAGCCTCGTTGCAGGGTGATCATGCGGACGGCTTCCTCGTCGATGTTGACTCCCGTGATCGACAGGTGCTGGCTTTCCAGGGTGCCATGAAACGAACGAAGGCCTGCCGTGACGGACCGCGTAACCGCCGCGCCCTGCGTGATGGTTTCGACCAACACGTCGTAGCGGTCGCCCAGCGAATCTCCTCCTTGAGAATCCAGCGGCGCATCCAATAACCCCGCGAGTTGCGACGCGATTTCGCTATCCTGGCCGATGCCTTCCTGGCTTGTGGCCAGCTTTTTGGGATCATCGGTGAGGATTTGACTGACACCGATATCGGCGGCGGACGACCCGCTAAAAAAAGTGTTCAGTCCTAGTGTCGTGAGCACGCCACTGGTGTCGTTGGAAAACGCAAACTGAATGGTAGGCGAATCGCTGGCGATCGTCAGGCGTCCCGTGGGATCAATCGTCGCACTAATGCCGTCCACTGCATCCAGCGCGGCCGTTAGATCGTTGAAGGTCGTGTCTCCATCCAAGCCATTCAACTGTACGGAGATGTCGGTGACCTCAACGGCGTCGGATTGTTCACTGTAGATCTGAACTCGAAAGGAACCGTTGTCGGGTGTAAACGGAAGTTGCCCTTGGTCCAGTACAAGAGAAGAATCCGTGATCTCAAATTCGCCAGTTAACTCGCTAAAACCGACCAGCCCCTGCCCACTGGCGTGGATTTCATTGAACTCCTCGATAAACACACGCGCGAATTCGTCTAACTCCGTCAAGTATCCCTGAATAATCTCGTCGCGAGCCGTGGTGAGGCCGCCGAGCGATCCGTTAGAACCTCTGACGCGCGAGCCGGTCGCCTTGACTTGCAATTGCGTTGTCGCCAGTCCACCCTCCACCGGTTCCACGATCGTCTCGACTTCACGCGAGATGCCTTCAAATACCAGAAAGTCGCCGCCTACATAAACGCCGACCGACCCAAACTCCTGCTCGCTGGAGGTGATGTCGATCAGTTGGGCGAGTTCATTCAGGGCGATCTGCCTTTCGTCGCGAAGTCCAACGGCGTCACTTTTGATCGTGCCTCCGCCTTCCATATTCACGATTCTGAGGTTCAAGTCCGCGATCTGCCTGACCAGCCGATTGACTTCACCGGAGATGCTTCCGATCTGTTGATTGACATCTTGATACAGCCGCCGAACTTTTCCGGACAGACGGCGGACGTCGCCCGCCAGCGCCTCGCCTTCCAGTACCGCGATATTGCGCAGGGCCGCATCTTCCGGCTGATTGAGTACATTGTTGAGCGCCCCGAAGAAGGAGGTCAGCGCCGTACTCAGGTCGTTGTCGCCCAGTTCGCCAAGAATGGTTTCTAATTCCGTGTAGACCTGTTCTTGAATCTCGCCACTCTTAAGATCCCCATTGGCGTCGCGCAATCGCTCGGCAAGAAACCGGTCGATTTTTTGGACCACCCCGTCGACCTGGACGCCCAACCCCAGAATGAGACCGCCCAAGCGATGAGGCGGAGCTGGCGTGTAATTGACATCTTGGCGAATGTAGCCCGGAGTGTTGGCATTGGAGATGTTGTTCCCCACGACCTGCAGTCCGATTTGGGACGCGGCCAGGCCAGAGACTCCAAGTTGTATCGAGCTAAGTAATGACATTGCGGCACTCTGTGCATTCGCCCCAAGACGCCGCGGTCGTCTAGACTTCCTGGTCTACCAACGAACCGCGTGCGCCGGTCTGTTCGGTATTCCCATATGTCGGCTGAATCTGTCCGCCGGTAGCGATAATCTCAAGCATCTGGGAAACGTGTAGCAAAGATTTCTGTGCGAGCACCCAATTCGCGAGGCTCTGATGTTGCAGCAAGCGCATTCTTGATGCGACTTCACTCGCCGACCGGTCTAATCCTTGCTGCTGTTCCGCCGGTAGTACGGTCGCCAATTCGCGAATGCTATCAGCCGGCATGCCCCGCTCGCCCGCCAACGCCAACAGCGCCGCGCGACGTTCGTGACATTGTTGCAATCGAGTACAGAGATCCTGTTCCCTGGGCTGCAGGCCGGCCATGGCTTGGACGTCACCCGCGGCCATCACGTCGCGTTTCTCGGTAAGCACCGTCAGCAATTCGTTTTGAATTGACGACAGGTCCGTCAACAGCCCCGCAATTTCTCGTTCCAGATTTTCCATGTTCTGATCTATGTCCATATGGAATTCATTCCCAAAAGCAGCGTTGCCATTCCAAGTTTCGAAATCAACGCGTCAAAGCCGAATCAGGCAAGGAGCCTAATTCTCCGATGTGCAAAAGCGTGTGTGTCTGCTCGCGCCCAGCGCCAGCCGACGTGTTGTGCCCTATCTCCTGGGAAGCGGCATCAGGCCTTCATAAGGAGATTTGGGAGTCAGTGGATCGAGCGTTTGGCCGGGCGATGGATCGGACAATTGGCCCGACAATTTGTCACTCTGTTGGCGTTGAAGCTGAAAAAGTTCGAACATCGGGCCAGCCAGTTTTTCCGAACTGGCCTGGCTCATTTTCTCGACGATCAGTTGGTCCATTTCGCTTTGAAAAACTTCCTCCGCGCGTCCGCCGTGAAAATAGGCCGGCTTCTCCAAACCTTTGCGCATTTCGCTAACAAGCTGCCGAAAGAACGTTTCCCCGATCGCTCGGTTGAACCACTTCTTCAGCTCTTCCGGCGAGCCATCCGGGGCGGCCAGACCTACTTTGGTGTTCGGAGCGCCGGCTTCGATATGGTGATTGCGATCGTTCGTCGGAAGCGGCATGGGTGCCGCGGCCACGGGAAGTTTCATGAGACGCTCCGGTTATTCGATGATCAGCTCGCCATACAGCGCGCCGTTTCGCTTGAGGGCCTTGATAATGGCGATGATGTCTTGCTTCGGCGCTTCCAGCGCGTTCAACGCTTCGACAAGCGATTTCAGCTTGACTTGTTTTCCAGTCTTGGCCGACAAAGTGTCCCCCGTGGTATTCAATGGAAAGAAGGGACCCGCCTCGACGTTAAAACCGCCATGAGAGACCGCCACCGCGTCGATCACAACATTTTCGCCAATCACGACGGTACCGGACCTTTCGTAGATGACGACCCGCGCGCCCTTCGTCAAACCCGTTATGGGAAGCTGAAGCATTTGCGACACGAAAGGAACAGGGTTGTCTAGATACTTATCAAGGACTTGCACTTCGATGTTGACTTGGTCAATCGCGTGAGCGATTTTATCTTGGCCTCCGTTGCCGTCGGCATAGCGGAAGTCGGGCCAGTTGTTGATAAGTTCGGCGATGTCTTGAGCGGTACGAAAGTCGGCATGATCCTTGTCCAGCACCAGTGTGATCGCGCCGTCCTTGGCGAAGGTGTTGTTGAAGGATACTTCCAGTTGGCAGCCGCCTTGGATGCGACCGTTAAGCGGCATGCTCTTGTTTTCAATGTGGACAGCGCCTTGGGCGTAGGCGTAGATCCTCTGCTTGGTCGGGTCGTCCGTTGGCCTTCCGCCCAGCATCGGTGACATCAGCAGTTGTCCGCCCTCCAAGCTTTTGGCGTTGCCCCAGGCATGAACCTTACATTCCAGCTTGTCGCCTTGGCGTGCTCCGGCGGCTGGAACCGTGGCCGAAATGAAAACCATCGCCACGTTCTTTATGTCTTCCAATTCGGACACCAGATCCTGGCCATCGAGTCCACGGGGAATGGAGATTCCCGTATTGCTTAACATCCGCGCCAGCGCGCGGGTCGTGGCTTGCAGTTTCGGATCGCCCGTGCCGTTGAGCCCGACGACCAGACCCACGCCGCGCAGCGAATTCTGCTCTTGCCCTTTGACACGACAAATGTCACGCACGCGCCGCTGCTGCGCGCTGGCCGGAGAAGCCACGAACGTCACGGCGACGATCATCAGCGCGGTCAGCGTACGGCGTCCGCCGCGACCTTGTCGAAGAGTTGCTACAATCATGGTCGTTTTCTCACAGGTTCGCGGTTGTTGGACGTTGTCCATGCGGAAAATCTCAGAACGGCCGGAGGGCGTCATAGGCTCGCATTAGCCAGCCGCGTTTGATGCCATCGCGGACGTGGCCCAGTTCAGACTTGTGAATTCGTAAGTCGACGATATTTCGGCTGAGTACGGTATTGTCCACGCCAATGTCTTCCTGACGGCAGATGCCGCTCAATTTGGCGTTCCACATCTCGTTATTGACGCGCACTTCTTTCCTGGCTTCGAGGACGATGTTTCCATTCGGGCGAACGTCAACGACCTGCGCCGCGATGTTGAACGTCAGCCGCTCGGTGGTTTCAATTCCATTTTCCGCTCGGAACAACTCGTCCACTTGCCCCTGGACGCGTTGATCTCCGTTTGCCTGCGGGTCGGGGATGAGCTGCCGCAGACCATTCAACGTGAGCCAATCGAGCAACACCGCATTGACACTCGCGTTTTTACGCCGTTCCACCTCTCCTTCGGATTGCATGCGAGCCAACTCGTCAATTCGAATGGAAATGATGTCGTGCACCTTGATTAGCCTTAACGGCACCGGAATCGACTTGAGCGGACTTGCCGTGGCGATGGTTGCCTGCAAGCTAGGGCTTTCCCTGCCCGGAGGCAGTTCCTCCAAACTGAAGAGGCTGTTGTTGGGGCCTCCTGGATCCTGAGCCCACGCCGCGATCGACACTAGCGGAAGAACCAGCAACACCAACAACCTCAAGCGACTATATAACTGCATCTGATTTCTCTCATTATCTGAAGTACGACAGGATGACTTGCATCGCGGCAACGTTTCGCTGGGTTTCAAGGGCCGACCTTGACTGGGCCCGCATAAATTTCCACTCGCCGAAAATCGACGACGCGCGCCGAATATTTTTTCTTTCTGTCGGGCGATTGCACGATGACGAGTTGCCCCCGGCTTCCTTCGTCCAGCGCGATGCCCTTGGTTCGCACGCGAACTCCGGACGCAACCGCGACGACCTCGACCAAGTCGCCCCGTTGCACGAGCCGTGGCGCGCGAACCGCCGCTTTCGACAGGATCACTCCCGGAGCCATCTGACGCGTTGCTTCCTTGCCGACGACATCATCCACGTGATACACCAAGTCGTCGACATTCGCGTTGGTGGGAACCGGACGCAATTCCACGTGATCGGGCTTCATTAACTCGCCTCGCCGTATTGGTCGTACGACAAACAGTGCCGCGCGTTGAACCGCGAGGTTCGCTTGCACCTCAACCCGCCGCGGCCTTCCCGCCACGGCCACTTGAACATTGAACTTTTGCGTTCCTGGCCACGGTGCTTTGCCGCCGTCGATGACGAGTTCATGGTCGGCGGCGGCAATCAGCCGCACCTGGTCATCATCCAGTTCGCAGGCAACTTGCAAAAACTGGCCTTGGTCGCCGGCTTCTTCGACGCGCCGCAGAATCGCCGTCTTGATTCGCCGAGTTGCCGTGTTACGTTCCGCCGCGGTCGTTCGCCGCGCCGGCACGACATCACTGCTTCCGTGGTACAGTTTAACTTGGCGAGGGCCGACAAAGGTCATCCCCGAGAGGTCCGACACTTGAAGTGCCACTCGTGTCATGATTTCTTGACGTGTCACGATGCGCGTCCCGGTCGGAGCCGGGAACAGTGAAACCGACGAGAGCGACTTGGCCCGCGCCGGATCCTTGTCGTTGATCTGCGCCACATCGCCTAGCAACACGATCGTCCCCGCGCAGCGGCACTCCGGCCTCAGCCGAATTTCGCCAGCTTCCGCGGAAGCCGTGTTCAGCGTGATCAAGGTAAAGAAAAACAAGACTTTGTAGCGCACGGATTCATCCATGTGTTTGTGGTCGTCCGACTAACAATGACTAGAATCGCCGCAGGTTCGAAATTAGCTGAAGGATCTGATCGCCCGCCTGTACCGTCTGTGAATTGAGTTCAAACGACCTTTGCGTCGTGATCAGGTCGATCAATTCCTCGACCGGTTCGACATTGGACGCTTCGACCATTCCTTGCCGCAGCAGCCCGACGCCCTGCTGGCCCGGCGCGCTGGGAGTGGCCTGGCCCGAAGCGTCCGTCTGGGCATAAACGTTGTCACCAAGTTTTAAGAGTCCTTCGGGATTGACGAAGGTGGCTAATTGAATGGTCCCCGCCGTTTGTAGGTTTTGGGTGTTGGGAAGCCGTTGTAGCACATCGCCATTCTCTTGAATCACGATGTCGGTGGCCTTGGGATCGATCGACACAGCGTCTGTCAGCGGTCGCCCGGAAAACGCGGAACCGAGGACAAGTTGACCTTCGGCGTTGATATTGAAGTTTCCCGCCCGTGTGTAAACGGTATCTCCCGAATTTGCGTCCGTGACTTGAAAAAAACCCTTCCCCTCGATCGCCACGTCGAGCGATCTGTTCGTGTCTTGGAACGCGCCTTGTTTGAAGTTGATCTGCGTGCTGGCGACGCGTGTTCCCAAGCCGACCAGAGTTCCGGTAGCCGACGGCGTTCCTTGGGCGTCTCGCGCGCCGGGCGTAACCTCTTGGCGATAGAACAGGTCTTCAAAGTTGGCGCGGTCTTTCTTGAAGGCCATCGTGTTGATGTTCGCCATATTATTGGCGATGACATCCAGCTTCGTCTGCATGGCGTCCATGCCGGTCGCGGCCGTGTACAGTGATTGCACGCTCATTTGAATCCTCTCCTGATTTAGAACTCTTTTTTCGCTGACGACGCCACGGCAACTCGCTACTGCCTTAAGACTCGAGTCACGAGCGAACCAAGCACGTGGTCTTGATGTTGAATCAGCTTGACGTTGGCTTCATAGGCGCGCGATGCTTTGATCATGTCGACCATGCCTTGCGTGGGCCTGGTGGACGACATCTCCAAGTATCCGCTACGAATACTGCGCTCGTTGTTCGGAACGGGAGTAACCTCACCGAGCGACTTGAATTGGTTCTTGCCGGATTTCACCAAGTCGCCGAACGAGGCTGGTCTTACCAATGCCAAGGGAGTGTGGCTGCCGCTTTGCATAACCGTGCCGTGTTCGGTGAAAACTGGATTTCCCAGACTGGGATCAATTGTCACCGGCTGTTCTTCCGCCGTCAGCACGGCCGCGCCTTCTTGTGTTTCCAACCGCCCGTCGGCCGAAAAACGGAAATTGCCGGCCCGGGTCAGCATCTTTTCGCCGTCTTGCTCCACCATAAAGAAAGTACTGCCGTCTTGGTCGTCGATCGCCAGATCCGTGTTGATCTTGGTGTGCTTCATTCCACCTGGAGAAAAGTCCGTCACGGTGCGGTCCATTGCCGCGCCGCCGCTCAGATCGTTGATGGATGTCGAACCGGGAGAGTCCAACCCTTGCTCGATCGCCTGACTATGCCGCGCCAACACCATGGCGAAATCCGGCTTGAAGCCGACCGTATCGATGTTGGCCATGTTGTTTGCCAACACGTCCATGGTTCGGCTTTGCGCTTCGGCTCCGGCAGCGGATAAGTACATTCCGTAAGGCATGGCGGTTTCTCGAGTGAGAAGAAAAGACAGTTCAGCCGCCGTTCTAGATTTGCAAGCCGCGCGCCAAACGGGACACGGTTTCCAATTACGCGCCCCGCTAGCGTGGTCAAACACCAACGGTAGCGTGACTTAGAGAATCGTCGCGACCGTCGAACCGGCAGGGTGATAGCAGCCGCAACAACTTCCTATCCGGCAAGAGTTGCCTCACCAGCCGCAGGAACCGCCGGTCTTGCACGCGCATCAGTGGAAGAAGATTCGATTCCACTTGCGGTAGGTAGCCCGAACCGAGGAGCGGAACGACGACGTTCCGGCATTCGCGATTTCCTTCCGGCATCCACGAATTCAAAAAGATGACTGCGAACTGCCGGAGCAGCGCTTCGCTCGATCCGGCCGACGAATGGCGTTATTCGCCTTGGCGGGACTGCTCAATCAACGCAGCCGCCCCGCGAGACAGCAATTCTTCCGCCACGGTCGTGCCAATAGATTCCGCTTCTTCAAGCGGCCCTTCCTTGCTTGCCAGCAACCGTTGCGAACCATCTTGGCTGAGGACGACGCCGTCGAGTTGCAGCCGGGCGTCGTCAACTCGCGCCCAGGCTCCGACGGGCGCCAAGCAGCCGCCGCGCAATGTCGACAGTAACGCCCGCTCGGCAAGAACCGAAAGATGGGCCGTGCGATGATTGAGGCGTGAAACCGATTCCTGCGTTGCGATGTCGTCGCCGCGAGTTTCCAGCCCCAGCGCGCCTTGCCCGATCGCCGGCAACATGACTTCGGCGGAAATCGGCTCGGCAATTCTCTCCTGCAATCCAAGACGCCTTAGTCCCGCTTCGGCCAAAATGATCGCGTCGAACTCGCCGTCGTCCAACTTTCGCAACCGGGTATCGACATTTCCGCGAATATCCAGGACGTCAACATCGGGGCGTTGATGCAGCAATTGGGCGCGTCGCCGCATGCTGCCCGTGCCGACACGGGCAGCCGGGGGCAGATCTTTCAATCGACCGTAGTGATTGCTTACCAGTACATCGAGAATGCTTTCCCGCTCGGGCACCGCGGCCAATGCCAAGCCGGGAACAGGCTCGGTGGGAAGATCCTTCAAGCTATGGACGGCGAGATCGATTTCGCCATCCAGCAGTGCTTGCTGAATGCGTTTGGTGAACAGACCTTGGCCGCCAATCTCGCCGATCGGTCCGGTCTTTACATCGCCTTCGGTCGTGATGAAGATCAGTTCGACGTCCGCGTTCGCATCGCGAAGACGAGCCGCCGTCCACTCCGCCTGCCAGCGAGCTAATTTGCTGGCGCGAGTACCCAAACGAATTTTCGTTTCCGCCGTCAACTTGCCACCTCAGTCATCGCCTTCCGTGTCATCGCTAGCTGAAGTGGGCAGTGTGGGCGGAGCGCTGGACAATGCCGACCCGTTGCCGCCCGCGCTCACTTGAGCCGCCAGCACGGGCCCCAGATCGCTCTTCGTATACTGCTGGTGAGGCGGAATCACGACACCGCAACTGACGCAAAACTGAATTGCCTGGTCGACCGTGATGTCCAAGTCAATCGTCTCGCTTTTCGGAACCGTGATGGTAAAGCCCGTGGCGGGCATCGGCGACGTCGGCATCAGAACACTGAGGACCGGTTCATTCACCGCGCTGCGCACATCCAAAAAGCCTTCCCCGGTAACAAACCCCATCGACCAGATTCCTTTGCGTGGATACTCGACCGCGACCACGCGCGTGAATTCAACTTCCTGTTCCTTAAACACAAAATCGGTCACCTGTTTGGCGGCCGAGTAGACCGTGCGGATGATCGGCAGCCGGTGAATCAACTGTTCAAAGAACTTGATGAAGATCCCGCCCACGCCGGCGGCCATATACTTCCCAAAGAAATAGAGAACCGTGGCAAACAGCAGGAGGAAGCCCGGTATCACAAAGATTCGTTTGAGATACTTGTCGTTTACAAAGCGTTGGTAGACATCTTGTCCGGTCGCAATCTCAAGGTTTAGGTCATCCGACGCGTTCTGCTTGACGTGCAAGAAGACGTTTTTCGGAATCCAGCTTCCGCTTTTGAGTTGAAAGTAGAACTTTTCGTCGTCGCCATCGCCGCGATAGCTGAAGGTCTTCAGTCCGTCCAACTCGCCGACGGTTGCTTTTGGCGGAATCGCCTCGGGCATGTCCTTAATTCGATCGATGATGATATGGCGCGCCAAACCCTCGGCCGGCTCGAGCAAATAGCTTTCGATCGTGCCCCAAATCCAAATGAACACCAGCAGCGTCAGCAGAGGCGGCATCAGCACGGCAAGTCCGCGCAGCACGGCCACACGGACCGGGTGACTTCGCACCTTTCCTCCCGAGCCAGCTTTGGATGACGATTTATCGACCATGGTTCCAGGGGAATTGTTTGACTCGCGGCCTCAATTGCAAAGTCGTTCAGCATCTGAGTTGGCCAAATTCAAACCAACGCCTACGAATTTTCCTCAGTTTCCAACCTCAATCAAGCCGCTGTTGGCTTTGCCGGGTCGCCAATCGTTCCGTCGTGGGGCCGAAATCCTTGCCAGCCCCCTCAATTAACACCGGTTCCCCTCGCGATAACCGCGATATTCACGCTCTCCGCGCCGTTTTTCCGGCAAACTCGGGCCACCTCGTTGGCGGTCGCGCCGGTTGTCATCACATCGTCGATCAGCAAGATTTTTGCGCCATTAATATCGTACCC
>JAJDEH010000205.1 GCA_029259935.1 Planctomycetota bacterium
TGGGCGTCGTCGGGTCCGGCGGAATGGGGGTCGTGTTGAAGGCATTTTAAGCGCCACTGAACCGCTACGTGGCGATCAAGGTTCTCGCGCCACACCTCGGCAGCAGCGGAGCGGCGCGGAAACGTTTCTCACGGGAGGCTCAAGCAGCGGCCGCGGTGGTCCACGACAACGTGATTGAAATTCACGGCGTCGACGACTTGGAGGGTTTGCCGTACCTGGTGATGCCCTATGTTCGCGGGCCGTCCTTGCAGCGCCGGCTCGACGATGACGGGCCACTGGCGTTGGTCGAGATTCTGCGAATCGGAATGCAAGCCGCAACCGGTCTGGCGGCCGCCCACGCACAAGGGCTGGTCCACCGCGACGTCAAGCCGGCCAATATCCTGCTGGCGGACGGCGTCGAACGCGTGAAGTTGACCGACTTTGGATTGGCCCGCGCCGCGGACGATGCCAGCTTGACGAAGACTGGAATCATCGCCGGGACGCCGCAATACATGTCGCCGGAACAAGCACGCGGCGAGTCGGTCGACCAGCGCAGCGACTTGTTCAGCTTGGGCAGCGTGTTGTACGCGATGTGTACCGGTCGCGCGCCGTTCCGCGCGGAAACAAGTTACGGCGTGCTGCGGCGTATCACGGACGAGGAGCCTCAGCCGATCCAAGAACTCAACCCCGACATTCCCCAGTGGCTCTGCCAGATCGTGAGCAACCTCATGTCCAAAGAACCCGATGACCGTTTCGAATCTTCCCGCGAAGTGGCCGACCTGCTTGAGGAGTGTCTTGCTCATGTGCAACAACCGACGGTCGTGCCGTTGCCGAAGAGTCGCCTTTCGCTCGGCGAAAGTAATGCCACCGCGGGGCGAAAGGCGGCGAACTTCGGTCGCCGGCCGCCATTCACCTTCCTCGTGGCGGCCGGTTTCGCGTTCGCGTTTCTGTTCGCGGGCGTGCTGATTTTTCTGGAACTGAACAAGGGGACGTTGCAAATTGAATGCGATACCGAAAACGTGCCCGTGCGGATCACTCAGGGCGACACCGTCGTTCAGAAGCTCACGGTCACACGAAAGGGCGCTTCGGTGCGCGTCGCGGCCGGGAAATACTTGGTGGAAATCGCCGATGACACGAACGGAATCGCGGTGAAAAACGGAACCGTGGTTCTCCAGCGAGGCGGGCGAGTGGCGGTGAAGATCATGAGAAAAGAGAAAACGCCGGGCTTCAAGTACTTTGGAAACCGAAGGGTCGAGTTTCACCCAGTACCGGACGGGCAACAGGGCCGGTCATCCACGGACGCTCCGGCTCGTCCGATTTACGGCGGTCGAAATCCGAAGACGTCGGAGATGGAGTTGAATCCAAGCTGGGCGAATCCTGTTCGCCGAATGCTTGGAAAAGCCACCGCCATCGAGGTTAAGGGTAGCGGGCGGAATTACGTCTCGCGACAAATCCCGCCGAACGTTCAGGGCGAAGATTCCGAAAGACTGATCGGCGTCGTCGTCGCTTTGGTTGCCGATGGATCGGTGTCTTGGAAATCCGGTCTCCAGCGAGTGTTCGTCATCAGTACGGATAGAAAGAGCGCACAATTCGCCGCAACCATGCTTCCAGCCGCGCTCGACAGACTTGCCCGCCCCGACGGTGCCGCGCCGCCTGAGCATCAAGTGGATAACGATATGAAACAAGACGATCCACGAATGCTCAAGTTTCGGGCTGACAACCTGGGCGAAACTGCTCTCGATTATTTGCTTTCCGGCGAGTCGCACGACTACCAATCGGCCCGCTGGTTCTGGGAACTGTCGAGATCCTTCCACCAAGAGGCCGATCTGCGCGCGAACATGAAGGAGTTTGACGAATTAGCAAAGAAGTTACGTGCGGCAGGCAGATTTGCGGAAGCCGAGGCCAGCAAATTCGATTCAGAACAGGTAGCGGCCCAGGCGGAAGCCATCGCAGCGCAACGTCAAGCAGACCAAGTACGGCGCGACCAGGCTGAACGGGTGCGAGACGAAGCCAAACGGTTGGCCTCTCAAATCGAAATTCTGAGGGAGGACGGAAAGGAGCAAGAAATTCCGCATCTTGAGAAGCAACTCGACACCTTGCTGCGGCAGCAAGACCCAGACAGTTTTCGAGTACGCGATCTGCGCGAGCGCATCATTGATGCAAGAACACGCGGAAGACATGAAGTCGCCGACCTGCTCGATACCGAGCGCCAAAACCTAATTAAGACTCTGGATAGACGCTATCCAAAAACCTCAAGTCTAGCCGAGGACTCGGAATCGCCCGAGCAAGCCACGGCCTTGGGTCATTTCAAAAATGACTTGACGGATTCTCGCGGCCTGGAGGGAAATTGGAAGGTCTTGCGTTTCGGCCCGCTGCTTCCCGATCCTATCGAAGGAGCCAAGGTGGTAATCGATAAGCAGAGCATCCGCTTCTATTTGTCTTCGGGGAAGGAGCCGAGTCCGCATTACCTTTACACATGCAAGCCAGGCGGCGGCATCGACATTCGGCTGGGTGGCGCATCGGGTGCGGACGTGACCTTCATGGGAAGAAAGTACCGGCTGGACAAGACTTACTTGGGAAAGTACCTGCTGAAAGAAAAGTGGTTGTTCATCGCCTTTCACAACAGCTATGACATCTCGTCGCGTCCCCTTCACGTGACCGGCGAAATTCCACAGCGTGGAGTGATGTACATTGTGCTTGAAAAAGAACAGGCGGCGGAAACCGCTGATCTATCGAAGCTGCAAGGCCGCTGGCGATTGGAAAAACTCATCGTCCGTGGTCGCCAAGCCGGTGCCACGCCCGGTTATGAACTCGGCAACGAAGTTGTCGTCTCGGGAAAGTGGTGGTCGGATCCGCACGATCGCTCATCTCCCTCCGACCTGTCGCTCGACCCAAGCAAGAATCCCAAACAGTTTACTTTGAATCACCCGCGCCACGGAGTCACCAACGGCCTCTACCGGCTCAATGGCGACACGCTGGAGATCCTGATGTCGGCGCGAGGCACGCAGCAATTTCCATCGTCTTTCGAGGACAAGGCCACCTATGGTCAGGTTTTCAAACGCGCCACTCAGACCGATCCCGCGAGCGAATCAAACGCGAATCCGACGTTGGACGGTCACCAGCGGTTGCAAGGCGTTTGGCAAGTGGTATCGGGTCAAGATGGCGGCCGACCGCTTGATGGCGACGACTTGCAATTCGTCTTCATGGTCAGCGGCGGCGCGGCCCGGCTGCAGGTATTTGACGACGGCGAGGCCGAAGATTCGGGAACCTATACCATCGATGCGTCGCGAAACCCGAAGGCGATCGACGTGGCGGGAATCAGAGAATTCTCTCACAGCCCCGATGACCCCAGGCTGCTGGGCATCTATGAGTTTGCTGGCAAGGATCGACTAAGGCTTTGCTTTAGCGAGCAACCCAAGGACGGCCGTCCGACCAAATTCGCGTCCGAACGGCAAGGCGTCAACGACTTGCTGTTGGAATTGCGTTTGGTCAACAAGAACGTTTCGGCGTTGTCGGCACTGACGTTCAATCCATCGGCTGGCCGTCGTGAGCCCGTCAAGCCGCCGCTCTGGAACGAATTTGGAGTCACGTCGGGACCCGTCTCGCCATTGACAGCCAAAGTGCTGGAGTGGGTCGGCCTTCATCTCCACCCGATCCAGAAACACGGCTTCCGCGACAAGAATGTCTTGGCGAAATTTAAGGGCGGCTTGGACGTGACCTTTGTTCGTACCGGCGGCCCCGCGGAAAAGGCGGGCGTTCACGACGTCGACATCGTTGTTGGGATTCAGCAGCAGTCGGTGGCCGCCTTGGAGGAACTGGATGCAGCCATAAAGGCCGCTATCGAGCAGATCGCACAGGGACGCGCCGAGTCGATTCAATTGGACGTCTTGCGAAGCGGAAAAACGATCCGAGTGAATGTCCCGTTTCCCGTGAATGAACTCGACCTTGAAACGCCGCCATCCAACAGTGATCCAAAGTCGCCGAAACAAGAGGACGAACCAGAGTCAAAACCAACCGAGACCAAACCTTAAAGCGGCATAGCCGCAACCAAATCCGAATCTCGAAATCCGAAACAAACTCGAATTTCAAATGCTCAAATGACAGAAGCGGCGAGACTCCCCGTTTTGAACATTGGGAATTCTGGTTTTGAATTTGTTTAGGATTTCGAGATTCGGATTTATCAAACATGCTGAGCAGAGGGCATCAAGTTGTATACAACTAGTTCAGCAGGTCCGTTAGCTTTTCGAAATCGCTGATCTCCGAATACGCCGACCAAAACCAATCTTCACCTTCGCTGCCTTGCAGCCAGTCGTACTCTTTGTCGGCGACCACGGTTTTCGAGTTGAGGCTGGCCTTATTGCCGGCGTCGGTGATCACGCCCGATCGCAAGGCGCTGATTCGGCTGGCCGTGTCGAGCTTGCTTTGGGTCCAGGTTTCGCGAATTGCACCAAAGATGTCGAGCAGAATCTTCTCGTCTCGCAGGTCGTAGACCGTGGAGCCGGCCACGATCAAATCGTCGCTCCGTCCTCCGCGAATGTAATCCGCTCCGGCACCGCCGATCAGAATCGAACTGTCGTAGTAACTGCCGTACAGCGAATCGTTGCCACCCAGGCCCAAGATGACATCGTTGCCGCGATAGCCGTTCAAGACATTAGCTTGATCATCGCCGCGGATGACATCGTCGTAACGTGAACCGGTCACATTCTCGATCAGCGCGACCTGGCCACCGACGGAGGTCGAGGATCGGTTGAGCAAATCGACGAAGACTCCCGATCCGTCGCCTTGATTGTAGGAAGCGAAATACAGCGTATCCGTCCCATTGCGGCCAATGATATCACCGGAGATCGTCGAATCGCCGTAGAAACGGAAGGTGTCATTGTGCGCACCGCCGTTCAATGTTTCGACGCTGCTGAATGTGAAGGGAGCGTACCCCGAGTAGTTACGCAAGTAACCCGAGTTGTCACCGGTGATATACCAGTACATCAATGCATTGGGGCCCGTGATGCGGTCGTTCAGGGTGTTGCTTCCAATCACCCCTTCGACCGAGGACACCACGCCACCAACTTGCGAAGCGGTTAGCGTTGTCGGGCTGAGTATGGTAATCATGGCCCCCAGGTTGTAACCCGAGTAGTCGAGTTGGTCGGTGCCGCCGCCGCCGTCGACTGTGCCTTCGATTCGTCCGTAGGTGGAAAACACAAACTCATCCGACAGCGAACCACCCTCGAGGTTATCCATGCCAACAAAGGAGAGACTTGAATTCAACCTGCCGTAGCCTGTTGAATAAATGTCCCATGTATTATTCCGATTCGCGGCTTCGAGCGTGTTGTTGCCGCTGCCCCCTTGAAATGAAACGTAGCCGGACGGCAGCGATGTCGTGTTGATGCGGTAGACATCGTGCAAGAAATCTCCCCGCGCGATAAAGGCGGAGACCTGCGGAAAGCTGTGGACGGTGGTGGTCGAATTCCCAAAACGCGTATTGATTCGCAAGTACTCTAAATCAGAAAACGCGTACGTTGTTGAATTGACGTCCACTTGCGTTGTCCATACATCGACCGTGTCGGTGCCCAACGTGCCTTCGATCGTCAGGCGGTCATAACCGGCCATACCATCGAAGAAGACATGGATCCCCAGGTCGGCTTCCGCGGTCACGTAGTCGTTATCGGCGGTGCCGATAATGATTATTTGGAATACGTTATCCGCATCAAACGTGAAGTCGAGTTCACCATTGATCCAGATTTGCACGCTTCCGTTTTCGTCGACGACCTCGATATAGTCTGTCTTGCCGTCGTCGCCGTCTTCGTGCTCATCCAAATGCACATACAGATTGGACTTGTCCTCGGGTCCGGGTGAGACGGAAGTGGCGCTGCTGGTTGACGAAGGCAAGTGGTACTCCTCCGCCGCGTTGTAATTCACTTCATAGCCCAGATCACCCAAAGCCCCGACGGTCATGATGCTCAGTTCTTGGGCAACCGCCACGCCCCCGATAGGAAACTCGGCTCGCGGCGTCATCAATTCGGTTTCGAATACGTCTTCGCTCCAGTGGGAGTAATTCGAACCGCCGTTGTCAGTGGGGTCATACTCAAGCGGCATGCTGGTCGCATCGTTGGACAAGCCGTCGGCCAGCCGTATCTCGTTGTACCTGGCAACCGCTTGCGGACCGACATAGATCGGATCGGCCGTCCCGATGCCTTGGACCAATCCGAAGTCTTCCCATAGTGTTCTGCCCAGTCCCAAGATGTGACCGATTTCATGGCGCGCCGTGTAGCGAAACTGATCCGGGTTGCCAAACCAATTCTCGTCGAGCAAAAAGTCCGTGTTGAACTCCAGAGTCCCGCGAGAAGGCAGCCATCCGCCTCGATTCGAAGTCCACTCGGCATGGGCCAGCTCATCACCGCCTTGGAACCAACGCGCGTCGACCCACAGATCATCCACGAGTACATTGTCGGTCAGCACCCCGTCGATGCGTGCATTGTCAATCATGACGTTAGGCAGGTCGCCAATAATCACTTGTTCCCATAAATCGGCCGCCTCGCGCATGAGATCTTTTTCTGCCAGGGACCAGGTATGCGCGCCGTTGTCGACAAAGTTCAACTGAATCTGGAAGCCGCCATCGTCCACCGGGTCGATATGGTGCATCAGTGCCTGCGAGCCCAGCGGCTGATCATAACTGACAATGAACTGATCGAAGCCCGTGACGCTCACGTCGGGATTTTGTCCGTCATCGGCAAGCTGCTCGACGACCTGGACTGCGTCGCCGCCATTGTTGTTGATCAGTGCGTAGTAGACCTGCGTGTTGCTTCCGCTTCCCTTTTCGAAAGCCACGAGAAAGGCATTGCCATCATTCGTGAGCGCGACGGACGGACGAGCCGAGGATGAGGCGTCGCCGACGATCAAGAGAACATCGCCGGCCAGATTTCCGTTGTTGTCGAAGCGACGTGCTTTGATCTCGCCCGTCGACTCCGACCAAACGACGACGCCGTTTCCGTTTGCATCCATGGCGATATCTGGGTTTCGTTCCAATTCGCCGAGTACGCCGTCGACGACCTTCGCGGCCGTGTTGACGCCCGCCGCGATGTAACGCATGCGAACATCATTGGCCGAGGTTTGATACACAATCGCGAATCGGCCATCCGCCGCGCGGGCGATACTAGACGTGGTTTCCTCTTGAAACGCGGTGTTGCCAACACCGAAGTTGCCGTTGAAAATCGAGCTGTTGTCGGGCGCTCCGTTGCTCAGGAAGGCTCTCGCCCAAACGTTTTTGTCATCGCCATCTCCCACGGTGTAGGTCACCACTGAATTTCCTTCAGCATCCATGGCGACGCTCGAGTGGCCTTCGGGTTCGCTGGATGAAGCAACGTAGATATCGCCATGGGTTGGACTCCCGATGGCGTCAAACCATTTCGCTTTGACGTTGATTCCCGCGTGGGCTTCGGTCCAGGTAACCACGAAGTTTCCATCGGCGTCCATCGCCACGGCGGGATCGTATTCCTTGTAGGATTGAGAAGCGACGGTGATGGGCAGCCCGATAAGATCTCCGCCCGACCCGTACAATTGGGCCATGACATCAAAATCATCCACGCCGGTATTCGCGGCGTTGGTATCTTCACTCACCCACACAACGACCGATGAACCGTTGGGAGAATTCGCGGTGACCACATCCGTGGCGTCCTGATCAACCAACAGCGCCGGCGAAACCGCCATCATGGCTCGAGTTTCGAGACTCTCACAACGTGGTCGAAAAAAACGTCGCGTTCGGACGGACTTATTCGTATTGCGTCGAGGAAAGAATTTCATCGCTATCATCTCCCTGCTGTCGCCAGCTATAAAAAGGCCTACGGGCACTAGCTTGGCAAAGCGAAAGACGAAGCGATCTGTTACAGGCGCGGTGCCCGTCCCGTCGTTATCAACGAAGCCTCCGGCACGACCGCGACTCCGCCGCCCGGGTCTGCGCCGCCGGCTTCCCCCGTCAAGGATTGGCCGAGGATGTAGCGCTTGATCTTGTGGCAACACGGTAACTATTCGATGAGCAGATGCTTGAGACAGGATGAACAAGATGGACAGGATGAGCACGCACCAGGAACCGCCGCTTATCTTGTCCATCCTGTTCATCATGTCCCTAAACTCAGCCGAAAGTGCGGCTCCCGAAAACGTCCACGTATAATTTGGTTGCACTTGGGCACTCGCTGCGCGAGTTCAAGCCGAGCCGCACAACCCAGATGAGGACCGCGCTTCATTACCGGCGCATGCCAGAACCATTGTTAAGGTCGAAGGCACTGGTCTTGTCGAAGCCGTCGTGCTGTCCGGTGGAAGGGAGTCGCGTGGCGCTTTGCGATTCGTCGGCGGGCGGTGGTTCCGCCGGAGACGCTTGAAGGTTGGCTGGCTGCGTCCGAACGACGATACCGTCGATCCACCAGTCGCCCCTGTCGGAATTCAGAAGCACCAATTCGTAGTGTAGCACTAGCGGTTGGGTGGGAAAGAAGCCGGCCAGTCGCATGCGGCCGTCGGGCGACAGGGTTGGTGGGCGCGACGGGATCGGTTTCAGTCCCATGACCAAGCTCATGTCGCGATTGCGGTCTCGAGCCTTGCGAAACGCCATAGCGAAGTCCGACGCCTTCTTCTCCTCTCGCAGCGCTGGCGAACAGAGGTCGCGCAGAACCGAGTAGTTGCCCGTCACATTGGCGTTGTTCAAGGTGATCAGGGCGTTCTTGATCAGCCGCACCTGCATGTCGTCGCTGGGCAGTCGCCTGGAAGTGCCGGAATTGTTGGGTAGTGGCTCGCGGTGCGACCTTGGAGTCGCAACTTTGGCATTTCGGTGATCAACCTGATTCGACGGATGGGAGTAGGCCGACGGCGCGGGCTGCGGATTACGCGCGTGAACGGGTTGGGCTTCAGGTCTCGTTACCGGCGTGTTGGACGGGGCAACCACGGGATCGTCGGGTAGATTGCTGCCCGCGCCGGCACGTGATGTCGCAACGTACGTCAGAACCGTCGCGACGATCGACGACAGCAGAATCGCGGCAATCAGTTGAGTGAGGTCTTTCATCGGTTACTTCAAGTGTTGCAGTCATGCTTCCCATCGGGAGTGTCATCAGGTGGAGCAAGCTCTACCACCCAAACGAAATCCCTGCCGAGCCGCCGGGCATGGTATTGGTCCCACCAACTCCTAAGGAGCCACCGCCACTAATAAACATGTTTTCAGCCAACTCGGCGGTGGCGCCCACGGCCATCGCGCTCGCGCCGCCGACGGTGCCAAAGCCGAACGATACCGCGCCCCGCTGGTCGACGGGCAGGACGCTAGGGATTCGCGACAGTGCCATGGCGCCGGCAACGTCTGCGTGCGTGGCTAGGCCCGCGGATGCGAAAGATCGGCCGGCCAGATTTCCAGCCGCATCGGTGGTCACGATACCGGTGACCGGACCCTGGGCGGCTCGACTGGCTCCCGAGTTGATTCCTGGAACGGTCAAGGTTTCGGTCGACGTACCAAGCACCATCTGATTGTCTCGCGTTGCCTGCGCTCCAACGCCGATTGCGGTGGACCTAAAAAACATGGCCTGGGAATTGCTGCCGACGGCCAACGAATTGGTTGCGGTCGCCTGGGCCGTCGGGCCGAGTGCGATCGCGTTTTGAGCGGTTGCGCGGCTGCTGGTGCCGACGGCCATTGCGGCGTTTCCCGTCGTCGCCTGAGAGAGAATGCCGATCGCGATCGAATTGGTGCTTGTGGCCTGGCTGTTGGGGCCCAACGCGATGGCATTGTCGGCGGTCGCCTGGCGGGTGTTGCCCAGCGCGACCGAATTCTGGCCTGACGACGTGGAAAAAGGGCCGAGCGCGAGGGAGCCGGAGTTTGTCGCCCGCGAAATGTTGCCGAGGGCCACCGCATTGGTCCCGAACGCATCCGAGGAGCGGCCAATGGCGACCGCGCTGGTGGCGGTCGCCTGGGCGCTGTCGCCGAGGGCGACGGCACTCTCAGCGGTGGCGTCCGATAAGACCCCCAGCGCAAGCGTGTCGTCAGCCGTGGCGTCGGAGTTAATTCCAATTGCGATCGAATTGGCACCCAGGGCATCCGAGGTGTTTCCGAGGGCGACTGAATTAACGCCGAACGCGTCGCTCGTTCTTCCCAAGGCCACGGCACCAGAGGCCGTGGCTTCCGAGGAGTTTCCGATCGCGACGGCACCCATCCCGGTAGC
>JAJDEH010000206.1 GCA_029259935.1 Planctomycetota bacterium
ACTTCGGGCGCCAAAGTGAGGCTCCCACGCCGCCGGCTACTACCAAGCAACTCGGCAATGCTCCGCAATTGTTCATTGACCCGCAGGCTGGGGATCGAGATGTTTACGCCGAGCGGCTCGAACTCGGCCCGCATTCGCAGCACCAGTTCCTCGAAATTCGGATAGTCGCTGCTGGACAACGACAGCAGCGAGATTTCGTTGAAGCCCGTATTGCGATAACTTTCGAGCGCGCCTTGCACGATCGTTTCCACGCTGCGAGTTCGCAAGGGCCGCTTGATCACGGTGCTCTGGCAAAATCGGCACTGCCACGGACAGCCTCGCATGATTTCGATGGCGATCCGGTCGTGAACGCATTCGACATAGGGAACGATCGGCTTGGTCGGCAACGGCGTGCCTTCGAAGTCGGAAATGACCGCCGGCTCGATCGTCTCCGGCACCTCGGGCCGCGTGCGGTTCATCGCCACGAAGCGGCCGTCGCGGTATTCCGGTTGGTAAAATCGCGGCACGTAGCAGAACGGCAGCCGCTTGGCCATTTCGGCAAGCATTTCTTCACGCAATGGCGCGTCCCCTGCCCTGCCCTTCCCGGCAGCGCCGCCGAGGAATTCGTCCTTGAGTTGCATCCACAGCTCGCAAATCAGCGGCAAGCTTGGTTCGCCGTCGCCGGTGACGAAGATGTCGATAAACGGCGCGAGCGGTTCGGGATTTTGGGCACACGGTCCGCCCGCGATAACCAACGGATCCGCCATGGTCCGCTGGTCGGCGTCCAGCGGAATGCCGCCCAGATCCAGCATCGTCAGCACATTCGTGTAGCTGATTTCGTATTGCAACGAAAAGCCGACGATATCGAACTGCGACAGCGGCGTGAAAGTCTCCAAGCTATACAGAGGCAGATTGGCGCGTCGCAGTTCCGACTCCATATCCATCCAGGGCGTGAACGCGCGTTCGCAAGCCCAATCTTCGCGGGCATTCATCAGCGAATAGAGCACCTGCAAACCGTGGTGGCTCATCCCGATGGTGTAGGTGTCGGCAAATGCCAGACAGAGTTTCCCTTTCACTTGGCCGTGATCTTTACGAACCATGTTCTGTTCGCCGCCCAGGTACTGCGCGGGGGTCTGCACGCGATGAAGAACGTGACTGGTGAGATGGTCCTTCAGATCTTGATTCAGCATTGCTAATCAGCTCCAGTCCAGTTTGCAAGAATGTCGTTGTTCGCTCCGCGAACAAATCGAAACCGCCGGGTTCGCGGAACAGCCAGCGACTTGCCTAATATGCCACGAACAGGCCGGAAAATACAGGCCGATGAGGATGAAAGGGCCAGCCCACCTGTTGTACAATTCCCCGCCAACATAAAATGCTCAGTCCGGTTTTCACGAGGAACCTGCGAAAGAAGAGATGACGATGGACGAATTCACCACGGTCGCCAAAGTGGGTGAGATTGAAGAGGGGAAAGGTGCGTCGTACGCCGTAAATGGCCGCATGGTGGCCGTTTTTAATATTGACGGCGACTATCAGGCGATGGACGACATCTGCCCGCATATGGGCGCGTCGCTGGCGGCCGGTCCGCTGCAAGATGGCATCGTGACCTGTCCTTGGCATGCCTGGCGGTTCAAGGTCTGCGATGGCAGTTGGTGTGATAATCCCAAAATCAGCGTGGATTCATTTGACGTGCGTGTCGCGGGGGACGAAATCCAAGTCGCCGTGCCCGTGCGTGAAGGATAGTCGTGGTTCGCTCCGCGAACCGAACGTTCAACGATGCCACGTTCTGATCGCGGAGCGATCAGCGACTTTCGCTCTTGGAAATGGTCATGGTCATCAGGCTGTCGACGCTGGTTTTGATTTTGCGGTCGCGATAGGGCGTTTCCGTTTCCAGCTTTTGCCGCAGCTCCGTTGCCACGAACCGGCCTTGCTCGGCGTCGAAGAAGAACTCACCTGTTTGCTCTTGTTCGGTAAGCGTCATTTTGGGATTGCCTTCACCGGCCTTCTTTTCCAACTGAAGTGTCGACTTCACCGTAATGAAGTCCAGCGACTGTCCTTCCCGTTCCTTGGTCCCCTCATACTTGAACTCGTGTTTCTGATTGAGCGAACCGAGCGGTGTTTGCGTTTTCGTCTCCTCGGTCCAGCCGTCGCCTTCGTCAACTGGATCCTTGGGCAACACCGGCGCGGATTGGCTGAGCAGATTGGTGATCCCCTGTTGAGTCAATAAACCCTTGAACTTCGACGATTCAGCCGCTGCCTGCAGCGCTTCCTTGGCCTCGTCGGAAAGCTGGACGTCCTGGATCTCACCGCGATCGTTCATCGTGATCGAAACCGCAGCGCCAATCAGCGGCCCCATACGATCGGCGATGCTTTGGGCTTCTTCTGGAAGTCGCTCCTTGCTGGCCGAATCATATTTGATTTCCTGTCCAGCCAGCGACATTTGAAGCGCCAACCGAGTGAACTTCTGCTGCATCACGGCCGTGCCGTCCTGATCGACCGACGTCACGTGCCAGTGCAATTGCATCGTTGTCTCAACGCTGACCTTGCGCGTCTTGTTCACTCGCGACTCATGATCCTGCCGATGAACGACCGCCACGTCGAAGCGGTCGCCTTCGGAGAACTTCCACCGCAACAGCTTTTCGCCGCGCGCGGCACTGGTTGACAGCATCAAACAAGCCAGCGACGTCACGACCAGCAAACCGCGGGGGAAATCCCGCAAGCGAATCCCAGTATTTTGTTTCCGGTCGACGTGCGGTCCGTGAGCGATCAGTTTTCGAGCGACTTGCATGAGCAATCCTTCACATGCAGTTTTTTGAACGAGGGCGACAATGGTAACGCAAGTACTACGCGGTTACGGCGCGATACGGTTCACTTTCATGTTCAAACTGGTTTCCAGCTTCTGGTCAAAGGACTTGTCGCGCACGGTCACCGACATGTGAATCCGTTGCGACATGGTCACTTCGACGACATGGCCCGCTTCGGCATCGAAAAATGAAGTGCCGCTATTATCCTGCTTGAGAATCTCGACCGGTTTTCCGCCGCCCGGCGTTTCACTTTCGAAGCCGACTTCCACCGTCGAGCTAATTTTTTCAAGCTTACGATCCTCGCGCTGGATTTCCCCATCGTAGACATAGGTTCCCGTTAACAGCAGGTTTCCCGCCATTGTCCGCGTGGATGAGGAGATCTTCCACTGGTGACCTGGCTCCATGGCGTCGGTCGGCATGGCGGGCGAGACCTTTTGCATCAATTCCGTGAACGCATCCTCCGAAAAGAAGCTTTTTAGCTCCTGATGGGCATGCAGCCCTTCCAGCGCCTCGCTGGGAACTTCCACCTTAACGACTTGCCCACGGTCGGTCATGACTTGGACGAACTCGGCACCAATCATGGGACGCATCACTTCGGCGATGTTCTTGGCCGGTCCGGTGGGGTCGTCTTCCTCGTTACTATCAAAGCGAACCTCGCCACCACCCGGAACTCG
Source organism: Planctomycetota bacterium (assembly GCA_029259935.1). The sequence continues at coordinate 3,455 of JAJDEH010000206.1, forward strand.
GACGGCGACCTTCACGCGATCAATGACTTGAGTCACTCTAGCAACGTCGTCGTTGACTTCCGCGACCTTCCACGTCATCCACATTTCGGTAGTATTGGGAATCTCGTACGTCTTTTCCTCGATGGTGAGGGTTTGTTTGAACTTCTGAGTCGTGGTGACCTTGAATTGATCCCCGACCTGGAACTTCCAGCGAAGCGTCTTGGCGGCTTCCGCGTTATTGGAGGCCAACAACAGAACGACGATACCAAGAAGGGGAAGTGTCCGCGGGGGACGTGCGAAAGTAAGCATGGGGCGGCCCAATGTTGGAAGCTGAAGGTGAAATGCGTGCAAATCGGATGTGCCTCTCATTATCTCACGAAACGCATGTCTTTGTCCATGCGCGCGAAAAACACGGGCCGCCGAACAATTGACGTTCGCCAGTACCCGTGAAACAATGATATCTTGGAGTCGGCCCCAATGCGGTGCCGATTTTCATTCCGCGAGTTTGGGCAGATTGCGATGCCAATTTCGGTTACATGTCGTTGCCAAGCGAAGTTTGCCGCTCCCGATAAGTTGGCCGGGAAACGGGTGAAGTGTCCCAAGTGCCAACAAGCTCTCCTCATTCCTGGCCAACGTCTGCCCTCGGAAGCCGCTGCCGCTCGAAAGCCCGCGTCAGCTACGCCCGTTCCGACTTCATCGGAAAACACACCGGCGGCCGACGCACCGCCCTGCCCCGCCTGCAAGCAACCATTTCCTCCAGAGAAAGTAGTCTGCACGAACTGCGCATATAGCCGCAGGTTGAAACGCCGCATTAAGTCAGCCGCCACTCCGACTACCCCCAAGCCGGCTGCAACTAAGGAAAAGAAACCCAAGAAGGCCAAACTTCGCAAGCGAGCCCCGTCGAGATTCGATGGCGGCAAAGTGATCGTTGGCCTGGGTATTATGTTCTTTTCGTTGATTGGGTTCTTCGCCCTACTAGGAGTCGGATTTATTGTTGCACTACCCGTACTTACTTTCTTTAGTGGCTTTGGCATGGTGTTGAATGGGCTCTTCGGAGAAACGCCACTCGGCGGCGATTGATCTGGCACGAACGCGCCGTCCTTTCATCGGCTAGCAGACCTCAGTCAAACTGAGCTAGCTGAGATTTGCGAGATGGCCTAGAGTCCGAGTTCTCAACATGGTCACGGTGCACTTTCTCCCATGCCGGCTCGGGTACAGGATCGACCTCTCATTAACCAGCCGCGCGTCCTGGCGCGGATCATCGCCAAGAGTGTAGCGCCCTGGCGGCACTATCTGTTCGTGATTAACGGTGCGCTGGCCGTCGCCACGATTGCGTGGGGGCTTGGCAAATTTAGTGGACCACCGGATGGACTGGCCGAATGGGAAAACGCGAAGTGGGTTAGCGATACCGTACCGAGAGCCGCGACGCAAATCCGTACGATGAGCAGCGCTGTAAGTGTAGTTGGGGTCAGCCTGGTTGTCGGTGTCGTTGCGTTGTTATGGAGAAGACTACGTGATGCGAGTTTCGTTGTGGTCGCGGTGAGCGGTGCGGTAATCTTGGCGGAAAATGCACCGATCGCAATTCATTGGACGAGTGAGCAGTTGTTTGCTCTATCGTTGGCACACCTCTATCCGGACGGTTCCTGCCTTTTGGCCGCTGTCATCGCAAGTTTGTTGACCGCGAAAAAGCCGATGTCTGGACTAGGATGGCGGTGCGGGCCATTCTTGCCCGGGCTAGCCGGTGTTTGGGTCGGAGTGGTTTGCGGCGCGAGTCTTGTTGCGGGGTTCGGCTTGGCAAGCGTGGGATCCGGCGTGTTGCTTGGAATGGTCTGGGTGTTCGCTTGCAGGTGGTGGTTGACTTCGAAGAATAATGTACCCAACGACGGGGAAGACGATCCAAAAGAACGGTTGTCACGCTTCCAATTATTCTGGCAATCGCGATTATGGACAATGATGTTCCTACGATCGGTTCCGATTTGTCTGTTGATCGTGGCCACCCTCGGAGGGCCCTGGCTTGTCGACGACCGGCCACTGGCGACTAGCGAATACTATCGAAACACCATGCAGTCCTTGCGGACGACACCGGTTGAGGCCGCCGAGGGCGAACTGTTGCTTGGCATGGGCCAAGTTGATCTTACTCCGCCGGAGGGCCACCCACTTGCTGGATTTGGAAATCGCAAGCAGAACGCGTTGAAAGAAATTGATTCGCGCTGCTTCGCTCGCGCAATCACGCTCAAGATCCGGGATGTGGAGGTCACGATCCTCACATCGGATTTGTTGCTTATCAACGATCGACTCGCCGCCGCCGTTCTAGCGAGAACAAAGCTTGCTCCGGCACAACTCTACTTTACCGCGACCCATACTCACAGCGGACCCGGCGGCTGGGGCGACCATGTGCTTGAGCAACTTGTGACCGGCAGATACGACTCCGCGTACTTTGATCGGCTAGCGGAACAACTGGCCCGTTGCGTGGCCGATTCAAGACGAAAGCTGGAGCCCGCCGAAGTTGCCGTGGTGACGGTCGCCGCGCCCGATTGCCTGGAAAACAGAATCGGCATCGGCCAAGGTCCGCATGATCAACTAACCGCGCTGCTGTTTCGTAAGTTGAATTCACCATCCACGGCGCCTACGGCGATCGTGACGGTTTTTGCCGCGCACGCGACCGTCATTCCGGGGAATCCGCCGATATTGGGCGCTGACTATCCTGGCGCGCTGGTAGACCAATTGCGCGCAAGCACGGGAGCGGAACTTGTGGCCTTCGCGGCCGGCGCGGTGGGCGACGCCTCGCCGGTACGGCCGCCAGCGGATAGCGCCCAAGAAAGCGCTCGCCGCTTGGGCACGATGCTCGCCGACAAGTTGCAAGCGGCAATTTCCGCGGCACGTTACGAACGAAAGCCGCTGTTGGCCGTCAACCGAATTTCAGTGCGACTTCCCGAATTGCAAGTGGCCACGACGGCGCGGTGGCGGATCAGTTCGCTCGCAACGTCCTGGATTACCGAGCCCACGACGCACTTGCACGTGCTGCGCATCGGCCCAGCCGTGCTGGCTGGGTTTCCGGGTGACTACAGCGGCGATTTGGCCAACCGCCTGGCCAGCCAACTCGACAACGAAGATCTAACGCTTGTCGTCACCAGTTTCAACGGCGACTACAAAGGCTACTTTGTTTCGCTTGAGGTATTCAATGCACGCGATTGCTACGAAACGCGGGTCATGAATTTTTTTGGACCACGCGGAGGCGAGCTTTTGAATGCCGCCGCTTTACAAATGGTTGGACGGATCGCACGAATTCCAAGATGAGGCGTATAGGATTCTCCCCCTTGCCAAGGGGGAGCTAGAGGGGGTCGCTCATGACGCCCAAGGCCAGGTCCGCCACCGCCCACTGACTTTTTCCGTTCGCTGCCGCTAGGCCGTAACATCACATGCACATTCAAACTGAAAGAAGCATTGAGCATCAAGGGTCCTTTGTTCGATGGTCGGATTTTGTTCCGGCCAGCGTAGAAGGTTTCTTAATGAGATGCGTCGTTCCTCTCGCGGTGGTTGTCTTTTTCGGATCGGCCATGCAAGCGGCGGCTCGCTACCCAACAGACTACGACTTTCGGTATTGTTGGATCTCTTCTCTTCTCTCGCCCCGCGACAATCCGGACGGCTGCGCAATATTTGGCTTGGGGCTGGCAACGGTCGCCGTCCTCATGTTCTCCGTGCCGATCTACTTGCTCTGCCGTGCCGACGCGCCATGGCTTGTGCGGATTCCCGCTTTTTCAGCACTGCTGGCCGGCTTCGTCGGTGTCTTATTGCTGGGCCTCGAGCCGGTCTACTTTCCCAGCACGGAGGGCTCACGGCCAATTCACAAGATTGCCACGAATCTGGCAATAGGTGGTGGTGGCGGAGGGTTTTCGGGATTCGCTCTGTTTGCAGTTCTGCGGTCCTTGGTAAACCGCACACGTGTTTGGCCGTTGGCGGTGACGACCGGCGTTCTGTTGATTCCTGCGCTGGGGGCGGGCCTGGTCCACGCGACGAAAGCGATCGCCGAACTCGGCTGGGCGGTCCCTGAGCAACTCGCCAGCCAAGTACCTTTTCTGATGAGCATGGCGTTCTGGGAATGGCTGGCGGTTTGCAGTCTCTTGGCGGCCTGCTACATGGCAGTTTGGCATCGCGCTCGCGAACTGAGCCACGCTCCGTCAACGTATTAGATGGGCGGGCTCTTTCATTTCCCGGTGTGAGCGCCAAATCGCTCAAGCTGTTTACGGCCAGATCTTTCTGTTAAACTGAGCGTTGTGCGGCTTTTCGTGATCGAGGCTTTTCGTGATCGAACAGTGAAGAGGCACTGGGAATCAGGTCCATGAGCAGCGCTGGCGGTAACGAGTCAAACAGCATCCGTGACCGTTGGAGTCAATTCGGCCGCCTGCTGGCGACTCAGGTTGACGGGGCATCGCTGGCAGTCTTTCGTATATGTTTTGGATTGATCATCCTGTGGTGGGCGATCCGCCATTTGTGGCCTGCTTCTGGTGGCAATCGAGTCTACTCGTACTTCACCGCGACCAACTGGAACTTTCCCTATCCCGGATTCGAATGGGTTCGCCCTCTACCCGAGCCCGGTATCACGTTGACGTTTGTGGTACTGGCCGCGGCCGCATTCCTAGTTACGGTGGGTGTCTTCTATCGCGCGGCGGCGGTGGTGCTGTTCTTTGCGTTTACCTACACGTTTCTGATCGAGCAGTCTCGCTACAACAATCACTATTATCTGATTTGCCTGCTGGCCTTGTTACTGGCCTGCATGCCGGCCAGCCGTTGCTTTTCGATTGAAAGTTGGTGGAGTCGGCGCAAGAGTGCGGACCGCGACCCGACGGCCGCCACGATCCCTTTGTGGCCCGTATTCGTGCTGCGAGCCCAGATCTTCATTATCTATTTCTACGCCGGCCTGCCCAAGCTTAGCGCCGACTGGCTGAGCGGTCAGCCCTTAAAGGGCGGTGGCCAGCATCTCCTCGATCGCTGGCAGCAACACGTTTCGCTGCCTTTCTGGCCCGCGCCCCACCATGTGGAACTGTTCATCGCGTGGGCTGGGACGATCTTCGACCTTTCGATTGGCTTCTTGTTGCTGTTTCGCCGCACGCGCCTGCTTGGCATCTTGTTGGTGTTTCTATTTCACTTGTCGAATCACTTCATATTTGAAATTGGAGTTTTCCCATTTTTGGGATTTTCCGCGACGCTCATATTCCTCGACGCCGACTGGCCTCGACGACTTTGGACCTGGCTAAAGCGACCGCGAATCGTCGCGCCGGATTGGCGCTGGCTGCTGGGTGGCGCGATCGTGGTACCCGTGATTGGCGCGGTGCTGGGTTGGTCGCCGCGGGCCAGCACGCCGAAACCTTCGCTGGGCGGTCGCGATGTCGGCCGCTGGGTACCGGCGTTGGTTGCCGTTTGGATTGTTGTGCAGTGCCTGATACCGCTTCGGCACCACTTGATCGAAGGTCGCGCGGAATGGACGGAAATAGGCCAAAGATTCAGTTGGCGCATGATGCTGCGGTCGAAGCAGTCGGTCGTGCTGCAGTTCGACTTGGTTGACTCCGAATTCTTCGGCAACTTGGCGAACAGCCACGGACGCAACTGGGAACCATGGCCTGCTCACTTGCCGCGGGCGGCCTACGTCGTGGTCGACGCCGGCCACCTCGAATGGCAAAGGCTTCCTGAAGTTGTCACCGTCCACGAGCCGTGCGTCGGCACGCGGCTGATGGTCAATCCCGAGTCGGCGGAAGCCAAGGCGGCGTCGCTTGCCGAACGGCAGGAGGGCATTGCCGCGAAGTGGCGACAAGCCTTTCACCGCGAACCTAATTTTCAACCGACGCAAACATTGGAAAAGGCGTTGGATCGAATTGTGGCCCAACTTGAACGCCACGATCAGAGTTCGCTCGACCGACGTCGTCAGTTGGAGGAGCAACTGGAAAACGTCCAGGCGGCCCGGAAGCTGATTCAATCGGGGCAGCATCAGCCGGCTACCGTGAAACAATTAAGCGACGCATTGCGCGCTCTTCTCAACCATCCGCTGGGTAACCATGCCCACGCCGAGTTGTCGCGAGTCCATCCCTTCGCGATCCAGGGTTGTGCCGAATTTCCCGCGCGGCTGCTGGTGGTGGAAGACGAGGGCCTCATGCCGGGAAGTAACCTGCAAACACTAGCCAAGTTCCATGGCGATGGTCCCTACGTGATATTCGTGGATCCGGCTCGTATGTCTTTCGCCGACAAGGCCGAGTTGCCCGAGGCCATTGTCATGCGGCAAGGCCGTGGACTGCGGGTGCTTTGGAATCCGGCGGCCGAGTTGTCCGCTCATCAGGTGAATTTCATGAGCGAGTACCCGTGCATGATCCACCAATACGCCAACCACATTGCCGATGCATGGCAAGTCCACACCGGCCGGCGGCCCGAGATCCATGTGACCAGCCTGGTTTCATTCAACCACCGGCAACCACAACCAATGATTGATCGGTCGGTGGATTTGGCCCGCGTGCCTTTGAAGACATGGGGCCACAATGATTGGATCGTGCCGGACGAAGATGATCCCTAGAAACGCATCGCGCCGCACCATCCTCGGGCGACCTAGCGGCATTCGCGGCGCAACCAGTTCGCTCGCAACGAAACCGTCGTGAAGAGCGTCGTGAAGAGCTGGCCGTTTGCCGCGCAAAGAGCCCGAGCGACTAGGGCGCTTTGTCACCCGCCTCCGGTTCGACTTCGAGCTTCTCGCGAATCGATGACAGAGTTTCTCCGAACTCGCGCAGCGGACTTTCGTCCACGTCTTCCGGTACCTTGGATAGCAGCTCTTTCGCCCCTTCTTTATCGCCAGCCAGTGTTCTCACGGCCAACAGACGCAAAGAGTGTCTTTGGGTTAGCTGGGGGTCGTCGTAATACGCGATGTAGTTGGAGATTAGCTTTTCATATTCTTCGAGAATGCCGGGCTGCTCCAAGATGGGCACGTCGTCCACCCGGATCCTTAGAATGGCTTTGTGAAATTGCCACGGTACCTCGGTGTCATATCGTTCGGAGGCAAGACATTTGCGGCCGATCTCCAAAATTTCCGCGTGGCTGCCGCCCCAGCGTGGCATCCGCGCGTAGAGTACCTGAGAGTACGCCGCCATATTGTCCAGATCGGTTGCCACGGCCTGATTGAACCAAAAGCGAGGCGACTCGCGAGCAATGCCGCCCTGCGCCATCGTGACCGTGATCAAGTCAACCAGCGGTTCCGAGCACTCCGGGTCCACTTCCCACGCCTCGAGGAACAGTCGGCGCGCCTGCCGTAAATGGACGGCGAACAGACGCCAGCCGTCGTTGGTCACGGAATTCGCCCAGCCGGAGCCGCGGAATATCCAGGCCAGCTTGATCCGTCGTCGGCCCAGCAACATTTTCTTGATCCACGGATCGGCGTTCTCGCTAGATTCCAAGGCGGCGTACACCAAGTCGCTCTCTCCGCCCAACACCGGATCCTTGGCATAGGCTTCCAGCCAACGCAGCACAATTTGCCGTTCCCGGCTAGATAGATCTTTCAACTCCGCCAAACGGACGATTTGCGCACTCATCTCAAACAGGTCGTGACGTCGAAGCTCGTAGTTGTTTGGATGAGATTTCTGGTGCATCCGCGCGCGTTTCCGATGGGCCACGAGTTTCAATTGCGGCGCGCCGTTCAACTGCTCCGGGTCGATGCTCAACAGCCGCTGGCGGACATCGGCCAACTGTTTGGTGGTTCGCTCGGCGTTGGCTTCAACGATCCAATGGGCGTTGCTGGCAATGAGGAATTTCGCATAAGGGTGAGTGACGGCCGGATAGAGTTTCTCGCCAAGATCGAATAATTCTTGATTCGACATTTTCTTGTCGGGATGTGCCGCCGTGTGGCGAATCAATTCCTCCAAATACGCCAAGACCTTTTCATCGGTCACCGGCTCGTGATCCTTGTTCTTATCGTCGGTGCACAGGTCGACTTGCCACTTTTTTGAGACCGCCAGCATCGCATCCTTATCGGTGGGTGCCCAACGCTTGGACATGACGTTCGGCAACTGGTTCTGTTCGTTCGTTTGTTCCTTGAGCGTTTCGACTTTGGTAATGAATCTTGCAAGGGGGTCGACGTCGACATCGACACGATCGATTCTGGTATTAAAAAGGGTCCCATCCTTCACGAAACTGAAGCCGGGTCCCGGGCCATTACGGCCAATCACAAAATCGACAACCGACTCCGGTTCAACGTCACATTGGAATTTGAAATGATGTGGCTCCGCATCGTCAAAGGCAATCAGGCGATGGAAATAGGCCAACCCATCAACCGCCACCATCACTTCGACTCCGTCGCCGCCGCCGCGCAGTACTTTGGCGAAGGAACCGTCAACCAGGATTCGGTCCGATACGTTGGAAGTCCAGCGAATTACCGCGCGGTTGTTCCCGGGACATACAAAAACTACTTTGCCTCCTGGAATAATATTGGGATACTTCCACCTGCCATCGTCGCTCCCGGATCCTTCTTCGTAGTGAGGCGGAACTTTGGAAGAAGCGGTCCCCGCATCCCAGCCCAAGAGCGTGACTTTTTTCGGGTCGAACAGTAGATTCCTCGCTTGAGACGCGTGATACGACCAGGAACCGCTGCCCGTTGCATTCGGGTACGGATTTTGGCCATTTCCCGTGTTGTCGGTAGCCATCGCCAAGGTAGCGTCATTGGCACCGTCGATCTTCACGATTGGTTGAGGCGGTTTGTTCGTCGCCGGTTTGCTTGCGGGAGATGGCGTGGGGGGTCGTGCCGGCCCAACCATGCTTGGCGAAACCGGCTTCTTGACGACGTGCGTTTTTTTTGCAGAGTCTCCTTGCCGTTTTTCGATTTCGTTGTCGCGCGAAGCAATTTGGGTATCGGCCGCTGTGTTTTGAGTAGATGTGCCTTCCGTAGATGTGCCTGCAGTAGATCGGTCGTCGTCGACGATCTTTCCTTTGCTCAGATCATCTTCAACAACGCCGCCGCATCCCAGGGTTGCCGAAAGGACGAAGGTCCACAACCAGTGCCTCTTGTACATGATTAATTCCTAGCCGCGGAAGAAAAAGGAGTGGGGGAAACATCCGCTCCAACTCAAACCCTTTTGGGGCCATCAATAAGGTGAACACAAACCTGTCCGATTCTACCAGAACCGGACCAACTTCAATGAAAATTCAATGGGGCCGGGGATGAAATGAGGAATTGGGAGATTCCCCCAGTCGTTTACCTAGTTCGAATGCGGAATAGCTTGCCCAATTCCGCAACTCGACTTCGCTTTCCCACACGCGCCGAACGTGGCGGACCGCAAGGCATCAGGTCATGCCGTGATAGTTACGGGTAGAAATGCGCGAGGACAGTGTCGTCAGCCTTCGCCAATTCGGCACATCCGCTCACGGGAGCTGTCGTTTTCCCCGCGCGGAAATTTCGAGTCGAATCACACTTGCATTGTGTAAAGAAACATTTGGTACGGCGTTGGGTGGTCAATTTATTGACTTTTCTGAATGACCTAAGTCGTCGACCTGTCGATGCTTACGGCAATTCGGTGTTGCCGATTTCTGGGATTTTCCGATTCGAGGGAGAATGTGCGCGTCATTCCGGCGCGAATTGCAATCTGTACTAGTAGGTCCATGGACCATCTTGAATCGTAAAGAGTCTCGATTCAAAACTGCAGTGTGCAAATTGGAAATCCAACGGCTTAAATGCTGCAGAATTCAATGTGGGTGAACGTGCCGACACGCGAAAAACGAGAAGCGGACCTGCTCCAAATGTTGTCTCTCGGGAAGAGCCGCGAGTTGGCACACGAGTACGGTAAGGCTTCGCTGCGCAAGACCGGTGAATACAAAACCGTCCCTGATAACGTTCTCCCCAGTCAACTGCCCACCATGATTCTAGAGCTTGAATATGACGATCCTTCAAGCAGTAGGGCCAATTAGCCTAGCGAGCGCTTCACGTTGCCAATGAAAGCGAGTGCTTCACGTCGCCAATGAATTTGGCGGCCTTCCATGATTGCTCGCCATTGCGCGTCGACCAACTTGGCGACAAAAAAAGCTGGCTGGTGATCGTTTCCGACGACCGAGAATCGGGGCAGTGAAATCTCGGCACCAGCCAGCCAAAGAGATAGATTCCAAGTGGTTACATTGCTAAGTTGTTACATTTCTAATTGCATTTTGGCCCCCAAGTGACGCGCGAAATCGCGTTATTTGGGTGAAATAGTCTCCCTGACGCTGAGGAGTACCAATGAGATCGCTGGACCGCCGCGAAAGGCGATCCCGTGCCGAATATTCCAGTTTATTGGACGGGCATCTATCTTGGATTTACCGGCGGAGAATTGGGCATTGCTTCGCCGCTTTCAAGGTCGCCGCTTTCCATTTCGTTCACGGCACCATCAGTGTCATCGCCCTCCATTGAGAGCCCTTCCTCCAAGTCGTCGGAATCCACGTCCTCGGAATCCACGTCCTCAGTATCGAATTCTCCCGGCAAATCGCCTTCCGCATCAAGTACCGCCAAATCTGCTTGCTGCTCGCTCTTGGAGACTGGGCACGCCGCCAAGACTCGCTCCATGCGGGACTGCAGGTTCTTGGCGAAGTCTCCCTCCGTCGGAACGGGAACCAACAATTCACCCGGTTCACGATGAGCCTGAAGCCAGGGGAGGTTGATCGCCCTCAGTATTTCCGGAGATACGGAATCCCGGGGCCGAATTGAAATCCAACAAGGGGTGACCTCTCTTTCAGCCCAGCGTTCAAAATCGATTCCTATCCGGAGTTGCACGTCCGAATCTTCAACGAGAACGTCGACGAGTAGTCCCTCGTGCGTCCATTTGCCCCCGCCATTGGCCTCCAGTCCCAGTCGCTGACAGACTTCGGGAATGGCTTCGGCCACGCCGCGGCTTTTCCATTTGGTGATCCGACGTCCGAGTGATTCCGGAGTCTTTAAACTGGGCGTAATTCGCCGCAACGCCTTGTCGATCGTTTGGACGAAGGCGCCAATCGCTTCGTCACTCGTAATTTCATCAAGAGGCTTGTTCATCTTGACCGGCGAGGCTTTTCGCTTCCCATCCTCCTCGAATGTCACAAATAGCGGAGTTCCGCCCCGCGCCCAATATTTGAAATACACGCCCACATCCACTGATTCATTCGGCGGTTGCTGAGACCTTAGCCGGAAGAAATAGGAATCAGGCATTCCGTTGTATCTTGGCCAGTAGGGTCTCCAAGCGACGCCATTGGCCGGCGATCGATACAGGTCGTCACAACGAGTTCGCAGCCGCCGTACAAGTTGCATCAGCCACTTGAGCTGTTCGGCGTCTGTCCGGCGTGGTGGTTCGACCCTACGGGCTGGCGGACGATCCAGGTCGTGCAGAATCCGCCGATAAAACTCTTCAAACGTGGCACGCCACTTTTTCTTTCCACTGGGAAAGACCTCGACATGAAAGCCGTTCCAGTCCGACGGTAGCGTCCGCCTCAGGCTGTCAAAGCTGTTAGCGCGCGCCATTACGTTGAGCGTCACGTCGGCACCGATTGCAATTCCCGCTTCGGTAAGCACGTTGCAATTTGCCGAGCCATCGCGCGTGGGCGTAAAGTCCGCGATGGCAAAGTCAGCTTGTTTGATGTGCTTTCTAATGGCGGTGAACAACTCGTCGCCGCCCGAATGATGGTCCGAACCGTAGCGTTCCAGGTGCAGGTACTCAAACCGATCCGCCGCCCGCCTCGCTGCTTTCCAAAAATCATTCGCGAATTCGTCAAACGGCATCATGGCGAACCCACGCGCAATCTGATGTTTCATTGACCTTACCCCGTCGTAATAGAAGTGCCTCCGAAAAGTATCGCTTTCAATCATATCTATTGCACAACGCCAAGTCACCACGGTCGGGCAAGAACTTGTATTTTTATGGAAGCCACCATGATACTGGCCATTTTTCGCGCCAGTTTGGCGGCTAACTTGCAATTAGTAAAGAGGGACCGCGCCGTTCCGGATACGTTTCGCGCGGCTGCACCCTGATATTCTGTCGCCGGTGCGCCGCGGTCTGTTCAGTGAGGGCAACGTTATGACGAAGATCAAGTTGATGGGAGTGCATGGGCTGGGTGATCACCGGGATTATCCCTGGAAGGAGGAATGGACGAAGGCGATCCAGGACCGCTTCCCGGGTCAGAACGATGTCGACCTCGAATTTAGCTTCGCCAGTTACGACGACATCTTCGAGGATATCGACTTATCCGCGTGGCAGACCGCGAAAGCCGTTGGGAAATTGCTTAGTAGCGGCGCGGGCAACCTGTTCGGTATGCGCCGCCGGGGTTTCTTTGATTCGATCAACCATAAGTTGCGGTGGTATGCCGGCTATGTCGTGGCGTGGGTCGAAAATGAAGAGTTCCAAAAGCAGACGCGAAAGCGAATCCTAGACAGACTTCGCGAAGAGAAGCCCGATGTGCTGATGGCGCACAGTCTCGGGTCCTTGGTGACTTACAACGCCCTCAGCCATCCGGATGCGCGGCGCGGCGGCAGACGGGGCCTCTCGAAAACCATCAAGGAGATGACCTACGTCACGCTCGGCGCTCAAATCGGCAATCCCTTTGTCGTTCGCAACCTGACGCCGGGACGGATTCAGCCGTTGGACGTCAAGAAATGGTTTCACCTGTACAACGAAGAGGACGACGTGTTTACCAGCCCCATCCGCCTGTGGGATGCGGACAATTTCAAACAAGTCGAAACCTACTTCGACGTAGGCGGTTGGGCCGACCACGATGCTTGCGAGTATCTAAAACATGCCGCCACGGTGAGCCAGGTCTGGAAGCCGCTTGCCAGAGCGGGGCGCGCTCCCAGCACGGAGACAAGAGCACTCGCGCGTTCGCTGGCGGCACCATCGACAAAACGCCAGCCGCGCAGGCGAGCCGTATTGATTGGCATCAATGATTATCCGGATCCGGAAGCGCGGCTGAGCGGCTGCGTGAACGATGTCTTCCTGATGAGTTCGCTGTTGCAAGAGTGCGGCTTCCCGTCCGAGCAGATTCGCATTTGTCTCGACGACCGGGCGACGGCGGCCGGGATTCAACAGCGGCTAGCCTGGCTGCTTGAAGATCCCCAACCGCAAGACGAACTGGTGTTTTACTTCAGCGGCCATGGCGCTCAGTTGCCGACCTATGGAGACGGCGATCTGGTCGACCGCATGGATGAGACGTTAGTTCCTCATGACTTTGACTGGTCTCCGGAAACTTGCGTTACCGACGACCAGATCTTTGAACTCTACAGCCCGCTTCCCTACGACACCCGTTTTGTCATGGTCTTCGATTGCTGCCACTCGGGAGGCATTCACCGGTCGGGTAGCCGCAAGGCACGGGGCATCAACCCGCCGGACGATATTCGCCATCGATCCCTGCGCTGGAGTGCCGAGCACGGAATGTGGGTGCCCCGCGATTTGCAGCCAATCAACGCCCGCTTTTCGAGTGATGAAGAGACGTGTCAACAATACTGTGGTACGGATGGCGTGACTTATCGGCTGGGCCGGGCCATGACCTTGCGCCCATCATCCGAGGCCGACTATAAGAAGTTGACGCGCGGTCGCAAGGGTCCCGTGGGGCCCTACCTGCCCATCATTCTGCAAGCCTGCCAGGAAGACCAATATGCGTATGAATATCGGCACGGCGTTACCAGCTATGGCGCGTTTACTTATTCGCTCGCGAATGTTCTCCGCGCGCGCAAGTCCATCTCTTTCACTAAGCTTGTCGACTCCGTCACCACTCGTCTCGACGAACTCGCCTACGACCAACGACCTCAGATCCTAGGCCCTGTCGCTCTGTTGAAAAAGAAAGTCCCTTGGAAGCCGTAGGGTGGACGCTCGCCTTGTGGGCACGCGCGGTCCAGCCATCAGGACCGCGCCCCGTTGGCGGCAAGTAGTTCGGCCACTTGGGTCCATCCCAGGGAATTGGCCAATTGCAGCGGCGTCATTCCGTGGCTCGTGACCGCGTTGGGATCGGCACCATGTTTTAGCAGCACGGCCACGCTCGTTGTACTGCCGGCCAGAGCCAACTGATGAAGAAATGTCCATCCGTTGTCATCTCTTTGGTGGACGTTGCCGGGATCTTCGTTCAAATGTTCGGCTAACGACTGGCCCATGTTGACGGCCATCGGATGGTCGAAATTCAGGCTGGCATCGCCGTCGGGGACAACTTGGACTGCCCGTGGATCACCGAATTCCAATCCCCAAGCCTCGTCGTGCGCCGCCCGCTCGGCGGGGTCCATTCGCGACCGCATCAAGTTGACGGTAAACGCCCCGTAGACGCGTCCTTGAATCGCATACATCCAGTCGCTGATTCCCCCAACCTGCATCCGGACTTCATCGCCTTCCGCGACGGACGTAATCCACTGGGGAGAATTGATCAGTGTCCCCGTGATGGCCTTTCCATCAAAGACCACATCGCTAATCCACATTTGTTCCGCTTGCGGACCGCCTGCTTCACTTTGAGCACCATCTTGATCGAAGAAAGCCGCCTTTACGCAAGCCACGTCCAGACCGGGAATGATGCGCCGCTGCTCCCATGCCAACTCACGCCAGAAATACCGAAACGTCTTGCGAGCCTGCTCGTAGGCCTGCTGCATTTCGGGATCTTCGTCGTCGAAAAAGAAAACGGGCGCGGGTTCTGAATCGCTCATGGACGAACATCATACCGTGGCGCGGCGGCTGTCCGCAAGATTGTGTTCCACGGACGCCGTTCTGGCCGGTGCTGTCCCGCCGCATCGGTTGACGGTGTTGTGTCAACGCGCGAATTCATTTGACCGCACGAGAAGGGGTTACTGCCCCACTTCATCGTCCGTCGCCGCCGAAGTTGTTGAAGGTTGGCTCTTGATGAGAAAGAACTTTCCCGTCTCTGGATCTTGGAAGACTTGTCCCATTGGTTTTAATCCCGTCCCGGAACCGGCTAGGCTCTTGGGCAGCTTGGGAAGTTCACGGCCTCGTTCCACGGACTGCAGTACGGGGGAACCGTCGGGTGAGTTGGTGTTCCAGGCCGGCACCGCCGGAGTTGTGGAGAGCAGCGCGGCGATGAGCCCGCATGCGAAGACAAGAAAGACATCGATGAGGCTTCCGAATTGCTCCATCGGGTTGACGTCGTCGGTCGCTTCGAACCGCGCCCGGTTCCAAGAGTGCACCCGCCTGGCAGTCATGAATTCCCTTCCACGGCGGCAAGAACCTTATCGTACCAACGACGCCGAAGCCGCCCCAGCACGAAACCTATGATGCCAATCAACAAACCGAGTACGGTCGTATCGAATGCCGTCGTCACTGCTTGTGCCAACTGCGACACATCGCCCATGCTCAGCGCCGCCAATCCTGGACCGAGTGGAATTAGAGTGCCCATCAACCCCAGCATGGGGCCAACGCGAGCGAAGAAGTCCGCTCGCTCTACCCGGCGCCGTCCCAGTTCGATCACTTCCTCTTCGGAAGCGTTCAGCTGAAGCCGGGGCAAACCGAAAAATCGCTCGCCGATCGACAGCCCGATCTCGTACAAACAAAAGCCGATGATTCCCAACAGCAGAATCATCACCGGCGATTCCAAGCCGCGAACCAACTCGTGCATCAATTGGAAAATTTGTTCTTTCATGAATGACGTCTTCTGGCTCCTTGAAGGACACCCGCGCCTAGTAGAAGGAGGCCCATCACGATCAGGCCCCAGAGAAGATAATTCTTCGGGCTTCCACCGGCCGGCGAGTCGCTCTCCGCGGCTTCCGCGACTTCTGAATTCGACGGTGATGTCGCGGCGACGACGGGAACGGATTCGGTGGCGGCATGGAGTTCGACCGCGCTGATCAATACATCCTCGGTTCGCGAAGGCAACAGCTTGGCGTCGGCCAGCACTTTTTCATATTCCGTCCTCAACTCTTCGTCGAGCCTCTGGCTGATCCACGGATGCATTGGATGGGTGGGGCTCGTATGCCCGCTTCCCGGAAGACCGTGAACTGTCACCAGGGTGGCAAATTCTTCAGCGAGCGCCTTGAGCGTTTCTTCATCCGCGTTCCAAAATTCCTTATACGCGGCGACCAAAAAAACGGCCAGAATATTCGCCTTGACGTGTACGTTGGGTCCTTCGTTGAAAAATTGCCGTAGCCCAAGTTCGTGTCGGTCGTCCAAATAAACTGCTTTGACGTCATCCCAAACGTGTGACTTGATGATTTCCGGATTGGTGACTTGCCAGCCCCACAGGTGCTCAATGAACTGGCTGCCCATCGTGCGCGCGCCGGCGTAATCGTGCTTCATAAGCGGCTTGATCCAATGTGGATTGAGGAAAGTCCCACGCAACTCCTGCGAAAGCACCTGGTTCAGTGGTTTGACCTCGGCCTGGCCGGCATGAGCGTGCATCGCGATGCGGTTCAGGGGCACATCGCCCGAAAGATGCTCAACGGCCAGACTCAGGCCACCCAAATAGTCAAATCCATCGTTGTTGTCGAGCAGGCCGTATAGATGGCTGGAACGTCCATGATAGGTATTTTTCACATCGGCCAAAGCGGCTTGGAAGGACGCTTCGGCGGGAATGCCTTGCATCTGCCGGCCATATCCATGTCCCAAGCGCTTCAAGTAGGCCTCGGCCAACTCGGCTCGCCTATCCCAGGATCCCGAGCGTTCCACCAAGCGGTTGATGCCCGCGCCATACGCGCCCGGCGCATCGCCAAATATGCGCAAGCTCGCGCGCAGCGCGCGATCCGCCAATTTTTGAGCGTCCTGCTCCGGCGACTGTTCTAGTTCCGACAGCATTTGCCGAACCCAGTTGGCCGCGATGAAGTTGACCTCCAGCGGTTCGGTCCCGGGTTCCGCATCGGATTCTAGCCGTTTCAGCGCATGCGCCAGAGGCTGCTTCAGCTTTGGGTAAGTCTGGGCGATCGTTTGCTCGGACCCCTGCAGCGCCAGCAGGACGCCATCATCAAGAATCTCGATCAGGTTACCGTAGAGATCTCGAAACAGGCCGGACGTAGTGAACACCGTATCAAATCGTTTTTCGCCCGGATTCAATTCTATTCGCTGGACACCCGCCACGATTCCTCGGCTATTCCAGACGGGCTCGATTCCCATCATGCGCATACCAAAGGCGACCATGACACCTTCGTCGCGAACCACGTCGGACGCCCACAGCACAATGGCTTCTCGCCCCGAGTCGCCGCCACGGCGCGATGCGAGTGCCTGTTCCGCTAATTCGCTTCCAAGTTGATAAGCGGTTCTCGTAGGTAACACGGAACCATCCAAGGCATGAAAGTTTCGTCCGGTTGGCAGTGATTCCGGGCTGCGAATGGGATCGTTCCCGGGCCCGGGCGAAACAAACCCTCCTTCGAGTGCGTTCAAGAAGCTGTCTCGTTCATTCGTGGGACTGAATTCAAGCTTCATGCGCAGGGACTCATCCGGTTGGCCCATCGACTCTAACATCATGTCGACCGCGTCAGCCGACCAAGGTTTGGAAAATACGTGCAAACCGACCGGCATGAAGCTCTCCTGCAGCTCGGTCAGATAGTGGCCGACTTCGTGTACCAGCAGGTCGTTGTTGATCTGCTCGAACTTCTGCCCGCGAATTTTTAGTTCTTCGGCCATCTCTTGTCGCAATTCTTCTTCGAGGTGCAGTTCCTTGATCTTCTGTTTCAAGATTTGGGCCGTACGCTCCTCCAGGGTGGTTTGCCCGCTGGCTTCGGCGGACTCGAAACTCTCCACAAGTTGCCGAAGCTCGAGCAGTTGGTCGTAGAGCGGAGTGACCCGCAAGGGAGGCGTCAAATGATCCACCATCACCGCCAGTCCTCGACGTTTGGCTTGAATTCCCTCACCCACGCCATCCACGATATACGGATAAATCTGCGGTGTATCTCCCGCGATTTGAAGTGGGTAGTCTTCTTGCGATAACCCGACATTCCGTCTCGGCAAAAATTCGAACGTCGAATGACGCCCCAGATGGACGACCGCGTCCGCTTGAAAGGCGTGGCGTATCCAAAAGTAAAACGCTAGATACTGGTGCGTGGGTGGAAAGACGGTGTTGGCATGCAACAACTCTTCATCGATCTCCCACCCCCGCGGCGGCTGTGGACCAATAAAGACATTTCCGAATTGAAGTCCCGGCAACAGAATCTGTTCCTTGACGACCATGCTCTTTCCGGGAGCCGGCCCCCAACCTCGCAGCCCTTCAATACCTGTTTCACGCAAGGCCACGATCAGGGTTTCGCAACGTTGTATTGAACTCGTGTATTTTTCATGTTGCGAGACCGGATCGAGTTCGCGGATCTGAGTGTATTGACCGATCAACTGCGCGAAAAGATCGAGCGCCCGCTCTTTCGCCGGGTGCCTGATTCCACCGAGAATCTGCTCAATCTCGCCTTGGTAACGCCCCAGTAGTTTCTCGATGGGCACGGCGTCGCCCCGCTTGGTCAATTCCAAGAATGCCTGATGCAGAAAACCGAGCGAACCATCTTCAACTTCAGCTTGAAGCGGGAGCGGCAATTCCTTGAACCACGATTGATATTGTTGCTGGTTGATACGCGTCACCATCGGGGCCATTTTTCGCAGTTGCTCGCGGTCGTTGGGAAGGTTAACGCCCCGGGCTTGCAATTGCTCCAACAGCGCCGCCTGATTCGTCGGTAGCTGTCCAACGACATATCCCTCGGCCTGCAAGTGATGCAGCAACTCCCACAGTGAAGCAACGACGTCAAGATTGTCGGCTCCAATATTGTGCCGGCCCGGGGGATGGTTGTAATAAACGATCGCCACTTTCTTTTCGGAGTTCGATTTATTCCGCAATTGGCTCCATCGCCGAAGACGGTCCGCCAACAAACGAGCCTGCTTTGGTAAGACTTCGTGACTGGCGTATTGCAATCCCGTGGCGGGATGCACTCGTCTTGGCCCAGCGGCAGAGAGAACGAGCGGCTGGCTCGCGCCTTCTAGCTCGGGCATCGCGACGCGGTAGTAAACACTCTGAGGAGACAACCCCTGATCGGCAACGCGCCAGGCGGCGGCGGTCTGCTCTTTTAGACGAATGCCTTTTAGAACTGGGACATTTAATTCCGTCAGTGCCTCTAACGCCTCCGCTCGCGCGGTTCCTCCGCCCAAAACAAAGTCCTGAAGTACAACCGCCCCGACGCACCGAGCTGGATGAATCACTCGTCGCGCCTGTTGAATCGCCTTCGCCGTCGCGGGCCCCCAATCCGCCAAGACGGTCGCCGTTCGCAGATTCCTCTCGCGTAGGAGCTGCTCTAATTTCACGAGGATCTCGCGATCCCCCACGCGATCCCCTCGGCTGTGGTCGATAATCAGCACAACTCGATCGGTCGCACTGAATTGAAGCTCGGCAGAGGATACGGTGCGTGATTGCTGAAAATATCGAATCGAGTCGCGCAGCGCAGGTGGCTCGACCGCGATGGACATTCCTTTCAGCGACAACAGATAGGCAAACAGGTGGGCGACATTCTTCGTGCCCCCATTCGACCAATAACTGCGACTCGTCAACCAAGGCACCATGCTGGGAAACGTGGCCTTCATCTTTTTCAAGTGTGCGGCTTGCTCGTCCATCGAAGAGTGATTCTTCGTCAATTCTCGATACTGTTCATCGCTGATCGACTCAAAATAGCTTCCGTCGGGCGATCGGCTGCGTCGCACCAATCTCAGATCGGAACTCATCGCCAGAAAGCGCAAGTCTTCTTTTTGAATCGCATCTAGCACCTTCGTAAATCGTGGTACTTGCTCGCCAAATACGCCCGCGCAGAACAAGACGTCGGCCTTGCTCCACAGTTGCTGAATCTCCTGATCGGACATCAGATTCAACTGCCGTACCGTTCTCAATTGCAACTTTTGCTCGGAGTGTTCCCCCAGAAACAATTCAGCAGCCGCGAGGACTTCCGCCGCCGAATTGTCGGAGACGACGCCCACCAAGGTTTCCGCCCGGATTTCCGTGGTGCCGCACAGAGGCGACAACCCGACGAAGATTCCTAGGCAAAATGCGAATCGATTGATCCAAAATGCTGAGCGGCCGTGCATGAACACCTCGGCGAAAGAGTGATGATTAAGGTGGCGGAGGCTGTAAAGTTTGCTAGAGCCCCCCCAAATGAACGGGCAGTCTAACACTTCGTTCCGCCGCAACCTAGAACCCATCCCAGCCGTTGTACGAGTACTAGCAACGATCCGGCCCAAGGCGTCGAACCTTGCCCACTTAAAGTGGCATCTCGATGCGAGCGACAACACACGGGAACGCCAAGGAGTGGTTCGTTCGCTCGCAACCGCGTCACGCCACTGGTAGAATAACGGTTTCAGCTTCATCAACCGGTTGCGAAGTTGCATGCGAAGGGAAGCATGAAGCGGCAAGAAGATTCCGGCGAAGAGCGAACCAGACTCGACCGGCCGTCCAGCGCGCAAGTCGACGAAGTATGTGATCGCTTTGAAGCGGCCTGGGGGGCGGGCGAGCAGCCGCGTCTGGAGAACTATTTCGAGGAACTCCAGGAATCCCAGCGGTTGCGCCTGCTTGAGCAACTTCTATCCGCTGAATGGGATCTTCGCCGCGGTGCAGGCGGGTCGGTCGACGTCGCCGAATACCTACGACGATTTCCTGATCATCGCGAGGTCGTGCAATCGGTTTTTGATCGCTGGCAGGCAGAATCCGCGCTCGGCGAAACGGTCCACCAAGGCACCGCTGACACATCCTTCTCGGAGACTCATCCGGAGATTCCCGGATACGAGATTCTACGCGTGCTGGGGCGCGGCGGAATGGGGGTTGTGTACCAGGCCCGTGATCTGCGGCTCAAGCGGCTTGTCGCCTTGAAAATGATTCTGTCGGGCAATTATGCCAGCTCCCAAGAACATGCCCGTTTTCGTAGCGAGGCCGAAGCGGTTGCTTCGTTTCGCCATGCCAATATTGTGCAAGTGTACGAGGTCGGAACGCATGAGAGCCGTCCCTTCATGGCCTTGGAATTTGTCACCGGGGGCAGCCTGGCCGAGCGATTGAAAAAGGGCCGGCTGACGAGCGAGGCGGCCGCGGAAATGGTGGAGCAGATTGCCGACGGCATGAACGCCGCGCATCAATTGGGGATCGTGCATCGTGATCTCAAGCCCGCGAATATATTGCTCGATGGCGACGGCACTCCGAAGATCACCGACTTCGGGCTGGCCAAGAGCGTCGAAAGTGACAGCGGTCTCACGCACACTGGCGTTCTGCTGGGTACGCCTTCGTACATGGCGCCCGAGCAAGCGCGAGGTGAAGGCAAGCGAGTCGGCCCTGCAGCCGACGTCTACTCGTTGGGTGCCACGTTGTACGAATGCTTGACGGGCCGTCCTCCGTTCCGTGGCGATGGCCCGACGGAAACCGTGATGCAAGTGCTTGAGCGGGAACCGGTCGCGCCGCGGAATCTTGCGCCGCGGACGCCCAGGGATCTGGAGACGATCTGCCTGAAGTGTCTGGAGAAGTCGCCGTCGAAACGGTATTCCAGTGCCGCCGCGCTGACCGACGATCTTCGCGCGTGGCGGCTTGGCGAGCCGATCGCCGCGCGGCCCATCGGACAAGTCGAGCGGACCCTTAAGTGGTGCCGCCGCCGCCCTGCCCTGGCGGCTTTGGTTGTCGTCAGCACTC
Source organism: Planctomycetota bacterium (assembly GCA_029259935.1). Next base: position 24,998 of record JAJDEH010000206.1, read on the forward strand.
TGGCGGCCATCTCGTTGCTGACGGGAGGTGCCTACTTCACCGCGCAGCTCAGGAAGGAAAGAGACGAAGCCGTCATCTTGAAAGACGAGGCTGTCGCTTTGAAAGAAAAGGCCGAACTTAAAGAAGAAGAAGCGAGCCGCGAGGCACAAAGAGCGCAAGAGGCATCGAAGTTCCTGGTGGGGTTATTCGAGGATACGGACGTTTTCGGGCTGGCGGGGCGATCATTTGGAGTACTCCCGGAGCAAGAAACATCGGCGCGAGAGATCTTGGCCCGGGGGGCCAAACAGTTGGCCTCCGGCAAGACACTCGCCGATCATCCGGAAGCGCGCGCCGAGTTGTTGGACACCGTGGCCGATGCGCTGCTAAGCCGCGGAGATGTCGATGCTGCCGAACCGCTGGTTTTGGAATCGCTGAAAATTCGGGAAGAGTCCACGACCGCCAGTGACGCCGACCTTGCCACGAGCCTCCACAATTTGGGACTTCTATTGACGCTTCGTGGCAAACGTGACGAAGCCGTGCCCAACTTCCTACGAGCCATGCAATTGCGAATCGCAGCGCACGGTGAGGAGCATTCGTTGACGCTCAAGACGAGAGTGATGATCGGCATTGCCGACGGATTGAACGGCCGGCACGAGGAAGAGCAGTCGCATCTCCTCAAGGTTGTGGACGTCCGCCGCCGCGAGTTGGCGATCGCGCGGGAACAGAATCCTGACGACGTGCCTGCCCGCAGCGAAGCCCTCGCTGGCCCGCTAACGTTCTTGGTCGGCAGTTATATGCACTTGGGTGATTCTTCCGAAGAAGCTATCGCAGCAGTTGCCGAACTGCGGACAGTGCTGGGCACGATGCCGAGTCAGGACAAAGCCGCCGTCATCAGACATTACATTGATGGCGTTGTGCTCACGAAGGTGCAGTTCACTCGACCGTCCGCCGATCGCGAGTTTGCCAAGGCGGTCGAGCAGGCGGAGAGCGTTATCGGACCCAAGCACTACCTGCTGGCCGTCATGTTGCACTCCCAGGCTAAAAACTTATTCGATATGAACCCGCCGCGTTACGAAGACGCGGAAGTCATCCAAAAAAGGGCTGTCGAGATTCTTGATCACTACTTTCCAACTGGCTCGCCGTATCATTCGAATACACTCTACCAACTGGCCCGCATGACCGTCCGCGGCAGAGGCGCGGCGGCGCGAATGCAAGCCCTTGAGTCAATCGATGATCCAGACAAGTATGAACAGTGGATGGCAACGCATCGGGACTGCGTAAACGCGGCGGAAACGCTCATCCGTCGGTCATTTGAACTGGAGGAACGATTCGACAATCAGGATTTGCGATACGCCCAATTCGCGTGGTTTCTTGGCCACCTGTTGTCGCGGCTGAAAGATCCGCCGGAGCTTGACGAAGCTACGAAGTACATTCGCCTCGCCTGGGAGAAACGCGGTGCTTATCATGGTTTCGACCATGACCACACCACGGCCCAACTGGCAAAATTGCTGCACATATTGTCGGTGCGCGGGCGAATTGACGAGCTGCAATCGGCCTTTGAACAACACTTGAGCAAGACAACCGATGCTCGCAAATGGAACGACGATGGGCGCGGGTACCTCGCCGAAACATCTCGGAGCCTGATCGAGGCAGAGGAATTCGATTTGGTCCTGCGATTGCTTGAAGAGGCTGTCGAAGGCGGATTCGATTTGACGAAGTGGCAAGACGACCCGTCGCTTGCGAAGCTGAAATCACGAAAAGAGTTCCAGCAATTGCTGGAACAAGCGTCATCTGACTGACAGCGTGTTCAAAGTGTAGCGGTAGAGTGCTTTGCTACCTGTCCTTACTCTCAGATGAGTGTTCGAGATACTTCTCGGCGATCAATTCGCCCAGCTTGATGATTCCGGCGGTGTCGATGACCAGCTTTTTCTCTTGCTTGGGAAGGTCGAATGCCTGGATGTGAATCAGATGTTTGTCGGCGATGGCGACTTTCTCTAGTTCCGCGGTGACATCGATCGCGTTGACTCGCTTGTCATCGGTCGGCGGCTGCTGACTGACGAACCACTTCAACTCTGGCAATGCCAAATCAAGCCGACTTTGCTCGACGGTCGATCGCAGCCACTCGGGAGCCTGCTTTCTGTACGGCGGCATCGACATGTCGTTCTCGCCGACGTGATAAAAAATGCCCGCCAGTTCCACGTCATGGCCTCGGCCCCGCAGTTCTTGCATCGATTGTTTGACAAAGGCAATGAACCGCGGGTAGATGTGGCGAGTTTTGGCCAGGCTTCCCGCCGGAGTCCAGTCGTTCATTTGCGAACCGCTGTGCGTGAACTTGGCGATGGCGATGTTGCCGGAGACCCGCGGCTGCAAAGCGCGTCCGAAACTCAGTTCAGGCCCGAAGGTATCGTAGTAACCGGCGGGTCCCAGCGGTTCCCAACCCTTCGACTGTTTGTAGCCGCCGCCAAGGCTGTAATTATAGGCGATCTGCCTGTTATCGCTGAGCAATCCTTTATCCAAATCCTTGGCTTCTTGGATGAAGGCCCGCTCGCCCTCCATGTTGCGATGGCCGGCTAGGACGAACAGCTTGACAGGGGTGCCTTTCTTGTAAGGCCATTCCTTCAGCGGCCGGGCCATTGTCTTCTCTTTGCCCATGGTCCGTAGATAGGCGTCGGCATAATTCACGCCGTGTTCGAGTTGACCCAGTGTGCCGTAGTGATAATGCAAACCCACGCCGCCGCCGATTTCGACGCCGACGTGTGACGTGGGAATATACTCAGCCCGCGCGTCCGCCCCCGCAACTTCCTTCTGCCCCAGGCTGATGGCGTACATTCGTGGTCGCAGGTCCATCCCCCAAATTGTCTTGGTACATAGTTCACCGATGTAGAACTTCAAGTCAGGAGTCCGCAGGTCACGACGCCAACAAGCCAAGAAGTTGGCGAGGTTCTTGCCATAGCTGGCCATGTACTCTGGATTGAACATGTCGTTCTCGCCCTGGTGCCACATGAATCCTTCGATGCGGTAGGCAATCTTTCGCCGATCGAGTTCCGCCAGTGACGACTTGATCAATTCCAGCGCCAACGGATACATCTTAAAACCCTCGGGCTTATCGGGATTCCAGTCGCCGCCGAGATGCGTACCACCGGCAGCGCACTTGATGATCGCAATCGGCGCGTCAATATTCCGAGCGACGCTACGGGCAAAGCTCAGTTCGGGCCCGACGACGTTGTTAACTGGCGCAAGGTCGACCCACCCTTCGGAATTTGTCTTGTTCTGCCGCCCAATACTATAGGAGAACATCACGTCGGATTGGGCTTTTTCCAGTCCGGCAAAAGGCGGAAACCGCTTGATGTCTTTCACATGGGAATCCGAGCCCACCATGTTGGACTGCCCCGCGAAGATGAACACGCGCAGCGTCTTGTCGTCCTCCGCTTGGGCGACCGCCGCAACGAAAGCAAGGGCGAAGATCAAAAAATGAAACATGCGGCGACCGGCGGCCCAGGCCTTAGGTTGGTGGTTCACGTTGAGTTTCCCAGCGAGGTGTTATCGTGAGTCTTGCGATAAGGATCAATTTACGCCTTACGATTTGCGCCCCCTACCCTACTTTGTTCATCTCTGCTCAGTTATCCACGATGTCACGGGCCAAGTCAGTTGGGCGTGGTCCCATGGGCCTTCAGCGTTTACATCGGCATTAGTGTTCGCTGCTACGAAACGAACAACCTGTGGGGCAGTAATTCCGAAGAATAGTCGCTGATCGCTCCGCGATCATGGCGTTTTCGTTCTGTTCGCGGAGCTAACAACGACTATTCCCCCACGACCTTATTCCTCAGCACGCCAACTCCTTCCAGTTCGACTTCAATCGTATCACCCGGCTTGATGGCCGAGGTCTTGCCCGGTGTGCCGGAGAAGATCAAGTCGCCTGGCTTCAAGGTCACGTGCTGGCTGATGAAGCTCACCGTCGATGCCACGTCGTGAATCAGATAGGCCGTGTTTTCTTTCTGTTTTACTTCGCCGTTGAGCCGCAGTGTCATTTCCAGGTCGTCGTAGTTGACTCCGGAAAGGATGTACGGCCCGCACGGTCCGAAGGTATCGGAGGCCTTGGCCCGCCACCATTGCACGTCGCCTTTTTGCCAAACTCGGGCGCTGATGTCGTTGCCGCAGGTGACGCCGAATACATAACCCAAAGCGTCTTTCTTGGACACATCCTTGGCCTCTTTCCCGATGACGATAACCATTTCGGCCTCGAAGTGAACTTCACCGGCGTCCTTGGGCAGCACGATCTGGCCGCCATTGGCCAACAGCGACGACGGGCTCTTGAAGAAGGGTTGCGGAGTCTGAAATTTCACGGGAACCTCGCCACTGCGGCGAGTCTCGGTAGTGGTCGCGGTTTCCGAGGCCGTCTGACCGGTTTTTTTATCGTTCTTAACCGTGCTGGTCGTCGTAATAATCGTGGTCACCGTGTTCTCGTCGCCCAAGTGGCTCTTGTAATTGCCCGCCATCGCAAAGATTTGCGTGGGAGTCGTCGGCACCAGCAACTGAACTTTGCTTAGAGGATATGTCTGGTCCGTCTTGGTCCACTTACCAAACAAATCGCCATCCAACTGGCGCACCGATTTGCCTTCCACGATACCGTAAGCAATTGTGCCGCCGACTTGAAACCGGCAATACTTCATCGGCTCGGCGGCGCTGAGCATGGCGAACGACGAGAAGATGAAACCAATCGCAATGGCGGAAACGACTTGTCGGATCATGGCGTGATTCCTTGCTGGAAATGTTGTGAGGCGAAATGTGCCTCCGATCGTAGCCTTCTCAGAGACGACAAGCAACTGCTGGCGGTCCAAGCGGTGACTCAATTCGCGGATCGTGGTTTGTCCTGAAAAGATGCGGACATGGGGAGCATGGAAGAGTTCGCCACGCACCCAGCATGGTAAGCTGTTTTATTGGGTGATTACGAACTACCTGGGTCTTGCGCGAAAGATTGTTTTCCTCGTCAGTTTTCTCGAACTTCTAGGCGGTTAAATGCCATGAACACGTCACGGAAAGTCTGTTGTGTGATGCTTTGCATCTTTTGGCTGGCCAACGTTGCCGATGCGCAACTGAAGGAGATTCCTCCGACGTTGGAGCCTTGGAAGGGTTGGGTTCTCTGGGGAGAAGAGAATCCGGATTGCCCGACTCCGTTCAACACGAGTGAACAGCACATCTGCTCTTGGCCGTCTCGGCTGACGTTGACGGCGGACAACGAGAAAGGCTCCTGGCAGATTCAGGTGCGCGTCTTTGAAGAATCGTGGGTGTCGCTTCCCGGCAACGGTCAGACTTGGCCCTTCAACGTGCGCGCGAATGATGAACCGTTCGCCGTCGTCGAGCGGAACGAGGTCCCCTCGGTGCGGTTGGCAGCCGGCTTGCACGATCTTTCCGGAGAATTCCGGTGGAGCGAGATGCCTCAGCGGATTGCCGTGCCCCGGGAGATCGGCATCTTGTCGTTAGTGGTCGGCGGCGAGGCCGTGCCGATTCCAAACTGGGATTCATCGGGACATGTTTGGCTGAAACGATTGCGTCTAGAGCCTGCCGAAAAGGATCTGCTGTCGAAGCAAGTCTTTCGTGTGGTGGAGGACGGCATTCCTCTTTGGTTGCGCACTGAGATCGAGTTGACGGTTTCCGGTCGCAGTCGAGAAGAGCAACTTGGCTGGATCTTGCCCGAGGGTTGGCAGTTGTCGATGGTTGAAAGCCCGATCCCCGTGGCGGTGGACGAGCAGGGGCGGATGAAGGCGCAGGTTCGCGCCGGGACGTGGAGGATCCAAGTCGGTGCCTTCCGCAACACCGATATCGACGAGCTTCGATTTGCGTCCGATGCACAGCCTCTCACCGTTAGGGAACTGGTCGGCTTTCGAGCGAAGCCGGACTTTCGCATCGCGGAATTTGAAGGCGTGCAGCAGGTCGACGTCAACCAAACGACTTTTCCCGAGAAGTGGCGGGATCTTCCCGTCTTCGCTTGGCAGACCGATTCGCCAGTTCGGCTGGTCGAAAAAATGCGGGGGATGGGGCTACAGCGGCCTCAGGGGTTAACCATCAATCGCTATTTCTGGCTGGACGAAGACGGTCAGAATATTACCTATCGCGACCAGTTCAGCGGGCAAATGCAGCAGATCTGGAGACTGGATGTGACTGGCGACCAGCAGCTTGGCGCGGTCCGCGTCGACGACCAGCCTCAACTGATCACCACCAATCCTCAAACCGGCGCTCAAGGGGTCGAGCTTCGCAACCGTGGTCTGAACATGGATGCGATCGGCCGAGTGCCTCGCTCGACCAAGCTGTCCGCCACGGGCTGGCAAACGGATGCCGAATCGCTGCGGTTGACCCTTTCGCTTCCACCAGGTTGGCGGGTCTTCGCTCTGTTCGGGGCGGATCGCGTGGAAGGCGATTGGCTCACCGCGTGGTCCTTGTTGGATTTGTTTCTGCTGTTGGTTTTCTCGGTGGCCGTATTTCGCCTGTGGGGAATCCCGGCAGGGCTCGTGGCCCTGGTGGCTTTTGGGTTGTCGTACCACGAGCCGGGCGCGCCTCGGTATACCTGGCTCTTTTTGCTGATCCCGCTCGCGTTGTTGCGCGTTGTGCGCGAGGGCAATGCCAAACGATGCCTGGACGTGTTGAAGTATGGGGCCATGCTGCTGCTGATGCTTAACTTGGTGCCGTTCGTTGCCGGGCAGATTCAGAGTGCGATCTACCCCCAGTTGGAAACTCAAGGTGTCCCCTACCGGGCCAGGGACATGTTTGAGGTGTTGGAGCCCAACTACCCAATCGCGCAGAACGGCGCCATTGTACAAGAGCGTCAGGGCCAAAGGCCATCGATGGGAATCCTGAGTCGTATTGAGAGAAGTAGAAGACGTAGTATGAGCAATAACACGAACCTATATCTTGATCCCAAAGCAAAAGTCCAAACGGGCCCCGCCGAACCTGAGTGGCGTTGGAACCAGGTTCATTGCTATTGGAGCGGACCTGTTTCGAAGGATCAAATGATCACGCCGGTGCTCATCTCGCGCCCCGTTCATCAAGGCCTAACCGTCTTAAGACTCGCGCTGCTGTTCGTACTTGCCGCGATTATCTTTGGCGTCCGCACGATTCGCATCCCATTTTTGCGACGTACCACCGGAGCTGCCGTGATACTCGCCGTGTCGCTATCGACTAGCGCGGTCACGGCCCAGATTCCTGATCAGGAGATGTTGAACAAGTTGCGCGAGCGCTTATTGGAACCGTCGGACGCTTATCCTCGCGCCGCTGAAATCTCGTCGGTCGATTTGACGTTGAACGAAGGGCGGATCGTCATGCGGGCCGAGGTTCACGCCGCGATCGACGTCGCCGTCCCCCTGCCGGGCCGCTTACCAAATTGGTCTCCCTTGTCAGTCAAAATTGATGATCAAGACGACGCGGTCGTTTGCCGCCGCGACGACGGCTACTTGTGGGTGACGGTCCCGCAAGGCGTGCATCAGATCGCCGTCGAGGGTTGGCTGGCCGGCGGCACCGAGTGGGAATGGAGCTTTCTGTTGACGCCGCGCCGCGTCTCGATTGACGCGCCGGGATGGAATGTCACCGGCGTACGCCCCAACGGAATGCCGGAGGACCAGGTTTTTTTCGCGCGGCGGCAGCAACCTACCGAAGGTGGGGCGACCTATGGGCAAAAGAACTTTCGGGCCGTTGCCGCCGTCGACCGGCATCTAGAGGTGGGGCTTGATTGGAAATTACACAACACCGTCAGGCGGCTCTCGTCAGCCGGCAAGGCCGTCTCTTTGAAGGTCCCCTTGCTGCCCGGCGAAAGCGTGCTGACGTCGAATGTCGTCCTGGACGGCGGCGCGATCGAAGTTAATCTCGCGGCCAATCAGGCGGACTTCACATGGGAAAGCGAGATTCAATCCGTGGAAGAGATTCAACTGAACGCGGCGCAAACCGGGCAGTGGGTCGAACGCTGGTTTCTGGAAAGCTCGCCCGTCTGGAACGTCACTTTTTCCGGACTGGCACCCGTATTCGAATCGAGCGAAGAGAAGCTGATTCCCGTTTGGCACCCTTGGCCGGGAGAAGGAGTCACGCTGGCCTTTCGCCGCCCCGAAGCGATCAGCGGCGAGATCATGACCGTTCAGAAAATCCGTCACGAGACCATACTGGGTCCTCGCCAACGCACGATGGAACTCAATTTAGAAGTTGAATCTAGCCTGGGAAGTGACTTTGCCATCGAACTTGATGCCGAAGCCGAGGTTTCCTCGCTGACGGTGAACGATCAGACGACTCCCGTCCGTCGCGAAGGAAGGAAGCTGTTCATACCGGTGCGTCCCGGGAAGCAGTCGGTTCATGTCGCCTGGACCACCTCCAAAGCGCTGAACACCGTCATTCCTGTCGGAGATGTGAAGCTGCCCGTCGACGGCGCGAATGTCACGACCATCATGCAAGTTCCCGAAAGCCGCTGGATACTTTGGGCGGGCGGGCCGCTACGGGGTCCGGCCGTTCGCTTTTGGGTCGTCCTGGTTGTCTCAGTCTTGGTGGCCCTCGCGTTGGGAAGCGCTCCGCTTTCGCCGCTTCGCCGCTTCGAATGGGTGCTGCTGGCGATAGGATTGACTCAGGTTCACGTGGCGGCGGCCATACTGGTCGTCGCCTGGCTGTTTCTGGTCGCGATGCGCGGCAAACAGGATCCCGAGCAGTTAAGGGACTGGCAATTCAACCTGCTGCAGGTGGCGTTGGGGATACTCACCGTGGTCGCGCTCGGCGTTTTCATCGTGGTCGTTGGAAAGGGGCTGCTGGGGAATCCCGACATGTTCGTTGTTGGCAACGGCTCGTCGGGCAACTACCTGAATTGGTTTCAGCCGCGCGCGGGGTTGGAGCTTCCAGAGCCGTATATAATCTCCATCTCGGTCTTGTTCTTCCGGCTGCTCATGCTCATGTGGGCATTGTGGTTGGCGACCGCCCTGCTCCGCTGGCTGCGGACCGGCTGGACGGCATTCAGCCATGGTGGCTACTGGAAACTGCCAGTCGTAAGTCCCACTCCATCGGATGCGGAACCGGTCGAACCGGAAAGCGGAGCGGCGCAAGCCACCCCGTGATTCTCGCCTAACTTCCCATCAACCGGACGGCTCGCGCCGACGTGCGCTCTCACTATTTGATGCAGTACAAATGGCCAAACGTTCTGATGAACAGTTCGCCGTCGGAGATTGCCGGCGATGCGTTGGTGGTTTCGCCAAGCGAATTGCTGGCGACGATCTTGAGGCCCTCCGCACTCGGCTGAATCACGTGAGTCGTCCCGCGCTGGTTGGTTACATACAGGTGTCCCGCAACGAAAACAATGGACGCCCACGCGTCGCCGCCGGGGATTCGTTCCTGCCAACGGATCTCACCCGTACTCGGATTCAAGCACTCGATTGTCCCCGGTCCCACGTTGGCCGTGTAAACACTGCCATCCACCACAACGCCCGTGCCGATCCGTTGCGGGTTGCGCCGTGCGATGTGCCACACTCGATGCGAATCGGTTGCCTCGCCGCTGCCGTCCAGCTTGAAACCAAGTCGCGGTCCGCGAAAGCCGCCCATTGCGATGCCCAGATTGCCGGCGATGATGGGTGAGGTGTAGATCAAATCCTGCCGGCCTGGAATTCCATCGATGGTCCAGATCACATGGCCGTCAGTTGGATCATAAGCGACAACCCGTGTCGGCATGCCGTTGATGATTTGTTGTTTGCCATCGACCGTCGCCATCACGGGCGTGCTGTAGGAAGCCACTTCGCGCGGAGTTTGACCGGCGTTGCCGCCTGGTTCAACGGTTTTCCACAGCGTCTCGCCGTTGGTCATGTCGATCGCCAACATCGCCTGCTGGACGCCCGGGCCGAAATTCAAAATCACTTTGCCATCGTGAATGATCGGCGACGAAGCGTAGCCGAGAAAATGCTCGATCACGCCCAAGTCGCGCGACCACAGTTGGTTGCCGTCAAAGTCGTAACAGACGAGCCCGGCGGAACCGTGCCAAACAACGACCCGTTCGCCATCGGACACGGGCGTGGACGCCGCATAGTGATTCGTCTTGTGTGTCTCGTCGATCTTGTCGTAGTCGACGGACCGCGACCAAAGGACCTTACCATCGGCGCGATCAAAACAAACAAGTCCCCGCTTTCGTCCCTGGTCCGAGGCAATGTGCAAAAAGACTCGGCCCCGCGACACAATCGGACTGCTATTGCCCTCGGTCGCCAGCGGCGTCTTCCAACGCACGTTTTTCGCCGAACTCCACTCGGTCGGAGCCCGCGATTCGGTCGATCGGCCATCACCATTCGGACCTCGAAAGGCGGGCCAGTCGTCCGCGCGCGCGACGCAAGCGAGCGTGAAGAAAATCGCCAGAACGCGGAAAAAGCCAAACATTGATCCGTCCTTTCAGCAGCGGTATCTTCCAACCCACGCGTCCCATGAACATCCATTGATGGTTGCAACGCCGGCGATCGTTACAGACAATTCTACCTAGCCCAACTTTGTGGTGCGGGCGTCCCGCCTGCCCCCTGCCATCAAGACGTCCCCTCCACAATCGGAAAAGTAGACCCTCTAGCCCCGAGAAAGGCCACTGATGAGCACCCCGGAATCCTCGGCGACCGAGCGCACCGGCGCGCCTGATTTACTGTTGCCAGACGAACTTCGTGAGCCGCTTCAGCAACATCTGGCCCATTTGAAACAACGGTACCTGGCCCGCAACTGGGCTGGTCGAGTTGGTTTCGGCCACCGCCCTGCCCTGCTGGTGATCGACCTGGCGCTGTTTTGGACGCGGCCCGATACACAAATGGGCAGCTCCGTCGATTCGGTCGTGGACGCGACATGTCGTGTCTTGCGGGCCGCCCGCGGGGCGAAGATCCCGATCTTCTTTTCCAGTTTCGACCACGACCCGGCCTCGCCGCCGTCACCACACGACCGCAAGCTACAAATGAAGATCGACCCGGGTGACGAGCATCTTTTGGATCTCGATCCGCGCTTGGAGCGCCGGCCGAATGAGAAACTGTTCCTGAAAAATTACGCCTCTTGCTTCAAGGGGACGAACCTTTACGAAATGCTAACCGGCCTAGGCGTGGATACTTTGATCGTCACGGGCCTCAGTACCAGCCACTGCGTATACGCCAGTTGCCGCGACGCGACCGACAGTTTTCATGTGATCGTCCCTGAAAACGCCGTCGGCGAGCGATGCGAGATCATGCACATGGTCAATCTTCTTGACATCGACATCGACTTGGGCGATGTCATGCCAGACGACGAGGTGATTGCATATCTGAATCGCATTTCAACCGTGCCGGATGCGGCGACGAACCGCGGCACGTAAAAATTGAATCAACAGTATCAGCGGTTCAAGCCTCCATTGACCAATGCAAGAGCCTCGGCGTCGCGGGCAAACAGTTTACAGTTCGATCTTCCAACCGCCGCCGTGGAGCAGATCGTGTTCCAGGTCGTCGAGAATCGCTGCCAGGTTCAGAAGAGTGCTGCCGTTTAGTCCCAAGCCATCGCCGGATCCATCGATCAGGTTTTGCCGGCGGACTTCAACCGGCTTGTCGGCGGACCATTCGGCGAGAATTGCCAAGAGGGCAAAATCATCAAGGTCGTGCGTAGTGGAATCGCCGATGAGGATGTTTTCGCCCGCCCCACCGACCAGCCTGTCGCGACCCGTTCCGCCAATTAACAAGTTGCGTCCGCTTCCTGCATACAACGAGTCGTTTCCTCCTTCGCCAAGTAAGATATCGTTGCCCTGGCCCCCGAAGACCATGTCGTTGCCGTCGCCAGCTCGCACAAAGTCGTCGCCTTCGCCCGCATCGATCCAATCACGTCCTGCACCGGTGACAATGATATCCGCCCCGTCGCCAGCCTGAACACGGTTATTGCCTCCGCCAGCAGTGATCGCATCGATACCACCAGCGGTCGAGATCCAATCGATTCCGCTGCCTGTTATCACGGTATCACGACCATCGCCCGTCCGGACGGTGTTGCGCCCGTCACCCGCGGGGATGAAGTTATTGCCGCCCGACGCAAAGATCCAGTCGTCACCGCTGCCGGACCACACGGTGTCATTCCCCTCGCCGGCCCAGATCCTGTTTCGCCCTTCGCCGGCATCAATGGTGTCTTTGCCGTTACCAGACCAGATCAAATCGTCGCCGTCGCCTGCTGTCACCAAATTGTCCCCATTTCCTGACCAGACCCGGTTGCGACCATTTCCCGCGTCGATTTCATCGGCTCCTGCCCCTGTGTAGATGGCGTCGTTACCATCGCCACTGGAAACGACCTGCGGGATGGCGTCGCCAATTCTACCGTAGTAAAAGTTGTTGCCGTCACCGAGCACGGCCACAACTCGATCAACGGAAGAAATTGCATACGTCTTCTTGATGTATTCTCGGCGAGGACTGGTGACGTCGCCCCCATCTTGGTTCAGCCAGCCGTCAACTTCCAATTGGTCGTTCCTGTCGTTCAACTTGAGACGATCCTGGCCGTCGGTCCCGATGACGTACAGAGTGCCGTCAACCAAGCTGGTCTCCGCCGGAACGACGTGTGCCGTGCGGGTGCCCGCGGAACATCCCCCATCAATGGGGTCGTCGACCCACGTGTGCCCGAGTGAATACTCATAACCCTTCACTAGCGGCCCAGTGGTCGAGGCACCGGTAAGGAACACGAAGCCCACGGATGTTAGCATTCCGTCCTTGGGGATGCTAACGTTGTTGATTCCGATTCCATACGCAACTCCCTCACTCACGCTGAAACCGGTGAAATCGCTGAGGCCGCCAAAGATTGTGGTTTCAACGCGAAGGACGGTAAGGCCAATCGAGAGCCCGACACCTCCCGCAACCGAACCGTACGTCGATCTCTGAACTTCCCCGCCTTGACCACAGGGGTGGTAGGACGAAACGATTCCTCCAATCAGTGAAACGGAAGCTATAAGGGCAGCTTGGCCTCCGTAACCAACAGAAACGGTGAGTGGGAGGAAGTCTTTGAGTACCTGTTGGTTATGGATTTTCGTTTCGAGATTCCGCCATTCCAGAAACGTAAAGTAGCCGTGATCTTGGTTACGAATCAAATCAACCCCCAACGTGAATCCCGTGCTGTCGAACTCGACGACGCTTCCATATTTTGTAAGCAAGTCTCCGTTGAAGGTCCCTACCAGCTTCGTTGCATTGGCAGCGCTGAGAGTCTTGGACAGCCAAGGCGAAGGCTTCGTAAAGAACTTGAAATCATTTTTCAGCGCGCCGGACATGCCGACGTACACGGCATCACCCTTGAAACCAACGATGTCAGCCGCACCATCACCGTTCATGTCGTGCAGCACTCGAGTTTTTCCCATCCACGCGTCGCCAACAAAGTCGTTGACCCAAAGAGTCTTCGGGCTGAAGCTGCCGCCACGGGATAGTGCGACCCAAACGCCGTCGCTACCGAAGCCAACGATGTCACTCATTCCGTCTATGTTGACGTCCACCATCATGCGAGGATGTTCATCTCCTTTCCATCCCTGATTTACGGTGAAATCATCGTTACGAAAGACTCTCGGTTCCTGAAACTCTGCCTGCCCTTGGAATCCCAAAAAGTCAACTGACGAATTAGACAGCGAAACATAAATTGCATCTTCCCCAAATCCAACGATATCTTCTCTTCCGTCACCGTTGACATCCGCCATCGTCCGAATGTGGTCGGTATTGTTCCATACCTGACCTCTAAACCCAGTTGTTACCAGCGTGGGCGCGCGAAAAATCGCCTGCGTATCGGTCGATGCAGACAAAGAGACATGGACTCCATCTCCCCCAAATCCAATAATGTCATCCTTTCCATCGTTGTTGACATCCGCCATCATGCGGATGTGGTCGGTATTATTCCAGATCTCGCTCCTAAATCCACTTGTGACCAGCACGGGGAGCAGGAAATCGGCCTGCGTTTCGCTCGATGCCGACAAGGAGACATGAACTCCATTGTCCCAAAATCCAACAATGTCTTCCTTTCCGTCATTGTTGACGTCCGCCATCATGCGAATGTGGTCAGTGTTATTCCATTTGCCGCTGAAAAATTCAGTTGTCACCAGCGTGGGATCGTTGAACGTCGGACCATTGTCGAGTGAGGGCTTGGTAATCCTAGCCGTCACACCGTCCTCGTTGAACGCGATGATATCGTCAAATCCGTCGCCGTTGACGTCGGCCGCCAATCGCAATTCATCGGATGCGCCATCGACACCAAACGCTGGCGCCTCGACTCGCATGACGCCAACGTCCGCGGCTAGATACTCCCGTTTCTCTAGCAATTCGATTGTCATGCGACGTCCCAACACTCGGCGTCGACCATTTTTCGAGGAGTCAGCTTTGTTGAACGACAGCTTATTACTCAAGAACTGCAAGAGCGATTTGCCGGACATGCGAGTTTCCCTTCTAGGAGTAGTCGTTGTATTGAGCTCGAGGCATGTATCTGAAACCACGAAAAAAAGCGGATCGTCTACCATCCTGCCTCGAATTTTCTGTAAATTGCAGAGATCCGCCCGGCATCCGCGCGCCCAGGGAGTGGGTTTTCTGGACGGATCGCAAGTTGCGTGAGCGGGTGTCCACGCCAGGTATCGGTAGACGATCCGTTTCTTTTCGTGGTTAAAGGTATATGGCTGAAAGCTCGACCGAACCGGATGACACCCCGCAACTCGTCAACCGAGCGGCCGCCGGTGAGGGCGCGGCGCTGGCCGTTTTGCTCCAGCGCTATCGTGACCGGCTAAAGAGGATGGTCGCGTTGCGGTTGGATCGGCGCTTGCAAGGACGAGTCGACGCTTCCGATGTGGTGCAAGATGCCCTGATCGAAGCCGCCCGGCGGGTCAAGGATTACGCCGCTGAACCTCCCATGGGCTTCTACATGTGGCTGCGTTGGCTGACCGGTGAAAAATTGCTCAACACGCATCGCCATCACTTAGGCGCGCAAAAGCGCGACGCGGCTCAGGAAGTTTCGCTCTACCGCCGTCCGATGCCCGAGGCCGATTCGATCTCGCTCGCGCGACAACTGTTGGGAAAATTGACTTCACCGACGCGCGCCGTGATACGAGCCGAGTTACAATTGCTCGTCCAGGAGGTTCTCAACAGCATGGACCCCATCGACCGCGAAGTACTGGTGCTGCGCAACTTCGAGCAATTAAGCACCGTGGAAACGGCGGAGGCCCTGGGGATCAAACGTTCCACGGCGGGCAAGCGCTACATTGTTGCGCTGAAGCGGTTGAAACAGGCACTGGGAGCCATTCCGGAATTTCAACAACACCTGAAGTGAACGGCTGAGCGATGGATCCATCCAACGAATCATTGCAACCGATTGAACTGATTGTCGATGAGTTTCTCGAGCGGCAGCGGCGTGGCGAACGTCCTACGATCCAAGAGTACATTGACGAACACCCTGGATTGGCAAGCGAAATACAAGAGGTGTTGCCCGCGCTGGCGGTGATCGAGCAAGTGGCCCCCGCCGCCAGCGACCTCCACCACAAGCCCTCATCTGATCACGCCACGGTACCGCACCTTGATCAGGTCGGTGACTATCGCATCCTGCGCGA
>JAJDEH010000207.1 GCA_029259935.1 Planctomycetota bacterium
GCAAACTGGCGGCCACGGGAACTTGATGAGCTGAAGCCTCCATCCGCTTGCGGGCTGCTTGGATGTCGGGGTTTTGCCCCAATGCATACTGAACGTACTCCTCGACCGAATGAGGCCCTTCCAAGCTTGAAACCAAAGGGCTGATCGCTTCGGCAGCGGGCGCTGAAGCGTGCCAAGACCGGGAGACAGAATCCGAAACGTTCGCGTAGTCTGGATCGTGTACCTGCTGAGCGGCCTTGCAGCCCTGCAGCAGTCCGATCAAGCCCAGAAGAAACAAAATTCGATTTTGAACGGCCATCCGTGGCCCCTTTCACAAGCGAGAAGTATATATTACCGCCATATCAGTATCGGCAAAACAGGCTTCATCGAAACAGTCGTTATAACCACAACGTTAGGTGGAATGGTCTAGCCGACCGCAGAGATGCCGATTGTTCCGGTTAGAGAAACTAGTCTTGCACGTCTGTGCAGTTCAGTACGAAGAACCCGAGCAACTACACGCCATGACGACGCCCAATTGCCCAGGCTTATGACCGAGCAGTCAACTCAGCCATTGTTTACGAACTGTAACTCTCTGGAAGTTACTGACGAACGGTCTTCGTCTCAATCGACGCCGATTTGGCTTCTATTGAAGTCGAATAGAGTTCGTCAACTTCGCGAAGATAAGTAGCTGGGTCCGCGGCAATCTTCTTGGTGCATGGCGGACAGCAAACATAAACGATTTGTCCATCGACGATCGTCCATTTCGGATTTTTCGGGAGCTTGTGCTTCATCACGGGGCATATGCCTTGAGCTTTGGCAACATTTGCGTGAATGGTCGCCCAATGTTTGGGATCTATTTTGCCTTTGAGACAACCCTTACAGCACAGAAAGACCGTTAACTCGCCGACCTTTACCTTCTTCGGCGGGCCCATCGATCCGAGTCGCCCTCCCGAGACAGGACATATCTCTTGCACTGCGATTCGTAACTGGTCGCGTGAGGCCTGAGCGTGCCCTGCCTGCGACTTTCCTGCCTGCGTCTGACCTTGTTCAGAGCTCTTTTCCTGACCGTTCACAACTTGGCCCATGCCAACCACCAGTGCCACAACAATAATCATCCTTGCAATCTTCATGTCCTTCTCCTTCTTGAATGGGACAATAACGAAACGAACTTCCCGTCCGGCGAACGGGATGACTCCTTGCGCCACTTTACGCGGCAATCCTCTCTTCTTTCAGTGAGTCCTCGTCGGGACCAACAAAAAGCTCATCGCGGAAACCAACCCGCATCTTGAACTCCATGTAGCCACAATACAGTGTAGGAACAATGAACGTGGTAAACGGTTCGATCAGCATTCCACCAAAAACGGGCAACGCCATTGCGCGTGCCACATCGGCACCCCGTCCTGTCGACATCATGACGGGCAATAGCGCGAAGATCGTGGTGAGCGTCGTCATCACACAAGGTCGAATACGCTTGAGGCCGGCTTCGTAGATCGCACCGCGTAAGTCCTCGACGTCGCGAATTGTGTGGCGTTTCAGGGTCTGGCGGATGTAGGTGGCCATCACGTCACCGTCCTCAACGGCGATGCCAAAGTGGGCAATGAAGCCAACCCAGATCGCTGTGTTCATGTCCACGCCCATGACGGCAACGGCGATCATTCCGCCTGCAAACGCCACGGGAATGCCAGAAAAGACGACCAGTGAGATGGGGAAGTTACGAAAGCAGAAATAGATTAGCAGTAAGTTGACTACCAGCACGGTTGGCACGATCCACATCAAGCGTTCGTTTGCTTCGATTTGGCTCTGAAATGACCCAACGGCCTGCAATTCGAAGTTGCCTGTGGGAAACTTTAGATTCCCGCTTTCTCGCGCTGTTCGAAGCGAGCTCATAGTCGCCTCGACTGTCTCTAAGTCGCCGGCGGATCCCGAGGGCGAAAAAGCCACATGGGCCACTAACCGAGCATCCTCGCTGTTGATGGCTCCCGGCCCCCATGTTGTCGTCACTTGAGCCAAGCGTTCCAGCGGCACGATGTCACCACCGTGAGTGACAACCGAAACCTTCTTTAGTTCATCGAGTTGTTCGCGGACGCTACGTTCGTAGCGAATCTGGATTGGGTAACGTTCGCGCCCCTCGACGGTGGTTGTCACGTCCACACCACCAAGACCCGCCGACACGATCTGATTGACCATCATGGTCGTCATGCCATAACGGGCAGCTTCCTCGCGATCCACATCGAATTCGTAGTACGGTTTACCCATCACAATATCAGGATTGACCGTCCCAGCATTGACGAAGTGATTCTCTTTCAGATGCTCGGCCACGGCGAGGGACGCCTTGGCGAGTCCGTCCAGGTCGTCGCCATAAATCCGAACTGCCATGGATGCCTTGATACCACTCTGTAGCATCACCACGCGTCCTTCGATCGGCTGCAGCGGCGAAGCTGGCGTGACCCCAGGCAGAGTGGCCACCGCGTTTATTTCGTCCCAAATTTTGCGTTCGGTCATCCCTTCTCGCCACTGATCTCGCGGCTTGAGCATCACATAGGTTTCTACCATCGCGGCCGGAGCAGGGTCGAGCGCAGATTCAACTCGCCCAATCTTTCCCAGCACACTTTCAACTTCGGGGATTTCCTTGATCATTGCGTCCTGCGTTTGCAGCACTTCCATCGCTTGCGAAAAGCTGGCCGCGGGATAGAGGCTGGGCATGTAAAACCAACTGCCTTCGTCCAGCGCGATCCAGTCGTCGGTCTTCAGGCCGGTGAAGGTGTGTTTCGCATCGACGTATCCCGGCACTTCGTTCAGGTCGGCGCCGAGCATCGCGACGACCTTCTCGACAGGGCGAAGCACGGTCGGCAGTCCGATCCATGCTCCCAGCCCC
>JAJDEH010000208.1 GCA_029259935.1 Planctomycetota bacterium
ACCCGTATGCCCGGTGGTGTGGGAGGGGTGGAGCCGCAAGGCTCCCCTCTATCCCGATTACCGGAAAGATGTTGCCCTTTCTTAGCTTCGGCTACGCGAACCATTTCACGTCGCCCATTGTCCAGCAGGTAATTCGGCGACGCCGCTCCCTCCTACAGCAAGCCTGCATCATGTACGTTCCCGCCCCTTTTACTGAAACTGACTCAGCCCGCTTGTACGATTTCATCGAAGAGAACAGCTTTGGGCTGCTAGTCTCGGCGAAGGATCGGCTGGCCGGCACGCATCTGCCAATCTTGCTCGAGCGCAACTCCGACGGGCGGGCGGCACTGGTCGGGCATTTCGCCAAGGCCAACATACAATGGCAAGCGGCGGCGGATCAGCCGGTACTGGTCGTATTCAGTGGGCCTCACGCGTATATCTCGCCGTCCTGGTACGAAACCGAAAAGCTGGTTCCGACGTGGAATTATATTTCGGTCCACGTTTCCGGGCGGCTGCAATTGGTCGAGGAAGAGTCTCGCGTGTTGGAAATACTCAGCCAATTCGTCGAACACTACGAGCAAGCCATGCCGACACCATGGCAACTGGATGCAAGTACTCCACACACCCGGAAGTTGGCCGAGTTGATCGTGGCCTTTCGCATTGAAATTGAACATATCGAAGGTGCGTGGAAGTTGAGCCAAAATCATCCGCGAGAGCGGCGCGAAAAAGTGATCCGAGGTTTACGGCAAAGGGGCGATGGAGACTCCCAGCGGATTGCTCAATGGATGCAGGAACAGATTCAAGCGGAAGAAGACCACAAGGACGCCTGATGACCATTCAGCAAATCGACTCGATCGGCCAGCATCATGTCCAGCAACTGCATGTGCTGTATCAAAATGAATGGTGGTCGGAAGACCGCGAATTGCCGGACATTCTCGAAATGTTGCGGAACACTCCGCTGGTGATCGGCTTGATCGAAGAAGAAAGCGAGCAACTTGTCGGATTCACCCGCGTGCTCACCGACTTCGTCTACCACGCCATGATCTTTGATATCATCGTTCACCCCGATTACCGATCGCGGGGTCTCGGCCGCCGTTTGATGCAAGCGATTGTCGACCATCCGCGACTGGCCCGCGTCAACGCCTACTGGCTGTGCTGTCTTCCCGAGATGGTGCCGTTTTACAAGAAGTTTGCCTTTGATGACGAACTCGGCCAAATCAAATGGATGCGGTGCATTCCCGATGATGACGACGATTGAGGGCGACTGCCGCGTCAGTCGTCGAACAGAATCACGCCCCGGCGGCCGCGGCCCGCTTTGAGTTCTTCAAAGGCCTCGTTGATCTGGTCGAGCCGATAAGTTTGCGACACGAGTTCATCGAGCTTCAGGCGGCCCACGCGGTACAGGTCCAGCAAGCGGGGCATGTCGGTCCGCATGCGGCTGGAACCGTACATCGAACCGACCATCCGCCGTTCACCGGCTGGAAAAAGCTGAGCGGGCAGCGACACTTTGTCGTCCTTTCCCGCGATCCCGATGATCACCGCGGTCCCGCCAAATCGCAGCATGCCAAACGCCTCGGCCATCGTTCGCGGATTGCCGATCGCCTCGAACGAATAATCCACTCCGTCGCCGTCGGTCAGCTTCCTAACTTGTTTCACCGTCTTTCCGTCACTGGCGTTGACGACGTCGGTCGCTCCAAACTCTTCCGCCCACCGCAGCCGCTCGGGTTGTACATCGACCGCGATGATTCGCCGAGCCCCGGCCATCACCGCGCCTTGAATCACGTTGATGCCCGTGCCGCCGATGCCGATGACCGCCACGTCGCTGCCAACTTCGACCTTCGCCGTGTGCACCACCGCTCCCACGCCCGTCGTCACACTGCAACCGATAAGAGCCGCTTTGTCAATCGGCGCGTCGCCCTGAATCGGAATAACTCCGTTCTCGGAAACAACCACGTAGTCGGACATCGCGCCGACTCGCGACATTTGCAAGAAGCGGCGGCTGCCCTGAAAGAACCGCGTTGTTCCGTCGAACAGCGTGCCGCGCGGATATTTGAGCCAGTGCGTTTCGCAAATGTTGGGGCGGCCCCGCGTGCATTGGTAACATGTGCCGCAAGCGGAAATGAACGCCAACATCACTCGTTGCCCCGCTTCGACGCTCTTCACGCCCGGACCAACTTCGACGATTTCACCCGCCCCTTCGTGGCCCAGCACGGTCGGCTGGTCGTAATAGATCGTCCCCGTGACGACGGACAGGTCGCTGTGGCAAACACCGGCCGCTTTCATCTTCACCAGCACTTCGCCTTCCTTCGGCGGTTCGACGTCGATTTCGTCGATGACGACCGGCTGATTGTGCTCGAACATGATGGCGGCGCGGGTTTTCATCGTAATTCTCCGTCTGAGTGGCTGCCTGACGCCCGATTCCTGGCGCGTCGCTCATGCAATCCAACGAAACAAATCGTACAATAACACCAGGGTGCATGAACCGCGGATGCTCGGCTTTTGAATGAAGCCGCGCAACGCTGTTAGACAGAGAAGAGGACGTGGATGCTCGATTTCGTATGTATCACTGCGCGTCGGATGGCATTGCCGTTACTGGTGTTTCACTTTGTCTTTGTGCTTGGTTGTGGAGGGGCCCAAACCGGGCCTGTCGCGGATCCGCCCCGCGAACCCGCCAAGCAATCGCCGATTACGACCACCCGGGCTTTTGACGAAGACCCACGTCCCGCGGTTGAACCAACAGGCGGAACCACCTCGCGCGACCCGGTTCCATCGGCAGGCGACAAAGAACGATCCGGTCGCGACGTTCCACCACAACCGGGAACAACTCGAATCACCAAGATGGCGATCGACGAGTCGCGCGTGGCCGCCAACGGAATCCGCAAGATCGCCGGCCGCCACTTGGTGCTGTACACCGACTTGCCGTTGCACAAGGACATCGACGAGTTGCCGACGGCCTTCGACCAAGCCGTTCCACAATGGTGCGAGTATTTTGAGATTCCCGTCGCCAAAGCGGCCGATTGGCAAATGCAGGGATTCCTGATGAAAGATCCCGCCAAGTTCCAAGCGGCCGGCCTGCTGCCCGCCGGTCTGCCGCGTTTCTTGCACGGCTACAATCAGGGTTTTGAATTGTGGGTCAACGAACAAGAGAGTCCTTACTATCGCCGGCACTTGCTGCTGCATGAAGGGACGCACGGTTTCATGGACACCATGCTGGGCGGCATGGGGCCGCCTTGGTACGCCGAGGGGATGGCGGAGCTGCTCGGCACGCATCGCTGGCAAGACGAAAAGTTGACGTTGAGGCACAATCCGCGTTCCAAGGAAGAAGCCGTTGACTGGGGACGCGTAAGGCTTCTCCGTGATCGCCTCAAGGCACGCGCGGGCAAACCGTATACGCTCGAGGAAGTGATGGAACTGGGGCCCACCGCTCATCGGCAAGTCGAACCTTACGCCTGGTGCTGGGCCGCGGCATTCTTCTTTGACAGCCATCCGGAATATCGAGATTGGTTTCGGGCGCTGAAGACGCGCGTCAAAGACAATTCGTTTCAATTCAACGAGAAGTTCCGCGCGGCAATTCGCCAGGATCGCTGGAAGCAAGCCGAAGAGCAATGGCGGCTCTTCATGGACGAGGTCGACTATGGATACGATGTAACCCGCGCCGCCGTCCAATTCCAACCCGGCGAGCCACTTTCGGTAAGCGGCGCGACAGTCAGCATTCAAGCTGATCGTGGCTGGCAATCGACGGGCGTGTACTTGCGGGAAGGCATGACCTATCAGATCACCGCCAGCGGGCGATATCAGGTTGGCGATCAGCCCAAGATTTGGTGGTGCGAACCGGGCGGCGTCACGATTCACTATTATCGAGGCCGACCGCTGGGAATGCTGATGGCCGCCGTCCGCGACGACGTCAACCCGAACACGGAAAAACCTCATTTGGCACGAGCCGCGCCCATCGGACTCAACCGCCAAATCACGCCCGCCTGGTCCGGGACGTTGTATCTGAAGATCAACGAGTCTCCCAAAGACCTGGCCGATAATGCCGGCGAGTTGACCGTGAAAATCGGCCGCCCTGATTGACGGCAAGGCGTCTTCCAACAACTCACTCCACGCTTCGAGCGCGCGGAATGCGCTTGGGCTTCAACAGACGGTGAACGGACGCTTCCTCGGCGATGAACTCCACTTCGCCGCAGGCGTAAATCGAACAGCGCCCAAAATACTCCCAGCAATCGCGGTGATGAGGTGTCTTGCAAGTGCGACAATGCACGACGTCGTCGACCACCGCCTCACCACAGATTTCACAAAAGGCGTCGGCCAGCGAATCGTTGCTCGCGTCGCTGGGAATCAAGGTGATCCCCGAATCCATCGCGGCAAGAATCTCCCTTCGCAAGCTCACGACCAAGCCGCCTAGCTCGGTCAAATGCTGGTCGCCAGCGTATCGTTCCCGTTTGCGAACGATCAGTTGCTCGCCGCCGATTCCAAGATAAAAATCATCCAAGTCGCCAAAGCGATACAGGTTGTTGATGTGTTGCTGGACCTCCGTATTGAGCATGCGGTAAGTCTTGTCCAAGTCGTTTCCCTGCACGGAGAAGTGATGCTCCCCCTGATTTCCGTCGTCCAGCGATTGCAGGCCGGGCAAGCGGCGACTCCCTTTGTCCTCACCATGTGGATAGATCTCGCAGCGAAATTTGGCGTCCGGCCATGTCGTCCTCACCTCGGCCACTCGATCGTACCCACCCGACGCGCGTTCCATTTCGATATAGCGCGCCGTTACCGGAACGCCCGCGATCGGGAACCGAAGCACGTTGGGCGGCGGTGCGGTGGGAGTTGGGTTTTGCCCTGATGGATGTCGCTGGGACGAGGCTACTAGGATTCCCACCACGATCGCCGCTACGACGACCACGACACCCAACAAAATCAGAATGGCAGTAGAAAGCATCGCCATGTCTTCTCGTAACTCGTCGCGTCAGTGCGCCAGCGAGGCCCAGCACACTGCTTCAAACATTTTTTGGAACGGCCCAATAACCTGCGCGATAACTTCGGGAAAGCAACGCCTGACCTTCGTCGTCGCCGGAGATCGTTTCCGCCTGAGGATCAAAGCGCAGCGTGCGACCCAGCCGCGTACTCATGTTCGCCAAGTGGCACAACGTGGCCGACCGGTGGCCCACTTCGATACCGGCCCGTAGCGGCGCATTCTCTCGAATGGCGTCGACAAAGTTTTGAAAATGGCTGACCAACTTGGGTGCCTCGCCCTTGATCGGAATTTCCTTGTTGCGCTCGTCAAACAATTTGAGTACGCCCCGCTTGCTCAGCAGCATCCAGCCTTTCGTTCCATAGAACGCGTTGCCGTTGTCGATGTCTTCCAGGCGATAGCGCGACCACAAGCGCATCTCGAAAACCAGTTGCCGGCGATTGCCGACTTTGCCGTCGCCCGGATAGTCGAACGAGACATACTGCGTGTCGGGAAATTGCTGATCGTCGTCGAAGGCGAACTTGCCTCCCGCCGCCGAGACCGACGAGGGATGCGTTTCCACACCGAGGCCCCAGCGGGCAATATCCAATTCGTGCACGCCGTCGTTGCCGGTGTCACCGGTGCCAAAGTTGTACCACCAGTGCCAATTGTAATGCAGGCGATTCGATTGGTAAGGAAGCATCGGCGCTGGCCCGACCCACATGTCGTAGTCCAGTCCCGAGGGTGGAACGCCGGGCTTTGCATGGCCAATGTTTCCACGCTTTTGAACGTTCCAAGCCTTGGCCACCAGCACGTCGCCAATCGCGCCCTCGCGCAACAGTCGCACGCCATGCGCCAGCAAACTCATCGAACGGCTTTGCGTTCCGTGTTGCACTTTCTTTTTGTTGCGTCGCGCCGCTTCGACCAACAGCCGCCCTTCGCGGACGTTGTGCGAGCAAGGCTTTTCGACATAAACATGTTTGCCCGCATCCAACGCCAAGATAGCGGCCGGCGCGTGCCAATGATCGGGCGTGGCGACAATCACGGCATCGACGGTCTTGTCGTCCAAGGCGATTCTGAAATCCTTCAAGGCCTGCGGATTTCCGGCCATACTCTTAGTGGCTTTCCCGGCCCGCGCCAGATCGGGATCGCAAACATGCGTCACGTCGACATTTTCCAAGCGAGCAAACCCTGCGCCGACCGACGAGCCTCGTCCACCACAACCAATCAGCGCCACGCGGACTCGATCGTTGGCGGCGGCCCGCGCCGAGGAAGCCGAAGCGAGCGCCGACGCACTGGCCACTCCAACAGCCGTACTCCGAAGAAATGTACGTCGATTCGTCTCAGACATGGCAACCTCCTGATTCTCGGACTCCAAAGTCACTTCGTTTCATTCCAATAGATTTTCACGTTGTGCGTCTGCCGGCCCACCGCGACGATGTCGACCCGTCCATCTCCGTTCAGGTCGGCGGCGGCCAAGTCTTCAATGGCAACGCTTCCCGGATCAAACTGATAACGTTTCCATTTTCCTTGGCTGGCGTTTTCAGGATCGTAGATTCTCAAGCCGCGGCGTTTGTTCACGTCCTTGCCATTCAAGTCGTCGCGAACGCCGATGATCAATTCTTCATCCGCGTCACCATCAAGATTCGCACACCACACCGCGTGCCCCCATTTGAGCTGATCATCCAAAACGTGCCGCTGCCATAGTTTCGTGCCAGATGGCGGCTCGGTGTAAACCACGACCTTGTTTCCGTGCCACGGTTCAATCGTGGCAATATAGCGCTCGCCGGCCGCCAGCGTGCCGTCCTTGATTTCGCTGGCTCCCCGATTGGGCGACGACTCTTGATCGCCCGTGCCGATCAATTGCTGTTGCCACTTGCCATTCTTTCCTCGCTCCAGCAAGCTCACGCCCTCGAAGCTAACGACAAGCAAATCCAACCGACCGTCCTGGCCCCTCTTGGTCGGCCAGAAATTGTGTACCACGTGCAAGTCGTCGTTGATCACCGTTGGCACCCACGGTCCGCGAACAGGATCCTTGGGGATTTCATACGACAGCAGCCGCACGCCATTTTCCGCGAAATTGGGTCCGGTCGTTTCGCGGCCTTTCAGCGGAGCCACGATCAGTTCCTCGCGGCCATCGCCATCGGTATCGGCGAACCGCATGCGGTGCACGGTCGGTTCGTCGCCAATGTCGTGAAACTTCCACAAGGCGGACGGATTCTTGCCTTGCTGAATCCACTTGATGGTGCCGCCCCCTTTTGTGTTGGCGAACTGCCAATCCGCCCCCACCGCGAAATCGAGCCGCCCGTCGCCATCGATATCGGCCGGCGCGAAACAGACGTTGTCGTATCGGTTGGACTTATCGTCGGTCAGAGCGTGCAGATTCCAATTGGGATTCTCCAGCCAGATGATTCGTTTACTGTCGACAACCACGATGTCTTGCCGCCGGTCGCCGTTCATATCCAACAGCCGCACCGCGTAACCGACGCTCAGCCGCGTATCCAACTCCTGCTCGCGAAAATCCAATTCGGCCGTCATTGCGGGCGGTCCGTTGATGAGGAGCAAGTAAACGAGAATCAGGGAAAACGCGCGAGTCGCCATGCTAATCTCCGGCTTATTCTTGGAAGGTTGCAGACAGTATAGTAAACACCACGGGTGAAAACTTAGCAATCAATTCAGCTAGCCTGCGTGCGACCCAAATTCCATGGCGAGCGTCCCTCAAGGGCTGCGACGAAGGAAGACGAAGAACCTCCCCTAGCCCCTCTTTGGAAAAGTAGGGGAAACAGTTCTCCCCCTTGCCAAGCGGGAGTTAGAGGCG
>JAJDEH010000209.1 GCA_029259935.1 Planctomycetota bacterium
CTCGAAGCCTTGTCCGAACCGCACATGAAGTGGCTCAAGTCGGAGTTGGTTCCCTCGATTAACAAAATCCTCAAGACGAGCGCCGTCCGGGACGTGGTCCTAGCGGATTTTTCACTCGAACGTGGCTAGCGAGTAGGCGAATCATCTTATGAGCCCGGTCGTAGCTCGCCAGAACTATGGACTTGGTGCAACCCCAGATCGCTTTAGTGATTATCAGCCAACGATCGAGCCAACATTATCCCGCTCACCACGAAGGCTATGGCGACTGTAACTCCACCAGGTTCTCGAACTGCCGTAGGGATTCGGGGTTGGCCAGGGCGTCTTGGTTTTTTACTTCGCGGCCATGAATGACGTTGCGGACGGCCAGCTCGACGATCTTGCCGCTAATCGTGCGCGGGATGTCGGTCACTTGCAGGACTTTGCTCGGCACGTGGCGCGGTGTGGTGTTTTTGCGGATTTGATTCTTGATCTTGCCAACTAGCGCTTCGTCCAGCGGATGATCCGATCGCAGCTTGACGAACAGCACGATTCGGACGTCCCCCTCCCAGTCTTGCCCGACGACGATGCTCTCCTGGACCTCGTCCAACCGTTCGACCTGACGGTAGATTTCCGCCGTGCCTATCCGGACGCCGCCCGGATTGAGGACCGCGTCGGACCGGCCGGAAATGTTCATTCCGCCTTGTTCGGTTAGTTCCACCCAGTCGCCATGCCGCCAGACGTTGGCGAAGTGACCGAAGTAGGCATCGTGGTATTTCTTGCCGTCCTCGTCGTTCCAAAAATAGATGGGCATCGAGGGAAACGGACTGATACAGACAAGTTCGCCCGACTCGGCCGTCACTGCCTGGCCTTCGTCGTTGAAGACCCGCACGTTCATGCCCAGTCCTCGCGTTTGCAATTGGCCCCGGTACACCGGCCCAATCGGGTTTCCCAAGGCGAAGCAGGAAACGATATCGGTGCCGCCGGAAATCGACGACAGACAGACATCGTGTTTGATCTTTGTGTACACATAATCAAAACTCGAACCCAGCAGCGGCGAGCCGGTCGACAGCACCGTCCGCAAGTCTGTCAGCTCGTGCGTTTCGATCGGTGCCGCCCCGGTCTTTTCCAGCGCCGAGATATATTTGGCGCTGGTGCCGAAGACCGTCAGCCGTTCCTGTTGGGCCATATCCCAGAGGAACTCAGGTCCGGGAAAGAATGGCGACCCATCGTACAGTACCACGGTGGCACCCACGGCCAAGCTGCTCACGAGCCAATTCCACATCATCCAGCCGCACGTCGTGTAGTAGAATACTCGATCGTCGCGGCGAAGATCGACATGCAACACATGTTCTTTGAGATGTTGAATCAACGTCCCGCCCGCTCCATGAACAATGCACTTCGGCACGCCCGTCGTCCCCGACGAATAGAGGACATACAACGGGTGGTCGAACGGCAATTGGTCGAACGTCAACTCGGCGTCGTCGGTGCCGCTCACGAATTCGTCCCACGCCACGGCTCGCGGGATTTGACTCACATCCGGGTTTGACGACTGATACGGTACGACAACCGTTTTCTCGATCGACGGAATCCGACCGACGATATCGGCCACGCGTTCCAGGCACGCAAACTGCTTTCCGTTGTATTGATAGCCATCCGCGACGAACAGAATCTTGGGTTGAATCTGACCAAAACGATCCAGCACCCCCTGCAGGCCGAAGTCAGGAGACGTCGACGACCACGTCGCCCCTAAGCTGGTCGCGGCCAACATTGCCACAACCGTCTCGGGGATGTTCGGTAAGAAGGCCGCCACGCGGTCATTCGCAACCACGCCCGCCGATCGCAGTGCGGCGGCGGTTCGGGAGACTTGGTTTCGCAATTCGGCATACGTCAGCGATTGCTGCCGGCCTCGCTCGTTCCAAAAAACGATCGCTTCACGGTCGTCGTCGTAACGCAGTAGATTTTCCGCAAAGTTGAGCCGAGCGCCGCGAAACCAAGTCGCTCCTGGCATTTTGTGGGGGTCGTCCAGTACGGAGTCCCACCGGCGACTGGCCAACACGTCGCAAAATGTCCACAACTCGGCCCAAAACTCATCAGGAGCATCCACGGACCACTGCCAAAGCGATTCAAAATCGATGATTCGCGCATGCCGCTCACCAACGGCGCGAAGAAACTTCGTAAGATTGGCTTGTTCAATCTGTCGAGCGGTCGGATTCCATAAAGGTTCAATCATTGCCGGGTGAACATGGGTCAGCGGAGGGAATGGGAGTTGGCGCGTTTCGCCAAGTCTTGGAGGGACTGCGTTTGTTCATCATAACATTTTCGAGTGTGCGGGAACGGGCAGTCGAGCTGCCGGAATTCGTCGCCTTCCAGTGGCCAGATATCGGTGCGGATTGCCTTGTCATTGAAAGTAGCCTACGACGACCATGATTGTCGCCTTGGACGTTCATTACATCGAAGCGGAAAACAAGGCCCGTGCGGCGGCGGTTGTCTTCCAGGACTGGACCGACGGCGACACCGTCTCTGAGTACACCGCAGTGCGCGAAATTCCCGGCGAGTACCAGCCAGGCCAATTCTATCGACGCGAACTGCAATGCCTGCTGGACGTGTTGGACAAGGTCCACGAGGCAGTCCGCATCGCGGTTGTCGACAGCTACGTCTTTCTGGACGACAAGCCAGGGCTGGGGGCCCATCTGTGGGAGTCACTCGAACGATGCATCGTGGTTGTCGGAGTGGCCAAATCGCCCTATCGAGGAAGCACGGGCGTGCCGATCACGCGGGGCGACAGCCAGCGACCGCTGTTCATTACGGCTGCGGGAATGGACCAGGACCAAGCGGCTCGCCAAGTGGAACAGATGCACGGCGAATTCCGATTACCAACCCTGTTGAAACGAGTGGACGAGTTGGCCAGAACGGATTCTTCTTGAAAAACTGCGTCGATCATTGCATGCGGGCGGCGTAGCTGGGAACATAGGCGAAATTCCACGACTCCGGGAGAATCGCCATGGAACAATGGTCGCGACGTAGTTTTCTGAAAGCCACCGGGGCCAGTGCCGGACTAACGGCGATCGGGGCGAGGTCTTCCTTCGCGCTAGAGGACGAGCCCACGCAAGCCGAGGTCGAGGTTCTCAATCCGCGCGGTCGCGTGCCCTTGTCGTTCGTCATCGACGACTCGACCTGCTTGGTGAACATGGGGCATTTCTGCATGCCGCAATTCGCGGAAGCTTGGCCGGAGCGACCTGTCTACAAGAAGCCTTGGAAGTCCTGGCCGCGCGAGATCCCCGACGCCTTCGTGCGGCAGTTCGGTGAGTGGTGTGCCGAGCATGGAGTCAAAGGCAAATACAGTATTGTCCCCAACCCGGCGTGTGTCGGTTGGCTCGATCGTGAACTGCCCGGTTGGTCACGGCGGGAACTGTTGGCCAGCCTGAAACTGGTGCGCGATTTGATGGTCCCCAACTGGGACAT
Organism: Planctomycetota bacterium; assembly: GCA_029259935.1. The sequence goes on from JAJDEH010000209.1 coordinate 3,442, forward strand.
TCACCCTGAGATGATCACGCATACTCGAGTGATTGATCTCAAGACAGGTCGTCCGCTGGAGGAGATTAGTGCCGCGACCATGGAAAATTCCTACCCGCGCGAAAAGAAAAGCGTGGATGAACTGGCTGCCTACCTGGCATACGCACTGCGTATCCTGAAGAATTGCGATCTGCCTTGCGAAGGCATCACCACCCCGGGCGGTTTTGGCAATCTAGTCAAGCCAGAATTGTCGCTGGCCGTCCAGCAGGCAGTCCGCGACGTGTATGCCGCCGAACTACCGCACTATTTCAAATACGTGATTGGCGGCCAAGAAAGCACGCAGCCCAAGCTGGAACATCTCCGTGGAGCAGATACGAATGATCCCCTGGTGACGGTCAATGTCCCTGCGGGTACCGGAGACTGGTTTGGCGGCTGGGAAGGCGACCGCGCCCCCGAGGGCCACCGCTACGCCAACGACGACGCCACCAGCGGGCGTATGGTCGAATTGATTCAGCGCGGTGAACCGGCCGTCATGCTGTGCCACTGGCCAGGTATGTATTGCAACGGCACGAACCGGGGATTCGAGCAATTCCAACAGGTCGTAATCTCCCTGAAGCAGCGTTTCGGCAATCAAACGCTGTGGATGAAGATGAGCGAAATCGCCCGCTACTGGGCCGCCAAGGAACTAACCAAGCTGTCGACCAAAAACGGACGCCTTCACATGACGGCTCCCTTTGCCTGCCCAAACTTCACTCTGTGCATGCCGATGAAGGAAGCAAGAACGCCGACACTGCTGGCCCGCGGTAAAACGGTCACGCTCAAACGCGTCGCCGAGGCAGCGGAGCTGGCGACCGGCACATGGCGCTGGAGCGACCGCAAACTGACTGTTTGCCTTGATTTGCCCAAGGGCGACTCAGTGCTGACCATTTAGGCGGTGCCGCGAGATGACGTTCGTGTCGAAACAATCCGTACTCGCGGTCGGCGAGCTTGCACCCAGTTTTTCAATGTCCGCCGTTTCGGCGCGCGACGGCGAGGCGTTTCTGACGCGGCTAGAAGATTTCCGTGGCCGCTGGCTGATTCTGGTCTTTTATCCTCGCGATTTCTCGTTCGTTTGCCCAACCGAGTTGACGGCCTTCAGTGGACGAATCGAAGACTTTCACCGGCGCGATTGCGACTTGCTGGGGATCAGCGTCGACACCATCGAACTGCACCAAGAATGGCTGCGGACTTCGCCTTCGGAGGGCGGGGTTGGCCCGTTGCGTTTTCCCTTGGCCGCGGACGAAGGTGGCAAGGCGGCACGAAAGTTTGGCGTTTGGGTGGACGACAAGCAGGTCGCCTTACGGGGCTTGTTTGTCATTGACCCGCGCGGGGTGCTGCAGTATTCGGTCGTACACAACCTGAGCGTCGGCCGCAGCGCGGACGAAGTGCTTCGGGTTCTCGACGCACTGCGTAGCGGTGGTCTTTGTCCCGCAAGCTGGACGACCGCCGAGGGTACCCTGGACGTCGACAATGCGCTACGGCCGGGCCGAGTTTTGGGCCACTACCGAATTCGAGAAGTGCTAGGCCGAGGCACGTTCGGCACGGTGTTCGCCGCTTGGGACTTGCATTTGGAGCGACAGGTTGCTTTGAAGGTACTCGGCAAGGCGGGCGATGGTTCGCGCGACCAACTGCTGTCCGAAGCCCGTGCTTCGGCGGGGCTGAGCCACCCCAACATTTGCACGGTCTTCGCGGTGGAAGAGGAAGACGGCCTGCCACTGATTGTCATGGAATATCTAGCGGGCCGGCCACTAAGCGAGGTGGTCTTGCGGGACATCGGCGAAGACCTCGCGCTAGACATCGCCCGCGAGATTGCTCTTGGGCTGGCCGCCGCTCACCAGCGGAACATCGTGCATGGCGATTTGAAGCTGGGCAACATCATGCTCAGCGAGTCAGGCACGCCGAAGATTCTAGACTTTGGACTGGCGACTCGCCTTTCCGAGCCTGCAGCGCAACAAGACGCGGTGATCGAGCCCGAGTCAAGCGAGAGCAGAAGTGTCTTGGAGACCCAAGTCGTCAGTGTTCCGCAACTCGGCGGGACCGTCATCGCGGGAACGCCGGCTTACATGTCACCGGAGCAAGCATTTGGGCGGCAATTAGCGACCGCGAGCGATAGTTTTGCCTTCGGGTTGATTCTGTTTGAATTACTGACTGGCCAGCAAGCCATGTCGGGCCTTACCGGAATCGAGATGATTCTGCGGCTAAGATCCGAGACCCTCGCGACGACGTTGCCTCCGCGGGTCCCAAGGCGTTTTCAGCCGCTGCTGAGTTCACTCCTCGATCCGGCTCCGGAAAAAAGGCCCAGCTTGTCCCAGGTGGCGCGGGAACTCAAGTCGGTCTCTTAAGTCGCGATCGTCACGGGCCCGTCAGGTTCGCACGGATTTGACGGAGAATCTGCGCGTATTCTAAATTGCGAGGACGTAGTTCCACGATCCGTTCCGCAAACGGCAACGCTTCGGCCCACTGCTTCTTGTCCATATAGAATAGGGCCAAAGCGAAGGCGAACTGGGGCGTGTCGGGCGAGAGTCGATTTGCTTTGCGCAAGGTCAGCAAGGCCTTTTCGTGTTGTCCGGCGTTATAGAGTGCGAGGCCATATTGGTATTGAACGGAGGCGATGTCTGGCGCCAGGCGTGCGTCACGCTCGAGCAGGCCGAGTTCTTCACCGCGCAGCCGTTTGGCCTCGGCCTGCCAATTGCCTGGACGTTCTTCTTGCGCGTACTGATCGTATATCGCGGCTAGGTTTTTGCGAGGTCCAGGCACGCCTGGTTCGACGTGGATCGCTTGCTTGTAAGACGCCACTGCGGCTTCCATGTCACCCAACATTTCATTCAAGCTGCCGATGACGGCGTGCGCCGAGGCGTGATCGTTGTTTAAGAGTAATCCCGCCTTCAATTCCTTCAACGACTGCTTCAACGCTTTGCGATCGTCGCTCTCCAGCAGTCGCGAACGGAGTTCGGACGGAATGCCGGCCAGGGCGCGGGCCGCTTCGATGCGCACAACTCGTGATGGATCTCTGAGCAACGGAACCAGTTGTTCCACGATCGGCTCGAACAGACGCGCTGCGGCGGATGCCGACGGTGCCAATTGAATTCTGCGTGACCGAACCTGTATTTCGGTGTCCAATCGCGTCACCGCCGAGGCGCGAACTTGCGGATCTTGGTCGTTCAGTTGACCCATCGCGATTTCCAAACTGTCGGCGGAATCGGAATTCCCCAGATGGAACAGCGCCGTCGAACGCACGATCGCCGGCAAACCGCGGTTCTTGACAATCTTCTGCAACTGCGTGATGGTTTCCGCGTCGGGGTTATCGGCACGGGCAAACACAGCCGCATATTGCTTGTCGTCTTTTCGCTCCTTGCCGTACCAACGGGCGACGGCGTCACTGGCCCATTGGTTGAGGTGGCCAAGTTCGGCGGCGATCTCCAAATCGCCTTCTTCCGCCGCATGCAACCAGTCGGCGTACTGTTTGAGGTTGGCCCGCTTTTCTTGAGGCAACTTCAGCTTGTTGAGATGACACTGCGTGCAGGCATTCGGCGTCCCAATCTCGACGCTCAGATCCGGCCGCGGGATGCGCAGGCTATGGTCGCGGCGCGGATCGACCGCCATGTACGTCGTCGATGGCATGTGGCATTCGACGCACTGCGCGCCGGTCGATCCGTCTTGGTGATGATGATGCGCGGTTGTATCGTACTTGGCCGCGGGGTGAGTGTGACAAGACGTGCAGACCTTATTTCCGTCGTGCTTCAGGCGAACCGAATGGGGATCGTGGCAGTCTGAACAGCGAATGCCCTTGTGATACATCTTGCTTTGGGTGAACGAACCGTAGACGTAGACCTCTTCCTGAATCTGGCCATCGGGGTGGTACAGATGCGAATGTAACTTGGCATTTTGGAAGAAGTCGTGAAAGCTCGCGCCAGGCTGATAACCGGGATGGATCACTTGGCGGTGTGAATGACATGGAGCGCAAGCCTGAATCTCTTGCTCCGCGTTGTTTTCACCTTTCAGTTTCGCCAAACCATAGCCCAACTTGCGATCCCAGAACAACGACTTGGCTTCGGCCAACTCGACGTGAGTGCTGCCCGGGCCGTGGCAGGCTTCACAGCTTACATCGATTTCTGAAAATGTCGTGTGATAGGTCTTGGTGGCGGCGTCGAAGTTCTTTTTCAAGTTGGTGGAATGGCAATCCGCACAGGTCGTGTTCCAGCATTGCGATCGGCCAGTCCAGTGCAGCACGTCGTCGGGATCGAGGGGGTCGGTCGCTTCATCGACATCGGGAGGCGAGAGGTAAAACCACCGCATGGCCCGGGTGTCCCACGAAACACGCAACACTTGCAAACGGGCAATCTCGCTTGCGGGCATGTCTTCGGGCCGGTCGAATTCGACCATGTATTGCTGCAGCGGTTCCACACCGAAAACGTACTTAATCTCGAAGTCCCGCATCTTTCCGTTTGGTCCTTCGGTATGAATCATGAAGCGGTCGTCTTGCTTAAACATCCGTGAGGAAATACCGAAATGGTCCAGGGTAACATCCGAAAAATCGCCGAGTACGGTTTCCGGCGTGGCGATGTCCATCGCCAAATCATGGTGAGATCCCGTCCACTCTCTGACCTCTTGCTCATGGCAGCGAGCGCACGTATTGCGTCCGACGTAGGTTGCCTGCGTACCCTGAGGAACACAAATCCACCAATCGGCGAAGCACAGCCCCCCGCCGATCAAAATGCCGATGACGACGATCGAAACGGGGATCAACCGCGGGTGAAGCCTGAATTTTCGGCTCTCTTGGACGACTTCCCTTTTTCTGTTCTTTTTCAATTTAGTCATACATCTTCAATTTTTTCGGTTTACCGAGGCATTCTCAATGGACAGCCGACAAACTTCACTGCCGCCGTCAACGTTGCCGGGTACTCGTGTTCGGCTGGTTGGCGAACTTGATTCAAATGCCCCACGATTCATGATACATGTGATTTATCCGTACAGAACCACTTTCGTCGCGTTCGGGCAGACAAACAGGTAAATATCAAGTACCAGACAACTCGATAGGATAAATTGTACTTTGCCATCGAGTGTGGGCGTAGATTAGTTACAATGGCGGGCCAACATCTCTATCGTGTGGGAGGGTGGCTCCTGTGGCGGAAACTAGCTCTGAATTCTCCCAATTGATGCAACGAGTCAAGGCGGGGTCCGAGGATGCGGTCCGCGAAATCCTAGACCGATATGGTGACGGATTACTGCGCGTAATCCGCCGCCGTCTGAATCAGCAGCTTCGATCTCAATTCGATTCCGACGATTTTTACCAAGCGGTTTGGACTTCGTTTTTCGCGCATCGCGACGAACTTTCTCGCTTCGAGTCGCCCCAGGATTTGGAGGCGTTTTTGAAGACGGTCGCTGGCCACAAAGTGATCGACCAAACCAGGCGGCGGCTGATGACGAAGGCGTGGTCCACCAACCGGGAAGTTAGCAGTTCCGCCATCGAGATGCGGCCTCCGGCGTCTCAAGACCCCACGCCCAGCACCGTGGTGGCCTTCCAAGATGAAGTGGACCAAATGCCGCTCAACCATCAAAGAATCGTCGAACTGAGAAATGAGGGCTGGACCCTGGAAGAGATCGCCGCGAAAACGGGCGTCAATGAGCGCACGGTGCGCCGCGTCCTGAAGAAACTGGCCGACCGAATGACCAATGACTGAATCCCTAAAGCCAGCGTTACCCCTGGTGGGTGAGCAATACGACTCGGAAACTGCCAGCCGTTTCGTATCGGAATTAATTGCCCGCATGCCGAAGGGACATACGTTCCAAACGGCCGATCTTCTCGAAGAGCACCCAGAACTGCGGCAGTTTGATTCGGCCGTGGTGAATTTGGCTTACGAGCAATACTGCCGCCAGATCGAAGCGGGCGAATCCGTCGACGTCAGCCGGTTCGTCAAGGCATTTCCTGATCATCAAGAGTCCTTGTTGGAAATGCTCGAATTGCATCGGCTTTTGGATGCCGATGACATACTTACCAATCCGGCGACGAAAAACTGGCCCAACATCGGGGACACGTTTCGCGGCTTTGAACTGATCGAGGAACTGGGGCGAGGTGCGTTCTCAAGAGTGTTCCTGGCAACGCAGGCGGAGGTTGGCGACCGGTTCGTCGTCGTCAAGGTCTGTGTTCTCGGGCAAGACGAGGCCAAGTCGTTAGGGCAGTTGCAGCACCCGCAAGTCGTTCGTGTCTTTTCGGTGCATCATGTACAGACAAGTGAACTGACCGCGATCTGCATGCCCTATTTGAGCCGAGCGACGCTGCTGGACGTCGTGCAGGGTGCTTTCAAAAAGAACACTCCGCGCCGCGCGGAAGCGATCACCGACATTGTCGCCCGGACGAATCATTTGGATGCGAGATTGGAAGCGGAAACAAGCGACCCCCAAGATGTCGACGGAATGAAGGGATTGACCTACGCCGAAGCGATCGCCGAGATTGGCCGCCAGGTCGCCCTGGCACTCGCTTACACTCACCGACGCGGGTATTGCCATTGTGACGTAAAGCCTTCGAACGTGTTGATTACGCGGGCCGGCAGGGCCAAACTGTTCGATTTCAATCTTGCATCGCGCATGGACGATGGCGACGGAAACGTACGCGGGACGATCGTCTATATGGCCCCCGAACAACTGCGTGCGATTGCCGATCCCAACGACAAGGAATTTCGCGTCGACCATCAATGTGATGTCTTTTCCTATGGAGTTACGATCTATCAACTGCTGACGGGCAAACTGCCCTATGGCGAACTCCCTCCAGATGCCTCCAAGCAGGAGGTGGCCGAACTGTTGCACCAGCGGCAACGATCGGGTCCGCTTTCTCTTTTGCAACAAGATCCCGCGGTGGGCGCGGGCATTGCACGGATTGTGGAACGCTGCCTGGAATTCGATCCCGCACGGCGTCCGCCGACGATGCAAGTTGTTGCCGAACAATTAGAACAGCAGTTGAAACCGGCACGACGTGCCCTGCGCTGGCTGCGGTCGCGGCGGCGGTTACTGGCTGGAACGGCCCTGCTTTTTTCAGGTGCGGCGGCCCTGACGGGAACAGGCTACGCGCTGGCCGACTGGGCCGAATGGGGCCATGATGCGTATCGGCGCGAGAACTACGAACGGGCCTCGCTGTATTATTCCCGAGCGATCACGATGGATTCCGATAATCCTAATCTCTGGTTTTGGCGCGGCCGGGCCAACTTAGGAAGCGGCAGCATTAGCGATGCAGGACGGGATTTCGAACAAGCAAAGCGACTGCTCAAGGATCAATCCATGAAGATCGATGGCCGGCTCTCGGCCAGCCTGGGGTACTTTGCGGCCATGACCGCTTGGGAGCAGACGCTAGAAAATGCGGAAGCTGCCCCAGAAAATAGAGAGTATTTGTCAAATAACAGTAAGAAGTTGTTCCTTCTGGCCAAGATACGATTTGAAGAAGCGGAGAAGCAGGGAGTCGTCAACGCCGCGATTTACAACAACCTAGGCTACTGCCACGTGGAACTCGGCGAAACAGAAATCGCCATAGGCTACTTCGAAAAGGCGGCGCAATACGAACCGGTACCCGCCGCGAGTTGGTATCGCCTTGCTCTGTTCGGCCTGCAAGCAACGTCGGGAACGGGCAATGAGTCGGATCTGAAGAATCTGGATCGAGCGGCGGTCAGAATCCGTAAGGCAATTGAGGGCGGCGCCAGCCAAGGGAGCATCTATCGGACGGCCGCATATGTCCATGCCCGTCGCTGCAGCGTGTTGGGTGCCAAAAATGTTCGAAAGCAAGATCTCGCGCCGGTGCTGCACTTTTGCAAGAAGTCGCTTGAAGCCGGCGTTCCCCTCTCTCAAATGGAACACCTGGCCGATTTTTATCCACAACTGAAGGGCAACGCTGAGTACATGGCGATGCTCAAAACCCCCCGGCTCGCCAATCCGAATCCGGCCCCGCTACAGAGGTTCCTAGACCCTCTGGCGGGGACCGAGGAACCGATCTATCTCATCCCACGTCAGCCCCTTCCTTAGGTCGCTGGCGGCCCGTCGCGGACGTTTATTCCGTTTTCTAAGTTTTTTGCGACCGCCGTGTCCGGAACTGCGCGCCATTCTCGATTTCTAATATGAGTGGACTGGTTCCTTCAAGACTCGCGTCACTCTAGGTCTTCAATCATCCTAGTTGAGTGACGCTCTCGTCTCTGAACACGCACCAAGTTTGTGTTCCGGTCCGAGGCGTTTTTACCCTGTTCGTCGGCGTATGCACCTGCGCGCAACTCGTGGTTACCCGCTCTGAAATCGACGAACAAAAACGTCTTCACTTTAGTTGAGGATCAGTTCCCAAGGGAATTGCATCCGAGGGAGAATTGATGATGCTTCCGTTTCCAAGATGGTTGAACTCAAGTCGTAAGTCACCCAAGAGACCCACTAGTCAGACACCCACTTCGCGACGACTCCATCGACGCATCGAGCAACTCGAATCCCGTGCCATGCTCAATGGCACCGACCCGACCGCTTACGACGACGTAGCGATCACGACATTCGAAAATGCCGTGGACACTTATGTATTGAGCAACGACTTTGTGAATGCGCCACTCGCATCGATCGACTACAACTCCGTGGCGATTCAATCGAATCCCAGCAACGGTATGGTCACGGACTATGGTTCCGGCATGATCAGCTATACGCCGAACCAAGGATTCAGTGGATCGGATTCCTTCACCTACACCTTTCTGGATTCGCTGGGGGACGTCTCGAATGTGGCGACCGTTCAGGTGACTGTCTTGGCCGCGAATCCACCGGTCGCCTACGATGACACAGCGGATACGCCCATGGGTCAAGCGGTGGGGATTAACATCTTGTCCAACGACGATTCCGTCTATTCTGGCTTGGACCCCAGCACGATTACGGTCGTTAGTTCTGTTTCCAATGGAAGCCTTGGCATCAACTCGCAAACCGGCCAGGTGACCTATACGCCGAACGCGGGGTTTTCGGGCAGCGACAGCTTTCAATACACGGTTCGTGATTATGACGGAGGGGAATCCAACGTCGCGGTCGTGTCGATCCAAGTCGTGAACAGTGCCCCGTCGGTGACGATGACGGCAACTCACGTTGACGGCGACACTTGGGCCATCTCGGGAACGGCGACGGACGAATTGCCGTCGGTGACGGTCCGCTTTGGCGGCCTGCTAACCGGCCATGCCGACGTTCAGGCCGATAGCAACGGTCAGTTTTCTTTTGAAGCGACGCTACCAGGAGCAACAAGTGGATCCATGGTCAGTGGCCAGGCAGAGGATGCGGGCACCCTGCTGTCCGATGTCTACGAAGTATTCCTGTAACTCATCCAGCTTTTAATTCAAATTCAAGATAAAGAATTGAGAGAGAATAGAAATGGGATTTTCACCACAAGATTTGGAACGATCGATTAGCAGGATCGTGCGACGAGTGATTCGCGAAGGCGAGGCGACCAGTCGGCTGTCTCGGGGAGTCTTGGCTTTGGCCGAAAACGAAGCTGCCCAAGATGCCTCACTAGACCGAGATTCACTCGTCCAACTTGTAACTCAGCGTGTTTGCGAATTGTGCCGTGTGGAACTTGCCAAAGGCCCCTTAAACAGCGGCCAACTTGTTCAAACGATCCGCTGGTTTTGCACCGAAGCGTAACGGCCAGTTCGTTTGTTGGACCCCAGCACCACCGCAGTGTACGTGGGCGTGCCGCCGCGGGCGCCCAGGGGCAGTCGTACACTGTCGGTGCTGGAGGTTCCTGCAAACAACGCAATAGTGCGGGAAAACGCCATGACCCGATCCATCCTTCCATCGCGCCAGAACTCACCGAGATCGGCTCTGTGCAATGTCGGCTTGTTATCCGATCGAAAACTCGAAGCCCTTTGCCACACGCTCACGCTAGCAGTCCTTGCTTGCACACGATGTGGTGGCGCGAAGGGGTCAACCCACAAAATGTCGCCGGTGTGTTGTTTGCTTTTCCCGTACCACTACACTGCCCCTCGATTTGCTCTTCCCGACAGATCGTGACAACGGCATCGCACGGAGATGCTCAAGGTACTGAAAGACTTTTTTGGCCGCGCGCCTAGGACAGGCGGATTCAGCGGGCAGCCCTCCAATTTGTATCGCCGAACAGTCAGGGTCGATAGTTCGCCGAGTTCTCATTGACTCATCGCGATTCGCACTCTGCACGTTCCGTACAGCCACGTCATGTGGAATCTGGTGTACCTGCTCAATTGGCTGAATCCATCCACGCCGCCAAATCAAGATGTCGTACCTTGGCTTTAGCCAACCACTGCCAGATTTTGGCGTGTCTGAAAAGGGAGAGTCAGATGCATTTTAAACCGTTGATTGGGATTAACGCCGATTATCGACCCGCGAATCGCGACACGGCTGCTTTTTCTTATGTTTCCGCTGGGTATTACGACTGCGTCCTCGCGGCGGGCGGAATTCCAGTCGTCGTTCCTCCAATGGATAATGAGGACGACGTCAACAGCGTTCTGGACAACCTGCATGGATTCGTTTTGATCGGCGGGGCGGACCTCGACCCGCGACGCGACGGTTTCATGTTGCATCCAACCGTTCGTCCCATGCACGAACGACGGGAAACCTTCGACCGCGCGCTGGCGCGGCAGTTGGCCGAGCGACGAGTTCCCACATTTGGAATCGGCGCCGGTCTGCAGCTTTTGAATATCACGGCCGGCGGCAATCTGTTCCTGCACCTGCCCGAAGATCTGCCGGAAGCCATTCCCCACAAGGATCCACAAGATCCGTCTCATCGCCACACGCTGGACGTCGTGCCGGGGACCTTGATGGAGCGGGTTTATGGCGACGGCGAAATCCGCGTTAGCAGCATGCACCACATG